>MTCR01000054.1 GCA_002212725.1 Sphingobacteriales bacterium TSM_CSM | reverse complement strand
TAAAAGAAGTGGTAAAAACTGCATTTGACGAAGGAGTGGATGAGGGCATAGAAATTGGGAAAGAACAGGCAGTATTAGAAATAGCCAGAAACATGAAAACAGCAGGCATTTCTGCCGATGAAATTGCAAAAATTACCGGGTTGCCTGTAAACCAAATTAACCAACTTTAAGCCGGCAGGTATCTGCTGAGTAAAAAAAACGGAACTGCCCTCCATTTTTACCCGCCCGTAAGTCTATAGCTATTAATTTGGTCAATAAAAAAAATGGTAACTTTGCGCATTCAAAATAATTTAAAACTCCTGTTTTGTTTATGTACAAAATTACCCGGGCTTTTACAAAAGCCGTTTTACTAATTACAGCAATTGTTTGTGCCGCCTTTTTTCAGGCAAAGGCACAAGATTTTACCGGCTTTAACGTTAACCCATGGTCGGGTGTTACGGGCATTGATTTGCAGCCGGCCAACGTGGTAGGCAGCGTTTACAAAGCCGACATTAACCTTATTGGCGCCAGCATTTACGCCGGAAACAACTACCTGAAATTTAAACCCAAACCGGTTTTCCGATGGTCGTTAGACCAGGATAAATCAAACGAATTGGATACCACCGGCGTTGCCACTAAATTTGTGGCACATACCCGCCTTCAACTGCCCTCGGCCATGTTTGAAATTAACCCCAACATGGCTATAGCCTTAACCATACAAACCCGCGTTGCCGCCCAAGCCGAAAATATTGGCAAAGAACTGGCAAAAATGATTTACGACGACTTGCAGTACAACCCCTATCTGGGTAAAACCTATACCTCACCCGGCGCCGCTGTTAACCAAATGAGCTGGGCCGAAATAGGACTTACCTACGGCTATCTGCACTACCTTAGCGGTGGACACCGCTTTAAAATTGCCGCCCGGATTAAATACCTCATGGGGTTAAATGCCCTCTATATTAACAGCAGCGATGCCTCTTACCGTTTCGATGCCGGCGATGTGCTAAGCGTTTACAACGCAAACTTCAACTATGGACATACCGAAACCGGTTCGGGATTTCTTAAATTTAAGCCTCAAAGTAACTCCGTAGGGTTAGATGCCGGATTTAAGTATTCTTTCAAAAACCGCCTTATTCTTGGCGTTTCGGTTTTAGATGTTGGCGCTCTTACTTTCGACAAAGCTCCCGGAACTGCCGATTTCAGCGCCAACATCAGCAACTGGGATTTAAACAATGTGCAGTTTGAATCATTGCAGGATTTTGACGATACCCTGCAAAACCGCGTCACCTTTAAACCCGATAAACGACAGTTTAAAATGCGCCTGCCTACCGCACTAAGTTTTCAGGCAACGGCCTATCTATGGGAAAGCGGCGTATTTGAAGGCGGCGGGTACGACAATATTTACCTCAGTTTTTATTCTTACACCGCACTTGGCAGCAACAAAGAAGGCAACCGCTTAAAGGCAATTAATACCTATGTTTTTACCCCAGGCTTTACCACCATAGCCATTACCGGCGGCGTTCCGGTTTCTATCAACGAGTTTGAAGGGGTAAAAGTAGGCGGTTTTTTGCGCCTCGGGCCGTTTGTTTTGGGGTCTAAAAACATTTTCTCCTCTTTATTTGTCAAAGAAATATCGGAAGCCGATGCCTATTTAGCCATTAAAATACCGCTGTTAAAGGCCAAACCCCAAATAGTGCAAGGCTGCCCAAAACATTTTTAAGACAACACCTGGCTGATAGTTGCTTGCCCGCGCGCTTGCGCGAGGCTATGCCTCGTGAAATGAGTAAGCACTAAAAGCTGTGCATTTGAAAACATAGTTTTAACCAAGACATACGATGTCTGTTTGTAACCATAAACTGCCCAAAAAACATGAGGCTGTCCGAAAAGGGCAGCCTTATGTTTTTAATCATCCCAATACTCCAAAATTTTATGCAACGTACTTATATACTCTTGTACACTCGGCACATGGCTAACAGGCTGTGCCGCAATAAGGGCTTCTTTGGCATACTGTAAAGATATTTCTTTATCGGGCATACAATCTTTATAGAAAGTGCTCAGATTCACAGTAATATTTACTAAATAGGGTAAATAAACTTGCGGATTGGTTTGCGCATGAGTTCTGTAAATCTGCAAGGCTTCCAAGTAATGTGCTAAGGCTTCTGAGTATTCATACATATCTGCTTGTAAATTCCCCAAATTGTTTAAATTGTCGGCTATATAAGGTAAATAGACTTGCAGGTTGGTTTGCGCAAGATTTCTGTAAATCTGCAAGGCTTTCAGGTAATATTGTAATGCTTGAGTGTATTGATTCATATCCACTTGTAAAATCCCCAAATTGTTTAAAGTTTGGCCTACAGCAAACAAATAGGTTTGTGGGTTAACTTGGGCTAGGGTGTTGAATATTTGCAAGGCTTCCTGATAATTTATTAAGGCTTCGGGATATTCATTCATAGCCCATTGTAATATCCCTAAATTGTTTAAAGTTTCGGCTACGTCACGTAAATAGGCTTGCGGGTTGGTTTGGGCGAGGGTTCTTTTTATTTGCAAGGCTTCCTGATAATTTATTAAGGCTTCGGGATATTCATTCATAGCCCATTGTAATATCCCTAAATTGTTTAAAGTTTCGGCTACGTCACGTAAATAGGCTTGCGGGTTGGTTTGGGCGAGGGTTCTTTTTATTTGCAAGGCTTCCTGATAATTTATTAAGGCTTCGGGATATTCATTCATAGCCCATTGTAATATCCCTAAATTGTTTAAAGTTTCGGCTACAGCCGACAAATAGACTTGCGGGTTGGTTTGTGCATTAGTTCTGTAAATCTTTAAGGCTTCCCTGTAATGCGCTAAGGCTTCGGAGTATTCATGCATTGCCACTTCTATATTCCCCAAATTGTTTAAGGTCATGGCTACATCCGGTAAATAGACTTGCGGGCTGGTTTGGGCAAGATTTCTGTAAATCTTTAAGGCTTCCCTGTAATGCGCTAAGGCTTTAAAGTATTCATGCATTGCTGCTTCTAAATTCCCCAAACTGTTTAAAGCGGTGGCTTGGGGGCTATCCGCTGCCGAAAAGAGCAGCATTTGTTGGTAGTACTGTATGGCGGTACGGTGTTGTTTGTGTTCGCCTAAAAAATAAGCACAGGCAAAGCAGGTGTGGTAACTGCTATGGGTAGCTACGCCTTTTTCATAGAGGCGTTTGGCTTCTTCAAACCAATCGGGTCGGGTTTTGTTGAGGGCAATGATTTGGGCTTTTAATTGTAACTCGTTGGCTAAGTTGGCTAATGCCCTTTGAGCAACATGTATTTCTTCGTCTATGGCTGTTTCGTTCAGGGTGTTGTTGGCAGCTTCAAAATTACCTGCTTCAAACAGGCGGCGGGCTGCTTGCAAGCGGGGGCTATCGCCAGCATCTATGCCACTGCCAATTGTTTGGGCTAAGGCAAGCACGTCGCGCATAAAGCTTTCCAATTCTTTTTGTGTATCTGCCAATTTAGTTGCAGTTTGTATGTGTTCTATTTGCAAGTCTTGCAGATTTCCTTTCAACAGTTCTTCAATATGTTCTTCGGGTTGGTTAGTCAGAACTTCTTTGGTTTTTTCTATTTTAATTATAAGTTTTCTCTGTTCATTTTGCAGTTGGGTTAGTTGTTGTGTCAGGCTGTTGTAGCGTTCGGAAGCCATGAAATTGGGCAAAACAGCCGCAGGGCTCAATTGTTTAAACCCGGCGGCTACGGCTTGTTGCACCGCTTCGGGCAGATTTTTTACCTCCTTCAGAATTTGGTCTTGCCCTTGCTTCAGTTCTTCAAAACGCTCATTAAAGCGGCGTATGGCACTTACCCATAGTTCGGTATAGGTGCCGGCGTGAGTAACTTGTGTTTGCAGGTTTTGCAGGACATTCATTATCTGCTCGTTGCCCTGTGTAACCGATTGGTTCAGCACCTCAAAATACAGGAGGGTGAGTTTTTCTTTGGCTACAGGGTTCGCAATGAGTTGGGCAATAAAGGCTTCTTTAACCAAAGCTCCTAAGTTACCTTTAAAATATTGCAAAAACTGCTCGCTCAGGGGGTTGGCTTCCCATTCGTTGGGCGGGTTGGTGCTTAGAAGTTGCAGGCGTTCCTGTAGTTGGGGGTATATTTGGGTTTCCTGCGTAAAAGACAAATAGCTCAGCAACTCCTGCGCGCCCAATGGGTTGCTCTGTGCATCGGGCTGCAATAAACGCTGCGCTGCTTCGGCACTAAGTACTGTTATGAAATATGCTATGGACTCTTTCTCGCTTTTACCGGGCGTGTGCAATCGGGTATAGTTTTCTTCTATTTGTTTGTAAGCTTCTTGCAGGGCGGCAACCAATGCTTTTTGAATATCGTGGTTTAAAATGCCGTCTTTACCCCGCCATAGTTTTTGCCAACGGGGATTGAACAAATCATAGAGGAATTGGCTGCTGATATTAGTAGCCACGCCGCCCAGTATCATGGACAGTCCGGCATCGGGGGTTACGGCGGTGAGGGCAAGTGAGCCTATGAGGGCGGTTAGTTTAGCTATCCAGCTTTTGTCTTCTGCCATAGGGGTGGGGTTGTAGTGCTTGGTGTAGGAAACCGGTTTAAAGATAGGTAGTAATTCATGATATATTACCATACTTAACTAATAGGTGTGGCATAAAGTTCCGGCAGAGCTTGTTCAGAGACCTATAAGGTTTTCAAAACCTTATAGGTCTGAAAAGAAAAATTGCTGCATTACAAGCTTAATCGCGGCATAATCTGTAACTTGCAACTCAAAATTTGTAATTATTTACTGCCAGTATGAATACCCGATATTTTTATTTTCCGATGCTGTGGGCTTTGCTGTTTATAACCTGCTTACAAACAGCTTTTGCACAGCAAAAACCATCGCCCATTTACGTTACACCCGATGCGCCGGAGTGGATGCATCTGATGCTGCAGGATAACCCCAATGTTTTTGAAGTAGAACAAGCTTTTAACAACTACTATAAAACACGTACATTTGAAAAAACCGATTACACCCAGTATTTTAAGCGCTGGATGCATTGGGCACGCCGGTATGCGCAACCCGATGGCTCCATATACACACCCACACCCGAAGAGCAGCAGGCGTTTGAAGCCCGGATAAAACAAATCCGCCAACAAAAACCGCCCAAAAACGGCAACGAAAAACTATTGGATACCTGGACATTTGCCGGCCCCAAACAAACTTACGACAAAGACG
The DNA here is from genome assembly GCA_002212725.1 of Sphingobacteriales bacterium TSM_CSM. Lineage (GTDB taxonomy): Bacteria > Bacteroidota > Bacteroidia > Chitinophagales > UBA2359 > UBA2359. The sequence goes on along the minus strand of MTCR01000054.1, from coordinate 15,695 downwards.
GTGTAACCACCGTAACCTGGCAAACCAATATCTACAGCTTTGATATTGCGCCCTCCAACAACAATATACTGTATGCCGGCGGCGAAACGGGTGGCGTTTGGAAAACCACCGATAAAGGACTAAACTGGACACTGCTTACCAAAAATGTATCGCATGGTTCTTTCGGGGCTATTAAAATTCACCCCACCGACCCCAACACCGTGTATGCCGGTACATCGGGCAAAATAATTAAAACTACCGACGGCGGCGGCACCTGGACTACCGTTTACACCGAAAGCGGGCTGTGGGTAAACGAAATTACCATACATGCCACCAATCCAAACATTGTAATGGCAGCTGCCGAAGAAGGACTGCTGAGAACCGATAATGGCGGAACCACCTGGACAGAAGCTTTTCCCGAGTTTTCGTGGGCGGTAAAAGCAAAGCCCGATGCGCCCAACACCTTCTTTGCCATACGCGGCAATGGCGCCGGTTCCGATTTTATGATTAGTACCAACAGCGGCGCCACCTGGACACCCTCCAACACCGGCTGGTATGTGCCCACCGGCGACCGTGCCGTAACCGGGGCCATTATTGCCCCCTGCCCATCTAACCCCAACAAACTATACGCCTATTTATGCGGCAGTGGTACCGATTTATACGGTTATATTGGTGTATTTGTAAGCAATAACGCAGGCGCTACCTGGGCAAATACCAACCCATCTAATGCCATTGGCGCCCCTTATAGTGTGCCCACACATAGCAACCTCATGGCCAGCAACGGCACTACCGGGCTGCAACAGGGCTTTTACGATATGGCTATTGTGGTAAACCCCGCAAACGACCAGCAACTCATTGCAGGTGGCACTTCATGGTACAAAAGTACCGATGGCGGCGCTACCTGGGTGGGTTTGGGCAGCTATATTGGCGGCGTTTTATCCTGGAGCCACCCCGATATTCAGTGTACCGTGGCGCAGGGAAGCGATTTGTGGATTGCCAGTGATGGGGGGTTAAACTACTCGCCCGATTTTGGTGCCACCCATGAAGCCCGGATGAACGGCATTTCGGGCGCCGATTTATGGGGGTTTGACAGCGGCTGGAACGAAGATATTCTGGTGGGAGGCCGCTACCACAACGGCAACATGGCCTTTCACCAAAGTTTTCCCGAAGGCAAGTTTTACCGCATGGGCGGCGCCGAAGCCCCTACCGGCTATGTAAACCCAAGCAACGAACGCAAAATTTACCACTCCGATATTGGCGGACACCGCATTAAAGGCGGCTTTACCAATGGCGTTACCTCGTTCAGCACCAGCCTCTTTCCGAACGAAAGCTACGCTTACTACGCCAACAGCGAAATGACCTGGCACCCGCAATGCTGGAGTATTGTATTTTTGGGAAATGCCAACATCTTATACAAAAGCACCGATGGCGGCGCTACCTTTAACCCCCTCTATACCTTTCCCGGAACTGCCGACAACAAAGTGTTTGAGGTGGACATTGCCCGTACCAATCCGCAGGTAATGTATTGCTCGCAGTGGGACGGAACCGATGACAAAATATGGCGCAGCACCGACGGCGGACTTACCTTTACCGCCTGCAACCCCCTGCCGCTGCCCAACAACAACGACCGCGTAAAACTAAGCGTGAGCGCCACCGATGCAAACATTGTGTGGGTTGCCGTTACCTATGGTTCTAACGGCAAAAAAGTGTATAAAACCACCGATGGCGGAATTACCTGGCAAAACCTTACCACTGCCACTCTTAACAGTATTAAGGTGCAGGATATTTTAGCCCAGCATGGTACCAACGGCGGCGTGTATATTGGCACCAATGCCGGCGTGTTTTACCGCAACAACACCCATTCCGACTGGCAACCTTACTCCGACGGACTGCCTTTAAGCACCGAGTGCAACCGCCTGAAACCCTTTTACCGAGACGGAAAACTGCGAAACGGCACCTGGGGCTTTGGCGTGTGGGAAGCGCCGCTCTACGAACCATCGGCTACCATTGCACAGGCCATGACTGATAAACTGACCACCGCCTGCGCCCGCGATACGTTCTATTTCGATGATTATTCGGTGCTGAACCATGCCGGCGCTTCCTGGCTGTGGAGTTTCCCCACGGCAACCTATACCGCCGGTGCCAATACCCGCACCCCTAAAGCAGTATTTGGCACGGTAGGCAATCATATTGCCATAATGAACCTTAATACCCCCGCAGGCACCTTTGCCGATACCCTTTACCTAACCATTACCGAAAACCTGTGTGCTGCCGATACCTTGCCGGGTAAAGCCTTGTCGTTAGACGGCAGTAACGATTATGCCTCGCTGCCGGCGCTCAACCTCAATACCAACACCTTTACCATAACCGCATGGATTAAAGCCAACGGAACGCAAAGCGACTGGGCCGGGCTGGTGTTTTGCCGCGGCGGAAACACCACTGCCGGTATTAGCCTGCGAAACACCAACGAACTGCGCTACCACTGGAACGACACCGGCTACGGTTGGGCATCGGGCTTAATTGTGCCCGATAATGAATGGACGCATATTGCTTTGGTTGTATCGCCAACATCGGTTAAAATTTATAAAAACGGTGTGGCAGCAACCAACACCACTACGGTAAACATAGAAGAATTTAACAGTAACATGCAAATAGGACGCGACCCCAACGGCGGAGCGCGTTATTATAAAGGATTGATTGACGAAGTATGCATTTATAACCGCACGCTTACACAAAACGAAATACGCGAACTGATGCACCTTACCAAAAAGCCCGAAACCGATGTTTCGCTGCTGGCGTACTTTCAGTTTAACACCGATGCATCGGGCAATACCGAATACGACAAAGCCCGAGGTAACCATGCAACACTGGCAAACGGCGCTTTCCGCACCACATCAACCGGGCCCTTTGCCGGCGGAGTAAGCTACCGCACTACTGTAAGCAACGGCAGCATTGCCGACTCACCCGCCGTGGGGCTTCGGTTAAAATTTAACGGCAGTTCTTCTCCCAATGGTGAAATTGTGCTAAACCGCCTCAATACCCTGCCCGATGCTTTACCACCATGTAGCAGTTACCTGTCAGACAACCGCTATTGGATTGTAAACAACTACGGCAGCAATACCACCTTTACCCAACCCGACTCGGTTAAATTTTACGGCTTACAAGTGCCGCTGTTGGCAAATGTACCTGCATCGGGGTATAATTTGTTTAAACGCAATTTCAATGCCGATGGAAACACTTGGGGCACTTCCCTCAGCAGTCCGGCACAGGTAACCGAAGGCGCATCGGGCAGTTTTAGCTTTGGAAACAATAATAACCTCATTTCCATGGGACAGTTATTTATTACTTCAGACCTTACCCAGCAAAACATATCGGGTATTAACCAAACCTGTGTTAACAATACTGAAACATACAGCGTAACCCCGCTGCAAGTGCCAAACGTAACCTATAACTGGCTCATTACATCGGGTAATGGTGAAATCATTTCGGGACAAGGAAGCCCGCAAATTCAGGTACAATGGCAAAATGGCATTACAGGGCAGGTAAGCGTTTCTATTGCTTATTAAACTATCTGTGCATGGTAAACCTGCTATAAAAACCGGCGCAAAGTAAATACGCTTCCTCGCCTCCAAAAAACACCCCAAAACCACCTACACGCCAAAAACGACCACTTCCAGCCATTGTTTGTGTCTGCACAAACAATTTATCTTAGTTATTTACACATTTACTTGCCCAAAAATGCGCAAAAGGTTTATCTTTACAAGCAACGGAAACCCAAAATTATCCGTTAGTATTTTTACACCGATAAAACTATACCGCTATGACCAAAAACAGATTAACCCCGGTAAGTTTGCGCACCGTGTTTGCGCCGTTATGTATTAGTTTATTTGTAATATGGGGGGGGTAAATTGCCTCTTGTATGGGCAAGCATCTACTCCCTTACCTGAGGAAATGGGGCAAGAAGCCGCAAACTTACTCTCCCTTATGTCAAGTGCCGACACCTCATTTTATGCAATAAGCAATATGTCTGAAATTTACATTCAAAACAACCTTGAAGATGAGCATTTCGCTAAACACTTTGCCCGCTGGCACCATTTTTGGTCAAACAGGGTAGGTGCCGATGGCAATATATGGGCTGCAAAGGAAGCCATGCAAGATTGGTCAAATGAACCTATCTGTGCAGAGAATGGTAATTGGCATCCCCTTACTGCCCAACTATGCCCCAATATACAGGCAAGAGGCATTGTAGTAAGCGTTTATGCCCCTCCTTGCAATACGCCTAATTGCAATATGCCGCAGGTTATTTATGCAGGAACCAATTGCAGCGGTCTTTGGAAAACTTCTGACGGTGGAGATACATGGAACTGCCTTACCGATAATATGCGTATGCCGGGTTTGGGGGTGAGTTCTATATTAGTATTAGATGACAACCTTTCATGCCCCGAAGAAATTTTCATAGCCTCCGGACTTACCTCGCAAGTAGATACACACTATGGCATAGGTATCTTTAAAACCTGCGACGGTGGCAGTACATGGGAGGAAAGCCTGGGCTGGTCTGATTTTTATGGCGAAGTGAGCGTAAAATTGATGCGCGATCCTATTGATGCCAACACCATTTGGACTCTTACCCGTACACACTTGTACAAAAGCGTGGACAGAGGAAACAATTGGACACTAATTACAGGGCTACCATCATTAAGTAACTTATTTTTTAATGATATGGAGTTCTTGCCAAACGATCCTACCCAAATTGCATTAAGTACAACTGTGGCAAATGTTCAAATTACTCCATATCATGTGGATTTGTATTTGTTACAAATAATTGCCGCTACCAATTCAGTAACCTATACCGTTATTACGCCAACTCCTATTGCTACCAGTACCACTGCCCAACAAATTTTGCTCGAGGTGTATCACAATGCAGCAAGCAACGAAGATTATATTTATGCGCTATATAAACAGGTTAGCGGCATGGCCTATATCAGTAAAGCAGTAAAAGATATTACTACCGATAGCTGGGTTTGGCAAGACAACTTATGTAGTGGTGTAAATGGACTCAACCAATTCCTGCAAGTCTTTAAAGTACATCCTGCTAATGAAGCAATCATGTATTATGGAAAGATACCATTATATTTATCTACAGACGAAGGAGTAACTTTTAATCCAATTACATCATCCGGGGGTGCGGGAACTACCTCTTTACACGACGATGTGCGCGACTTACAAATCTATGATACCAACCCAAACAATGTGAGTTTGTTAATGGGCAATGATGGTGGTGTAAGCTTTAGCACAAACGGTGGTTACACCTTCCAAAATATGAACGGCGAAGACAACCCAAACGGCAGCAGCCTAAACATCACCCAATTTTACGACATTGCCAACTCCTCCCTGCAACCCGGTGTAGTAGCCGGCGGCACACAAGATAATAGCTATTTTAAATACGATAACGGTAGCTATATATGCTTGGTGGAAGGCACATGCGCTAATCCCGTAACCAACACTATTAAAACCGATGGCGGGCAAACCATTATCAGCTGGAAAAACCCCCAAGTGGTTTTTTCAAGATTTAATCAAACTATGAGAAAGTCAACAGATGGGGGCAACATCTTTTCAGGCACGATATCGCCAGATCCTGGACTCCCCGACTTCGGATTTTTAGACCCTAAAATGCAGCAAGACCCCCTAAATCCTAATCTGCTGTATTATGCCAAGGGTAAAAGGTTATACAAAATTCAAACCGAACCTAGTTTATTAATCGCAGATAGCTATGATTTCGGAACAAATTTCTCAGACTTTACCATAATCAACGCTTTAGGTGTAGCCCCCTCTGACCCCAACATCATTTTTGTAGCTGCCAAATACCCGGGAGAAGATAAAAAGTTATTCAGGTACAATGACGTAAGTTTTACAAGTTTTACAAGTTTTACAGATGTTTCAACCATGTCGTCAACTATAAAAGATCAAACAGCATGGTGGAGCATTACCGACATCATTATTCACCCTACCAATCCCGACAAGATATGGCTTGCCTTTGGTGGCTTTGGCGGAGATAGAGTGGCATACTCCTCCGATGGCGGCATTACATGGGGTGGATTTGGCACCGGACTTCCCGATGTACCGATAAACAAATTAGTGTACCACGTTGGCTCTAATGATGTAATTTATGCTGCCACAGATGTAGGCGTGTACCGCTATAACCCCGATACCCAAATTTGGGAGTGCTACAACAACAACCTTCCGGTTTGCGTAGTTATGGGTATAGAAATAGATTATTGCAAGCAACTCCTGCACATTGGCACCTTTGGACGCGGAATTTGGGAATCTCCTTTAGCGCCGCTTACAGAAAACTGGCAAATCGCCCAAAACACTACTTGGGAGGCAGGCACCGTTACCAACAGCAGTACCGATATAGAAATTATGCCCGGCGCTACCCTTACCTTAAAAGGCAAACTTAATTTGGCAGAAAATAAAAGGGTTATTGTACAGCGCGGAGCAAAGTTTGTAATAGAAGGCGATAACAACCCCAACAGCGAAAATGGCTTGCTTACCAATGGCTGCGGCGACCGACACGCCGGCATAGAAATATGGGGCAACACCGCCGTAGTTCATGCCGATTTATTTACCGCCCCTCCTGCTGCGCTTACCGCTTCCGACTACATAAACGTTCTCCTATCTGCCACCGACCCCGGCATAGTAGTACTGCACAACGGCGCTACCATTGAAAACGCCCGTACAGCCATTACCACCCAACGCCGCGGCGGTTATTTCCCCAACCACTACGGCGGTATCGTATTTGCCCAAAACAGCAACTTTACCAACAACCGTAAAGCCGTAGAACTGATGCAATATAAACATCAAAATTATAGCCGGTTCAACAACTGCATTATTTCTGCCAACAACCCTACCCTGCCTTTCGAAGGCATTACCGTTTGGGCTTGTACAGGTATTACCATAAACCAATGCCAATTTAACTACAACGCCACCCAAACCTCTGCATACGACCAAATAGGCATAGCCGCATGGGATGCCAACAAATTAAATATTACCAATGATTGCCAATTTAACAACCTTAAATATGGTATCACCCTCCAAGCCACCAACTACAACTTAGGCAATGCCGGCATTACCAATAACCAATTTACCAACTGCCGGCTGGGCATTCAAAACCTGCAAACACATTCTATGGTTGCCCAAAACAATGTATTTACCCACACATCAGCATCTGCCCAACACATTACCTTGGGCGGTACATGCGGCTACAATATCCAAAACAACACCTTTAATAATGGTAATGGTGTAGTAGCTTTTTTTACCAGCCAAGCCACCCCGGGCAATAATATTATAGAATGTAACACCTATAACAACTGCACCATAGGCAACTATATTTACGACAATAACGAAGGGCTGTACCTGATAGATAACACCTTCAATACTACCATAGCCGACAACGCCCTACAAAAAGGCGATGCCAACGGAAGCATAGCCTTCTCACAAGGCGGGTTTGGGCAGCCCCACTTCAACCTATTCTCTACCAACACCGCCACCCAACACTTTAAAGCGCCCGCAGGGCAAACAGATCTGTTTGTGTACTTCTACCACACCGACCCACTCTATACACCCGAAGTAAACGCTCGTTTAGCGCCTAAATGCGATGCAGCATCGACTTGCACGCCTGTAAATAACTTCCTGAATGCTGAAACAATATCTGATCAACCTTATTCAGGCTGCCTTGACTTAAATGGTGATGGCATTGCAGGCATGGCTGCACCCAACCCCGACGATTGCCAAACCAAAGAGTGCTATTACGCCGCAAAAGCCTATTTAGACAACCTAAAAAACGAAATTGACGGTGGCGACAAAGCCGACCTGCTCAACAGCCTATACAACAGCCCCGAGGCATTGGCAACCTACCAAAAGTATATGGCAGCTAGCCCCTACCTAAGCGATGAGGTATTGATAACAGCCGCCAACGCCGACCTAATGAGCCCCAACCACCGAGCCAATATTTTGTTGAGCAATGCCCCTTTAAGCAACGAGGCAATGTACCAAATACAAGACCTTGTTGCCCCTAACGTATACCAACTGCTGTATACCATTAAGTACTACACCAAATTCTCGGCACGCGACAACCTAAACCTAAGTATTAGCCGCGAAAGCGCTAAAAAAGAAGAACTATTACACAACCTACTACAAAAGTTTGCCGACGAAAAAGACTATGCCCAATTAGACGAAATACTAACTGCCGAAAACACCACCTACGCCATACGAGCCTTATTGTCATCGAAAGTAGAACGCGAGCATTACACCGATGCTCAAGCCATGCTTAGCTACCTACCCGCCGATACGCCCGATGAGCAGAACTACAAAACCGTTCAACAAATCAACCTGCAACGCCTGTCGGCTACCGAAGGGTTTGAGTTGAGCGAAGCGCAATACCAAACCCTGCACACCATAGCCGACGCCTACGGCGCCCAAGCCCCCGCCGCCCAAGCGCTGTTAGGCTTGCTACGTGGCGAACACTTTGATTGGCAAATACCCGAAGACGACGCCGAAAGCGGTAAAACCGACGCCCACCCGCGCTACAAAGACGTAGCTTTGTTGGGTAAAAGCGTGCTTAACCGCTTAGTAGCAACACCTAACCCCGCTAATTACACCGTAAATGTGCAGTTGCCCGCCTATTTTACCGAAAATAGCCCTAACTTAAGCTTGTACGATACCCACGGCAAACAGCTAAAAAGCTGGACTATAGACAAAGAACAAGCAAACATTGATATACATATCGACGACTTACCCAATGGCATTTACTTGCTAAACTACACCACCGACGGCACTACTTTGGCAAATACCAAATTGGTTATACAACACTAACATAGTTTATAACCTCAACTCGTACTTTTTGTACGGGTTGAGGTTTTTATTCACCCATTAAAACAAACTAAATGGACAATAACAATAAGGTGATAGTAACCATAATGCTGTACTTACTTAGTGTTTCGTTGATGGCACAAACAGGGTTTATGAAATCGTATGACATTGAAGATACTGATAGTAATAATGGCACCGACCTTTTGAGTACTAACAATGCCTACATTATTTTAACAGGACCTAATTGCTCAAATACTGGATTAGGGTGTACTGGAATGATAAAAACAGACACAACAGGCATTAAACAGTGGGATAATTTGTTTGAAAATGAAGAAGGAAAGTTACTTCCTATCAGGGATTTTCAAAATTTAGGCGATGCCGGATTTGTTGTAGCAGGCGAAATGGGGCATTCGGAGGGGTATGGAACACTTTTTTTCTTGCGTATAAGTACACAAGGAGATAGCCTGCACTTGAAAGAATACGGTAATGAGGTATTGCAAGAGGGCGCTCCACATATGGTAACACGAAATGACTCTTTGTTTAGTTTAATTCGCTATGGAGATATTGCCAGTACTTACAGCAATATTAAGTTATTGAAAATGGATACTTGTTTAGCTAATTTAATTGAAATGCCTTTATTAGGAATTAGTGGTTATTTATTAAGTTGGGCAGCTTTTTTAACATTCACACCCGACACTATTTTTTTTTACCTTAATATTGGTCATAGAAATAATCCTCCCCAAAGTTACATGGCTGTCCGTAAAATGGACTTAATGGGCAATACCGTATGGACGTGTCTATTAAGTGGTTCAACAAGCTATACCAATACACCCACACAAATTGTTGTGTTAGATAATGGCAATATAGTAACACGTTGGTTTGATGGCTCTAACATAGACCCATATGGAAAACCATACTTAATGTGTTTAGATAGCGAGGGAGATAGTGTTTGGCGCTACAATTTTAACTGCCCTTACGAAAAATTCCCCGTAGCCATAACCAAAGCCGCTAATGGTGATATTATTGGTTGTGGTTATGCCGTTAAGCCAGGGTATAACTACGAAGTTGGTTGGTTGTTTCGGTTATCGCCCAACGGAGAATTATTGTGGGAGCGAGAATATGTAAGCTACACACCTACAGTTAATTTTTTAGTACCACAAGGCATTGACGAAGATGCTAATGGCAACATTATAGCTACTGGTGGTATTATTGATGCCTTACCCACAGGTGGCTATGAATGGAACGCCCTATTACTTAAAGTCCTCCCCAACGGCTGTTTTACGCCCAACTGTAATGGCGGGGCAGAGGACACGCTTATTGTAGCCTCTACGGTGGTGGGCGTAGAGCAGCCGACTAAGCCGCCGCCCGCATTAGTAAGTGGGCAGTTGGTTGTTTTCCCCAATCCTACCAATGATCTGCTACAAGTCCTATTGCCCAGCCGCCGCCAAAATGCCCAAGTTCAAGTAACCGATATAGCAGGGCGCACCTTAAAAAGTGTTCCCATACCGCCTCACCATAACCAACGATATTTTAGCATAGCCACCGATGACCTACCTAATGGCGCGTATGTGGTGAGCTATGTGGCAGAGGGCAAATTGTGGGGGGCGGCTAAGGTAGTAGTGCAACATTAATATAGTTCACAGCCGCTTTGCCCATTCGCTTGGGCAAAGCGGCTATTTATTCACTTAATAAAATATTGCAAAATGAATAAGATAATGGTAATAATAATCCTGTTGTACTTTTGGGGTACAAATGCTTGGGGGCAGGGGTTTATGAAGTCATACTATATAGAACACGCATACGGCATGAATGGAACTGATATTATTATTAATAATGGCTACATATTATTTACTGTTCAGTTACATAGCATTTATAACTTATCTTGTATGGGTGCTATAGAAGTGGATACCAATGGTATAGTTGAGAACGAGAGGATGTATATAAATCCAATAGGAAATTTTCTTAAATCAAAAGGCGTAAAAAAAATTAACAATTCCAATATTGTTGCGACTGGAGCCATTAATAAGCCGGAATATCAATTGCAATTTTTTTTTCTTCGAGTAAACGAAAATCTTGATAGTCTCCACCTATTAGAGTACGGCAATTTACAAGAGCTTGAAAATACTGTTCAAATAGCTCCCTTAGCAGATACCATTTTCTGTTCAATATCCTATGGTGATTTCAATAATTCATACTCAAATTGTTATTTACTAAAATTAGATACCTGTCTTACTCCCTTATCTGAAGTTCCATTAAACAGTATTTCTAATCATCCATTGAATTATACTACAGCCATAGCTATGTCCAAAGATAGTCTATACACCTATATTTCCACTAAAAGCACAAGTAATCTAACTTATTTTTATAGAAGCATAAATAAGGTAGATAAAAATGGCAATATTATTTGGCAATATCCCATAACCGGAACTTTAGATTATCCTAATGCCACTATGAAAGTAGTAGTATTAGAAAACGGAAACCTTGTGTTTAGGTGGTTTGATGATGGTATAGGCAACACATATAAGCATAGTTATATTACATGCCTCAATCCTGATGGCGGCTTTGTTTGGCGATATGATTTTAACGATGTTGCTTATGAAAAATCCCCAGCAGATATAACACTTGCTGCTAATGGGGATATTATAGGTTGTGGTACTACAGCCAATCCTAATTATAACTATCCTTGTGGATGGTTGTTTCGCCTATCGCCCGAAGGTGACCTTATATGGGAACGAGAGTACATTAGCGGTCTAAATTTTATTAACTTTGTAGGTGCGAATGGCATAGCGGAAGATATTAGTGGTAATATAGTTTCGTCAGGGGTCATTGTTGGTACCATACCCACAGGTGGCTATACTTCCAACGCCCTCCTCCTCAAAGTCCTCCCCAACGGTTGTTTCACCCCCGGCTGCAACGGAGGAGCGGAGGATACCCTCATCATTGCTTCCACAGTAGTGGGGGTAGAGAGTGTGCCCAAACCTCAGCCGCAGGTTTTAGGGGTAAGTCCGTTGGTTGTTTTTCCAAATCCTACTAACGGAGTGGTTCAAATTTTGCTGCCCGCACAACGCCAAAACGCACAAATCTTGTTCACTAATTTATCGGGGCATACACTTAAAACTGTTCCGGTGCCTGCCACTCAGTACAATCAATCACAAATGAGTATTGATATCACTGACTTACCCGATGGCATGTATATAATCAGTTACGAAGTAGCAGGCAAAATTATAGCAACTACCAAATTGGTTGTGGCAAAATAACAGGTAGGGTAACTCACCCAAATTCTACCCGCAAGGCAACCCTTTTTACAAAATTTACGTTTTACCCCACAAACAAACACCCCCCACGCTATGCAAACAAACCACGCCCCCGCCGCCCAGCCGTTGTATTCACCAACCCAAAAGCATATAAAAACGCCGTTGTTTGTGTCTCCACAAACAACACCGCCCCCCGATGCCGGAAGCGGCAAAACCACCCCGCCGCCCTACCCACAAGTACCCCTTAAAGACCTTAAAACCGCCAACCGCCTATGGGTGCAACCCAACCCTGCCAAAGAGCAAGTAACCATTAGCATACCGCCCTTTATTGCCGAAAAACAAACCCTGCTGCACCTCTACAATACCCAAGGCAAACTTACCGAACAAATACCGGTAGCGCCTGGCGAGTTTGCCCTTACCCTGCCCACCCAGCACCTACCCAATGGCGTGTATTTTCTGAGCCTTATGGCAGATGGCATACGCGTAGCAAACGCTAAATTGGTTATTCAACACTAAAAACCACTCATTTTCAGCCGTGTTCTTGCAGCAGCCCTTAGTTCTTATACTAAATGGGCTGCCGCAAGAACACTTATTGCTAAACAATAAATCTACCAAAATGAAAAAGCAAGCGCTTATTTTTATAGTACTGTTTTGTTTTTGGCAGCAGCGCCTTTTGTTTGCACAAGATTACTATCTCAAAACCATTAGTATAACCGGCACAAGTTCCGATAATGGATTAGATATAATAGCAGATGAAACGGGTTATGTAGTCATGACCGGTTCAATGGCTTTTGGTGCAATAGGAGGGGTTGGCATTTTTAAAACCGATTTGTGGGGAGATAAGATATGGGAAAACGCTGTGAATTATTACCCATATGATGCAGGACCTAGGAACATATGTAAACTTCAAAACCAAAACTATTTAGTGAGTGGTGGAAGAGTGGAATCTGGGTTAAGTTTTCAAGATTTGTTTTTGTTCATAAACGAAAGCGGGTATTTATATCAAACTGTAATTCATGGCGATACAATGGATAATCGCCCACCCAACAGCATCTTACGAGATGATAAAATAATAGCATATACAAGCATTACCGCCCCGGGTTCCGGCTTATCCTTATTTAATAGGACTTTGTTATTAACATTAGATACCGGCGGGGTCTTGTTGCGAAGAGATACCTTAGAAAACATAGCCGGTTATCCGCGAAACGGTTCCGAAGCCATCCTCCTCCTCCCCACCCAAGAGTACATATTAGGCATAGGGGCACAAAACGAACCCAATAAAATATACGGCTACCTCCGCAAAACAGACACCACCGGTAACACCATCCCGCCCCCCGATGCCGGAAGCGGCAAAAACGCCCAACCGCCCTACCCCCAAATACCACTGATAGACCTTAAAGCCGCCAACCGCCTAATGGTACAGCCCAACCCTGCCCGGGAGCAGGTAACCATAAGCATACCGCCCTTTATTGCCGAAAAACAAACCGAACTATACCTGTATAACACCCAAGGGATGGCAGTACAGCAAATACCTGTTGCGTCCGGCAAATATACCCTTACCCTGCCCACTCAAGACCTGCCAAACGGCATATATTTTCTAAGTCTTATTGCAGGCGGCGTGCGTTTGGCACAGACCAAATTAGTTGTACAACACTAATACCTCCACAAAGCCCCCCACGGCAGCCTATTATATGCTGGCTGCCGTGGGGATCATTTATTTTCTAATAAAAAAATACCCTCAATATGAAAACATCAAACACCAGATTTGTATTATTTATGCTGTTTTGGTCTTTCACGCCTTTGTCTGCACAGGAGTACTACATAAAAACTATCAGCATCACCGGCACTAGTTCTGATAACGGATCTCGAATTATTTCAGAGTCAGATGGATATGTGGTAGCGTGTGGTTCTATTTTTGGGGGAGGTTCAAATTCGGGTATAGGAGTGTTTAAATCAACTATTGCCGGTGATAAAGTTTGGGAAAGTCAGATAAGCAATTTTCCGTACGACATACATGGTTGGGGGTTGCTTCCAATACCCAATGCGTATATAGTATCAAGCTATGATTATCTACCAGATTCTAATTGGCAAGATGCTTTCAGAAAGCTAAATGAAAATGGAACTATTTCAAACACGCTGTATTATGGCGATACTTTACGCAATGGAGTAGCCTCTATGATATATGAACAAGGCAAAATTGTAGCGGCAACAAGTTATGGCATTGTAAATCAGTACACGCGTAGCGTTTTGTTAAAATTAGACACAAGTTTACAAATCACTGCTACTTATGAACTTGAAAATGTCAATGACTTTAATTTTAGCATGCCTGCCGACCTCCTCCTCCTCCCCACGCAAGAATACATATTAGGCATAGGCGCACAAAACGAACCCAACAAAATCTACGGCTACCTCCGCAAAACAGACACCACCGGTAACACCATCTGGGAGCAACCTATCAATGATGTAGCCACCAGTACAGCCCCCATACATCTGGCAAGATTACAAGATGGCGATTTTGTAGTATCATGGATTGCCCTATTGGGGGGACTTACAGAAAATAGGGGTTCTTGTTTTGTAAGGCGCTACAACTCATCAGGAGATATTATCTGGCAATACACTTTTGAAGCCATCGGCTATGGTCGCAACATACAAGATTTATACGTATGCGCTAATGGCGATATAATAGGCTGCGGCTATACCGGCAATTTTAGTCTTACGGGCAATCCCACCTCCTGGATATTTAGGCTAAGTCCCCAAGGCGAATTGATTTGGATGCGGGAGTACGTATATTGGGAATCTTTAGCACAGTTTATGTTACTGTACGCCGTTACAGAAGACCCCCACGGCGACATCATAGCCACCGGCTATGCCAACCGCCCCGATCCAGTAACCGGCATTTGGAAGGGGCAAGCAGTATTGTTAAAAGTAAACAGTATGGGTTGTTTTGGTGAGGATGGCTGTAATGATACCACCATCGTGCACTCGGTAGTTACCGGCATAGATACCCCGCCGCCGCCGCAGTCGGGCAGTGCCGTCGCTATTTCGCCTGTAAAAGTAAGTTGGTTGGGCTATGGCGAGTTGGCAGTATTTTACAATCTGCCCGCCTCGCCTGCCGCCCAGTTGCACTTATATGATATACACGGCAGGCACATCACCACCCAAACTTTGCCGCCGTATGATATAGTTTTTCCGCTTCGCACACCGCCCCTCCCGCCCGGCATCTACCTCTACACCGCAGAGCAAGGCGGCGCGGTGGTAGCAAGGGGCAAGGTAGCGGTGGTGCGGTAGACTTATCTTTTTATCTTAGTTATTTACACATTTACTTGCCCAAAAATGCGCAAAAGGTTTATCTTTACAAGCAACGGAAACCCCAAATTATCCGTTAGTATTTTTACACCGATAAAACTATACCGCTATGACCAAAAACAGATTAACCCCGGTAAGTTTGCGCGCCCTGCTTGCGCCGCTATGTATTGTTTTATTTTTAATATTATGGGAGGGTAAATTGCCTTGTGTATGGGCAAAACAGTACGCTGCCGGAGTTTGCATGTCCCGAAATATTGGATTGTGATGAACATCCGGCAGACTGCCGCC
>MTCR01000117.1 GCA_002212725.1 Sphingobacteriales bacterium TSM_CSM | reverse complement strand
GCGCATCGGTAATTTTACCCGGGTTAAAAATATGGTAAGGGTCCCAGGTTTGTTTAATGCGCTTCAGGAGTTGGTAGTTTTTTTCGCCCACCATCATCGGAATAAATTCGGCGCGCACCCTGCCATCGCCATGTTCGCCGCTAAGCGAGCCGCCATATTCTTTTACCAACTTTGCCGATTCCAGCGCTATTTGCCTGAACAGTTGGCGGTGGCGCTCATCTTTAAGGTTAAGAATTGGCCGAAGGTGCAACTCGCCGGCGCCGGCATGGGCATAATATACAGATTGTTGCCCGAAGTTGGCCATAATTTGGGTAAACCGCGTTATATATTCGGGCAAATCGGGCAGGCACACGGCGGTATCTTCAATAACAGCCACCGGTTTGGCATCGCCTTTTATATTTGCCAGCACACCCAAGCCGGCTTCGCGCAGTTTCCACACTTTGTTAATATGTGGCGCATACACCAACGGAAACGCATAACCATACCCCTGCTGCCTGAACGCATCAGTAAGTTGTTGTGCCTGTTGCGTTGCTTCCTGTATGGTGTGGGCGGCAAACTCAATAATGAGAATGGCGGCGGGGTCGGCTTGTACAAAAAAGCGGTTTTTTTGCTGCTCCAGATTGTCTTTGGTACAATCGAGCACAATTTTATCCATGAGTTCTACGGCGCGGGGTTGGTGTTGCATAGCCAGCAGGGTGGCGTGCAGCGCCTCTTTAACCGAGGTAAAATGGGCGCAGAGCAATACCTGTTCTTTGGGCGGCAGCGGCACCAGGTTAAGTTTTATTTCGGTGATAATGGCCAGCGTGCCTTCGGAGCCGCAGAGCAGCCGGCAAAAGTTAAAATCGGGTCCCGATGCGGTAAAAGGGTTGGTTTTAAGCAATTCATCAACGGCATAACCGGTGTTGCGGCGGTGAATATCGGGGTGCGGAAACTGTTCCAGAATTTCGCGCTGCACATCGGGTCGGCCAAGGTCGGTAGCAATTTGGCGGTAAAGCTGACTTTCGAGCGAAGTGCCGATGGCCTTTTGCCTGAACCTAAGGCGGTCAACAGGTCCGAAGGTAACCTCCGAACCATCGCTGAGCAGGGCTTTTATTTCTAATACGTGCTGCCGCGTGGTTCCGTAAACAATGGAGTAAGAGCCGCATGAGTTGTTGCCTACCATGCCACCAATCATGGCGCGGCTGGCAGTGGAGGTATTGGGTCCGAAAAACAGCCCGTGCGGTTGCAGGAAATGGTTCAGGTCGTTTCGGATAACCCCCGGCTGCACGCGCACCCATTTTTCCGATGCGTTTACCTCCAATATTTGGTTAAAATATTTCGACACATCTACCACAATGCCGCTGCCTACACATTGCCCGGCCAAAGAGGTGCCCGCCGTGCGCGGTATAAGCGAGGTTTTGTGGCGGTGGGCAAAGGCAATGAGGTATTGCAGGTCTTCCGTATTTTTGGGCAACGCCACGGCAAGAGGCAACTCGCGGTACACCGATGCATCGGTGGCATAGAGGGAGCGCATGGTATGGTCAAAATACAACTCGCCCGATAATTGCTTTTGCAGTTGCAACAGGGGGCGCTGCGTATTCAGGGTATTTCGGGGCATAGGGCTTTGGGTCTGCGGTAAATGTAAACTGCCCGCAAAGGTACTAAAATTGTACTTATTCAGTTGGTGCCTTTGTTGTTGGTGTTCGTAACTAAGTTCCTTCCATTTTACCGCAAAGAACGCAAAGTTCCGCAAAGTTTTTTTACTCTTGATAGTGAATGCTTCAAATCAGCAAATAACAAGAGAAATTGCTGTGATTTACAGACAGTACCTAAATAGAGTTACCTGAATTTATACTTTTGCCATTACCTGCATGGGTTGGCGCCAACACTTTTTAACTTTACAGGGGCGGTTTGGGGCCGAAGCCGGTTGATAATACCGCCCGGCGGTTTACAGGCTTTGCCCGAAGGTAAGCAGGTTATGGTCGGGGTCAAGTACCGAAAACTCTTTTTGCCCCCAGGGTTTTACCTGTAAGTGTCCGGCTTGTGGTATGCCGAGGTTTTTGTTTAATGCAGTTTGATACAATTGTTCAATCTGGTTGGTTCTGATATATACCTGCCCGTAGTTTTCGGTTGGGTTAAGGTTTTTGAACTCAAAAAAGTGAATTTGTACGTGGTCTTTCTGCACCATTAAATACCCGTCAAAATCAGGGCTTCCGAAAACAGAAAACCCCAATTGGTTAACATAAAAATCTTTTGTAACCGCTTTATTGCGCATGGGCAACTTGGGGCTAATTCCGGTAAGCATGGGTGTTTGTTTATGGTTATGGCAATTTTGCGTTTGCACAGTATAACCCTGCACTGTGGTAAACTCAGGTAAAACCAATAATTGGCCCGTTTAGTTTAATGCGCCGGTATTACCCTTGGCATTACCAAACAAAAGAATTGCACGCGTGTGCCTTTTTTCTAAGGTGTTGAAGCCTGTTTTTTACCATTCCCTTGTACAAAAGGGTGTGCCCTGTTTTTGATATAGATTATACGTTTTCAAGCGCCCGACTTTGTTATAGCGTTCAACCGGTGCGTAAAATTATGTGCAATACTTGTATGGCACCTACCCAAATAACGCCTCCCAAAGCCGGTTGGGGTAATTCTGCGGGCAGCTATGGTATATGCATCTATTGTTTTTTTAACTGTGCAATGCGGTTTTTTCGCCAGGACTCTTTGTCGGGGGCGGCTTTCCAGTCATTATATAAATCGGGAAAACAATAACCGCATGGGCGGAATCCATTTTCAAGGGCTTCCGTTTCATTGTTAAAGAAAACCTGAGTTGATACGGTTTCGTTCTTTTTTGTATTCACAACCAATGCACGTCCGCCTCTGCAATCAACCCAAAAAGTGCCGGTCCGGTCATTATAAGTACCAATTTTTCCATAAGTTTTGCTGGCTTTAGCACTTGCATTACACCCTGCCAGCGTAAGTTCGCCGGCTTTTACCATTTTTACCACTTGTTCTTTGGTGGTATTTTTTCTGTAAATCATATAATTTGTATTTTGCAGTGAAACTATAAATAACAATTTACCGCAAAATAAAGGACATATAAGCAGAAATTATTGAAACTTTCAGAAATCTTTTTTATTTCTTAAATTTTCTGTGCCGGACTTAGTCTTCAAAATGGGCAAAAAAGCGCCAGTAATTATCTTTCTCGTCAATTTTAGCGGAGAGGGTAATTTGTTGTTCGGAGTGGGGGTGGGTAAAAGTGAGTTTGCAGAGGTGCAGGTAGGTTTGTTTTGCCGAAGGGGTTTTGGTCTCGCCGTATTTTTTATCACCTCTAATGGGGCAGCCAATTCGGGCAAACTGGGCGCGCACCTGCTGCGGCAGGTAGTTGCCGGTATGTGCCACCAACAGGTTGCTGTTGGCAAGGGCAGCCAACAGTTCATACTGCAACACGGCCTTTTGGGTGTTGGGCTGGTGGGTGGTAAAAACCTGCATCATATCTTTATCGTAGGCATAGCGCAAAAAATGTACAAGTCTGCCGGTTTCTAATTTAGGCCGGTGAGCGCTTAATGCCCAAAATTCAAATAAAAATTTGCGGTTTTGGAGGTCGGTTTTAAGTCGTTGAGCGCTGCGATTGTTTTTGGCAAAAAGGGCTATTCCGCCGGCTTCGGTATCGGGGGTGCAAATAAGTTCAAGGTAAATGCCGCCCTCTCTTTTATAGCGTTTTAGCAAATATTTTTTTACCTCATCAAGCAGGGTTGGTGTGCCGGCCGCCGGCTGCCGTTTATCGGTTGGGGGTGGCAGAACGGGCAACAAACCGGCCGGTTTGTTTGCGGCAATCAGGTATTCGTCGTCTTGCAGAATGTCTAAAGTCATGGCGGAAAGTTGGTGCAAATATGGGCAGTAAAAGTACAACAATTTTCAGTAAGCAGCAAATGGCAGTTTACAGCACAGCACAGCACGCAGTGGGGGTACAAGCAGAACAGGCAGTTTTTAAAAAATTTGGGCAGTAAAAATAAATAAAAGTAAAAAATAAGTGCCTGTTCCGGTTACACTACCACACACCGGTTTACCAACCTGCAAAACCCATGAAAAACAGATTGGGTAACGCAAACAAAACTTTTTTTATTAAACTTTCAAACTTTCAATCATGAAAACAAAAAATTACACCACCGGTTCTTTCTTGTTCAAAGGCTTTGTAGTAATGTTATTTGCTGTTTTAACGCAAAACGCATGGGCACAAACTTATTTATGGGCAACCCGCACGGGCAGCACTGCTACCGATGGCGGGAACAGCATGGTAACAGACGCATCGGGCAATGTATATATTGCCGGCTTTTTCAGAGGTACTGTAGATTTTGACCCCGGTACAGGTATTGTCAATCTTATTTCGGCCGGCGATGCCGATATTTTTGTACAAAAACTCAATGCATCGGGCAATTTGGTGTGGGCAAAGCGCATGGGCGGAACAGGAAATGATGGTGCTTACGGCGTAGCGGTTGATGGTTCGGGCAATGTGTTTCTTACGGGTTTTTTTCAGGAAACGGCCGATTTTGACCCGGGTACCGGTTTTGCTTCATTTGAATCTTACGGCAGTTATGATGTGTTTGTAGAAAAACTCAATTCATCGGGCGATATGGTTTGGGTAAAGAGAGTTGGCAATACAGGCCACGATGTGGGCAGAGGTATTGACATAGATGCATCGGGCAATGTGTTTGTAACCGGCAATTTCAGCAATACGTTAGATTTTGACCCCGGTTTAAGCAGTTATAACAAAACATCGGTTGGCGGATATGATATTTTTGTGCTGAAACTCAACAGCTTAGGTTCATTTGAAGGGGTTTACACAGGTGGCGGCACCGGTAACGATGCCGGACAAGGTATTGCCGTAAAAAGCAGCTACGCTTATGTAACAGGCTATTTCAAAGGCAGCGTTGATTTTGACCCCAATGTTGATACGCCTACCTATACCGCAGTTGGCGAAACCGATATTTTTATGATGCGAATTGAAACAACCGGCGGCATGGATTTTGACTTTGTGTGCCGGGTGGGCGGCACGGGTGCCGATGCCGGTCAGGGTATTGCAGTTGATGCCATGTCTAATGTGATTGTTGCAGGTTATTTTACCGGTACCGTTGATTTTAACCCCGGCACTGCCACCAACAATCTTGCGGCGGCAGGTAATACCGATGCTTTTGTGCTTAAACTTACATCGGGCGGCGCATACTCATGGGCTAAAAAAATGGGGGGCAGCAGCGCAGACAAGGCAAACAGCGTAGCCGTTGACGGTTCGGCGCTTATGGCCGTTGCCGGAAATGTTTATGTAACGGGTTCTTTTACCGGCACAGTTGATTTTGACCCCGGCGCAAGCACTTTCAACTTGGTGTCGGCCGGCAGTACCGATGTGTTTGTACAGAAACTTACATCGGGCGGCGTATTTTCATGGGCTAAAAGGGCGGGCGGCACAGGTGGCGATGAAGGAAACGGTATTGCGGTAAATTGGAGCAATAACGCTGCGCATACTACCGGCTCGTTTAACAATACAGTAGATTTTAACCCCAATGCCGGTATTGCCAACCTGTACTCGGCCGGTTCTACCGATATATTTGTTCAAAAATTGAGCGCTCCGGCAGCTTGTGCCCTTGCTGTAAGTACCGGCTTTATAGTACATGCCACCTGTGGCACCGGCGGTTCGGCTACGGTCATCATCAGCGGCGGCGCATCGCCCTTTACCACCCTGTGGAGCAACGGCAATACTAACCTTACTGCCAATAACCTTAACAACGGCACTTATACCGTAACCGTAACAGATAATGATGGCTGCACCCAAACGGCATCGGCTTATATTGGCAGTGTTGCGCCGGCTGTTCCATCAAGTATTACCGCTACGGCAACCAATACCTCCATTACCGTTCAGTGGGCTACGGTTGCCAATGCAGCCACTTATGGTGTTAGAATAAGAAAACAAGGTACACCTGAATGGACCTACATTAACCTGCTTGCCGGTTCCAGCGCTACCATTACCGGCCTGCAATCTTGCAGTACGTATGAATATGGCGTAAAATCTAATTGCACGGGCGGAACCTCAAGCAATTACAGCGCCACCCAATATAAACAAACCACCGGTTGTGCGGCAGAAGGTAAAACCGATTTAACCGGCGCCAATGTATGGAACACGCTGAAATTATACCCCAACCCTGCCCGCCAAAATGTAACCCTTGATTATGCATCGGCAACCGAACAGGAAATTACAATTAGCTTGTACGACCTTAACGGCAGATTGGTATTGCAACAAAATGCCCATGTTTATGATGGCAGCAACCTTATTGCGATAGACATTTCTTTGCTGGTGCCGGGGTTTTATATGGTTGAAACCGGCAATGAAACACAAAGGCAGCGCGAAAAATTAATAGTATCGGAATAAATTGTGCGAAAAACCAACGGCATTTTTTAAATACAAAAGCGGCATATCCTGTAAAGGAGTGCCGCTTTTGTGTTGGTAAAAGGCAAGTGTTTGTGGCTCTGCAGCGCTTTTCTTATTTCATAAATTATGCAACCCGGGTTGTTTTTTTGTTGGGAAGGATAAAGGTAAAGGCGCTTCCCGAATGAGGCACCGATTCCACCCATATTTTACCGCCGTGCGCCTCCACAATTTTGCGGCAAATGGCCAGTCCCATGCCGGTACCCGCCCCCTGCTGCCGGTTTAGCTGGGTAAAGATATGGAATATGCGCTCGTGGTATTCGGGTTCAATGCCAATGCCGTTATCGGAAACGGTAACGGTGGTTCCGGCATCCTTGTTTTCTACGGAAATGGTAATTTTAGCAGGCTGTTGTTGCGTAAATTTTAGGGCATTGTCTAAAAGTCTGTATAAAAGTGAGGTAAACATGGCCGGGTTTGCATACAGGGTGGTTTCTGCCCCCACCAAAAGGGTTACGTTTGCCTGCAACTCGCTTATTCTGTGTGTAAACATGGCTTTTACCTTATTTATTGCGGCGTGTGCATTTATGGTTTCGGCCACGGGGTTGGGGTCAATATGCACATAATCGAGCAGGTCGTCTAATTTGTCGTGCATTTGTTTTACCCCGCCCGAAATATAGCCAAACAGTTCTTTCAATTCGGGGGTAAAGGTGTGGTGAAACTTGTAGTTAATAAGCGAACTGAAACCGCTTACCACGTGCAGGGGTTCTTTTAAATCGTGTGCCACAATATACCCGAAGCGTTGCAGTTCGGTATGTTGCCGTTCAATAATAACGCGCTGTTTTTCTATATGTTGCAGGTGTTCGGCGGGGTCTTTGGGGTTCCAAAGGTGGTCTTCTTCTATTTTGTGGCGCTGAAGCTGGGTTTTGAGCCACCGGTTCAGTTCGGTTGCAAAGTTATAGGCGGCGGCATGGTCGTTAAGGGCAACGCAAACTAATTGTGCCTGCTCCAGCGCCTCGGCATAAGCCCATTCGGCACCGCTCTGCCGGGCAAGGTATATGGCTTCGGAATACAATTGAAGCGCCTGCGTATAATCTTCCAACGCTTTATAGCAATTTGCAAGTGACAGATATACATGAACTGCTGTACTTGCATTGGTTTGCTGGTTGAGTATGGGCAACACCTGCCTGAGTGCATCAATGCAAGCTGCCGGATTGGAAAACGCCTGTTGCCGGTAGCGGTCAAATGCCTGTGCTTCGGGCTGGCTGTTTTGGGTAATTGTCTGGGGGGTTCTTGTTTGCTTATCCATAAATCGGCTGCATTTTTAAGTTACAGCAGGTAACCGGGGGTAATTTTCTACTTGCTTATTCGGGTAAACGGGCTTATTTGTTTCGTTTTTCATAAAAATATTGCTGCCTGTATGCTTTTTTTGACATAAATATTACAATTTTATGGCTGCAAAACACTGTGCGGGTAATTTATTGCCCCTATTTTTACCCTTTAAGCCGTTGCGCCTGCCGTAGTGGAGGAGTTAGCGGTTATTTTACACACAACCAAAGACTAAGTTTGCATTATGTTAAAAATAAATTCGAATGCTTTTTTTTACCGCCCTGCAACTATGTTGGGCATATTGCTTTGTATGTGGTTGGGTTGTGTTGCGGGCAGCAGCGCCACCGGCAAAGAAAGTCCTGTCAAGGTGGTAAAAAAATTTTTAACCTGGTATGCACAAAACCTGCACCGCCTTCAAACCATTAACCTTGTGGGCGCTGCGCCGCTTGTTGCAAACGATACCACGCAGTATTATGTGGTTAATTTTGCCGGAACGGAGCAATACCTGCAAGAGCTGAGGGGAAGCGGCTGCATATCGGGTACTTATGTTGAAAACTGGCGCAATTATTTTTCCCGGGCCGATGACAATTTCAGGCAAAATCCGCAATTTGAGGGGCCGCCCGATTTTTTTGATTACGACCTGGTAATGCAGTCGCAAGATTTTGAAGAAGATTTTGACAGCCCCAACCGCCAACAGGTGGTAAAAGAATGGCAAAAGAAAAATAACGCCGGTGTGGTGGTGTTTTTTCCTTATTCGGGTCTTAAACTAAGCTACCGATTATCGTTTACAGAAGGTAAATGGCAGATAGATGACATAGAAAATATCTCAAACCAATAACAAAATGGCAATTTTATTACCCGATTTCGGAATTTGCCAGCTATTTTTACCGCAATTTACTAAAAACACACAATGAGCCAGCTATTATTAGAGGTAAACAACCTTAAAACGTATTTTCATGTGGAAGGCGGTTTGGTAAAAGCCGTAGATGATGTGAGTTTTACCGTAAACCGGGGCGAAATATTGGGCATAGTAGGCGAGTCGGGGTCGGGCAAATCGGTTACCTGCCTTTCTGCCATGCGTCTGATAGCCACCCCTCCGGGCGAATTTGCCGGCGGCGAAATTATTTACCACAAACCCGATGGCACAACGGTTGATTTGCTGAAACTGCCGCTGCCCGAAATGCGCAAATACCGGGGCAATGACCTGGCTATGATATTTCAGGAGCCTATGACCTCGCTCAATCCGGTGTTTACCTGTGGTGCACAGGTGGTAGAAGCCATACAACTGCACCAAAAACTGCCCCTTGCAGAGGCAAAAACGCTTACCATTGACCTGTTTGCCAGCGTAAAACTGCCCAACCCGCAGCGCATTTACGACTCTTACCCGCACCAACTTTCGGGGGGGCAAAAACAACGGGTAATGATAGCCATGGCCATGTCGTGCAAACCCAGCCTGCTCATTGCCGATGAACCCACCACCGCCCTTGATGTAACGGTGCAAAAAACCATTCTGGAACTCATAAACGAACTACAAACCGAAAAGGCAATGTCAACCGTGTTTATTACCCACGACCTTGGGGTAATAGCCGAAATTGCCGACCGCGTAATTGTAATGTACCAGGGTAAAATTGTGGAGCAGGGTAATGTTATGGACATTTTTTCGAACCAGCAGCACCCCTACACCAAAGGACTGCTGGCCTGCCGCCCGCCGCTGGGCAAACGGCTGCGCAAACTGCCCACTGTAAGCGATTTTATGAATACCGATGCAGGCAGCGGAGAAGTGTCGGTAAAAAGCAACAGTATTTCGGTAAAAGAAATGCTGGAGCTGGTAGAAATTAAACCCGAAGAAACCCGGCAGCGCTTAGAAAACCTGCAAAAAAACCCGCCCCTGCTGCAGGTGCAAAACCTTAAAACCTACTTTCCGTCTAAAAAAAGCTTTTTTGGCAAGGTGTTAAGTTGGGTTCATGCCGTTGATGATGTAAGTTTTGACGTACATGAAGGCGAAACCCTTGGATTGGTGGGCGAATCGGGCTGCGGAAAAACCACCATCGGCCGAACTATTCTGCGCCTGGTTCCCGCCACCGAAGGGCAGGTTATTTACAGGGGTAAATCTGTATTTGACCTTAGCCGCAGCGAAATGAAAGACATGCGCCGCCATATGCAAATTATTTTTCAAGACCCATACTCCTCGCTAAACCCCCGTATGACCATTGGCGCCAGCATTATTGAACCCCTGCAAATACACGGCATTTTAAACAACGATAAACAACGCATGGAAAAAGCCGCCGAACTGCTTACCACCGTGAGCATGTTGCCCGAACACCTGAACCGCTACCCTCATGAGTTTTCGGGCGGACAACGGCAGCGCATTTGTGTGGCACGCGCCCTGGCGCTTGAACCCGAATTTATTATCTGCGACGAATCGGTTTCGGCGCTCGACGTATCGGTACAGGCACAAGTGTTGAACCTGCTCATTGACCTTCGGGAAAAATACAAATTTACCTACATTTTTATTTCGCACGATTTGAGTGTGGTAAAGTTTATGAGCGACCGTATGGTGGTTATGAACCGCGGAAAAATTGAAGAAATTGGCCCCGCCGACGAAATTTATAACCACCCCAGCCACGATTACACCAAAAAACTCATTGATGCCATACCTACCGGCACCTTAGATCGCATTCAAACCCGAATGCAAAACAAAACCGGTCAACATACAATCTAATTGCTCACTATCCGTTAAATACAAAACTCAACCCATAAACCTATGTACTTATTTCTATTGCTCCAAGCGGCAGACAGCACTGCCACGGCAGCCGGGCAAGGCGTGTCGCTCTCGTTTTGGAAATTGTATATGCTGGGCGGCCTTGGCTACATGATTCCGCTTACCATTTTGTCTGTGGTGGCTGTGTATGTGTTTATTGAACGCTACATAAAAATTACCACCGCCTCCAGAATAGACAAAAACTTTATGGACCAAATTCAGAACTATATGCTAAAGGGCGACATACAATCTGCCACCACCCTTTGCCAACAACAAGATACCCCCATTGCCCGAATGGTAGAAAAAGGCATTAAACGGCTGGGTAAACCCCTGCGCAGCATTGAGGTTGCCATAGAAAACGAAGGTAAACTGGAACTGATGAAACTGGAAAAAAACCTGGCCATCCTGGCTTCTATTGCAGGTGTGGCGCCCATGATAGGCTTTTTGGGTACGGTAACCGGTATGATTACCGCATTTTTCCAGATTTCAAACGCCGGCAGCACCGTTGACCCCAGTATGCTGGCAGGCGGTATTTACCAGGCTTTAATAACCACCGCCGCCGGTCTTATGATTGGCATTCCGGCTTACATGGGCTATAACTTTTTGGTTACACTGGTAGAAAACGTAGTGTTTAAAATGGAAGCTACCTCCATAGGTTTTGTTGATTTTTTGCAGGAACCCGCCAAGTAACACCTGCACAAAAACCCAACATGCAGACACCTGAAACCGGTACTTTTGCATCTTGTTTGTTACAGACCCCTGCCTGTGGGTTCTTATATTGCAACTGCCATTAACCACGCAAAACATTTGTAATAACCGCTTCCTTGTTTGTCATCCATAACTCATAATTCATAATTCATAATTTTCATACATGGCTATTAAACCGGCAAACAAAATAAATGCAACCTTCAGCATGGCATCATTAACAGACGTGGTGTTTTTGCTTATTATTTTCTTTTTGCTTACCTCTACGTTTGTAAACCCCAATGCGCTTAACCTGCTGCTGCCCAGTTCGCAAAGCAAAACCACGGTAAACCAGCCGGTTTCGGTGTCCATTTCGGCAGATTTAAAATACTATATCGGTAAACAACCCGTGCGCCTCGAAAACATGCGCTCCCTGCTTACCGAGCAATTGAAAGGACAAAAAGATGCCACCATTGTACTCAATGCCGAAAAATCGGTTCCTATTGAAAAAGTAGTGGAAATTATGGACATAGCCAACGACCTGAAAGTGAAAATGGTGCTGGCTACCGCACCCATTAAAGAATAGTTTTTTTAGTTATGAGTTGTCAGTTATAAACTGCGAAAAATCTAAAACCATGCAAATGAACATGCGAACAAGAAGTCAAGCCGTTTTGTATAAACTTATTAATTGGTTGCTGATGAGAACACAAGCAACAACAGAGGGTAAGCTCATCATTCATAACTCATAATTCATAACTAACATGAGCAATTATTATGAAGATAATGAACCCAAAATATCGGCCGAAGGTGCTATAGGTACTACCGTAGTGCATTTGCTGCTGTTGCTGCTCATGCTGTTTTTTGGCATGAACGCCGCCATTCAAGAACCTCAGGAACAAGGAATTTTGATTAATTTTGGTACTTCCGATGAGGGATTGGGAACTGTTCAGCCCGTATCGGAAGAAACGGCAAGCACTTTTACCGAGGCCACCTCCGAAGAAAGCAGTTCGGCGCAACAACCCAAAACCCAATTACCCAACCCTGTTATAGAAAACGAGGCACAAACCTCACCCGATGACCAGGCGCCCGCCCTGCCCGTTGACGACCGCAAAAAAAACAAACAGAACCAGGAAGTTACCAATAACAAAACCAAAGATACCCCCAAAGACGACAACAAACCCAAAAACAACAAAAATCAGGAAAACACCCCGCAAAACACCAACCCCAAGCCCAATGTTGACCCCAAAGCCTTGTTTCCGGGCACAAACAGCAACAATGCTGCCGGGCAAGGAAACCAAAACAATGCCAATGAAGATTTGGGCAGCATTATGGGTAAAGTTGATATTTCTGATAACAAAGGTACCGAAAGCCCGGGTATGGGCAACGCCGGTGTGGGGGTAAACCTTAGCGGACGCCGCCTGCTCGATATTCCGCCTATACAAGATACTTCGCAAGAAACAGGGGTAGTGGTGATACGTATAAAAGTTGACCGCACCGGCAAGGTAATTGATGCGCAGTTCCAGTCATCGGGTTCTACCACTACCAGTTCTACCCTTAAAAGCAAAGCATTGTCTGCCGCCAAACAAGCCCGTTTCAATGAAACCCTCAGCGGGGTGGAAATACAATCGGGAACGCTTACCTTCCGGTTTAAGGTTAAATAACCCTATGTCAACCGTTACCCTCTCCCACCCTTTTAAAGGTTTGTAACCTCCGAACGAAAAGGCGAAAACGCTCTTGCTTTTTTCGTTGTAACCGGCTATGGGGTAACAAGTCCTCAATCTGCCTCCTGTTTTCATTTTTATGTTCTGCGAAGAAACAGGCAGAACCTGTTTGCCTTTACAGCGCAGAAGAAAAACAACAGTTTGAAGCCGAAATGCTGCATCTGTGTTGTATGGGTGTAATCGGGCAACTTATGCAAGAGCGCAATATGACCAAAAAGCAACTGGCCGATGCGTTGCAAACTTCAAAAAGCTACATTACCCGGCTTTTTACCGCCGACCGCCTGCTGACTTTGACACTTTTTTGGGGAGAATTCACAAGTTGTTGCTTGTCAGGAGGTTATAATGGTCGCATTGCCAAATTGGGTGAAGCAAGTCCAAAAAGATGCAAATTTGTTGTTATGTTTGTGCACAAAAAATTAAAAACCGGTCAGGAACAACGAGCGTAATGGTCGTTGATAAAAGCGGTGGCAAGTTTCGGGAGTTAATAACCATTGGGAGGTGCTGAGGCAAAAAGGATAGCAGAAACCGAAAATCAAACTGCCAGCCGGTGGCGAAACGCTTATAAAAACGATGCTGCTCACAGAGCGGCAAAAGTCAATCTCCCCACTGTTAGATGACTCTACCGGGAAAAATTTCGTCAGCGTGACGCATTGTCGAAATCAGGAGAAAATTTCTGGACTCTCAAAAATATTTTGTGAAAAAACAACAAAAGTTAAGCAATAGGTAAACTTTTTTATTACCTTTGCGGTTACGCAAAATGTTTTTTTAACAAAACCCCAATTTCTATGACTGCATTATTAAAATTTTCAAAATCAGTTTTAAATGGAAACCAAACGCGAAGCCATTAGGCTGTTTCCGGAAGAGTTAGGAGATGTTTTTTATGGCACCTCCGGCGTTAAAAATGTAGAGATTTATGTAGATGAAAAGAATTGTGTTGAGCTATTGAGCGTATTAAAGAAGCAAGATAAGAGAACGAAACGCATACTTTATGAAATTTTGAGAGATGCCTACAACAATGACTTGTATAGAAAAGAAGCCATTTCGGATAAAGCAAAAGATATTACTGCCATGAAGTTTACCAACTCACCCAACAGGATTTATTGCAAGGAGTTTCATTTTGAAAATAATAAGAAGATTGTGGTTTTAATTCGTACCCACAACAAGAAATCTGAGAAAATTGACAAAAAGACCAGGAATATCATAGAATCTATAGCAGAATATGAATACAATTTTGAAGAATATTGACAGCAATATAAACAGCGCCGAAGTCCACAAGGCCCAAGCGCAACAGGTTCTGCATGAATATATGCAGAACCTGTTTACCTTTAACAGCGCAGAAGAAAAACAACAGTTTGAAGCCGAAATGCTGCATCTGCGTTGTATGGGTGTAATCGGGCAACTTATGCAGGAGCGCAATATGACCAAAAAGCAACTGGCCGATGCGTTGCAAACTTCAAAAAGCTACATTACCCAACTTTTTACCGCCGACCGCCTGCTCAACATTACCCTTTTGGCGCGCTTAGAACGGGTTTTTGGGGTGCGGTTTGAGTTACAGGCTGTTGCAGTTGTTGCCGCACAAGATAAAGAGCAAGCAGGGTAAAATTTAAACGCCTGGGGCAGTTTACCTTATAATGGTAATTCCCAGCAAATCAGATAACTGCCGTTTAAGGTCGGTAAGGCGCAGGTAGCGTTGCAGTAGTTCATGCTGCTGTTCAGCGGTAGTGGCGGTTTTAAGTTGCTCACCGGTTTTGTCGAGCAGTTTCATAATATGGGTAAGTTTGTACCGGTTTATAATATCAAATACCTGTTCTTTAAAACGGTTCAGGGCATCGTCAATAAAAATGCCATGCATTTTTTCCCAGTTTTCGCTCAGTTCGTAGGGCGATGTTAGCAGGTTAATGGTGGTTCGGCTAATGTTTTCATCGGGGTGCATAATAAAAACATCGGTTGTAGGCGCCGGCAATCCTGCATCTGTCCGCTCCCTGAACAGGTCGTAAATAGCGCGGTAAACCGGTTTTTCAAGTGGCAACGAGCGCGTTTCCTGCACCACACATTGGGCTACTGTCTGATAAGCTGTTTGCAATTGACCGGGTGCATCGGGGTGTTCTATGGTAATTGGAATTTCTTCTTTTCCAAACTCCAGCAACATGCGTATTATTTCGCGCTCGCACACGGTTTCATCGGGCAGTTCTGCTGCTGTTTTGCCGGTTCTATTTACCCCCTGTTCTTTGCCTTTAAGCGCATCGGGCATGTTGGCGGTGTCATCGGGGGTATCTTTGGTTAGCTTTTGCCATTTAAGGTTGTTAGTTTGGGCTATAATCATGTTTTCGGGCACTTCCATCAAGTGGCTGCATTCTTTCACATACATAAGCCGTTTAATGGGGTCGGGTATTCGGGCAATGGTTTGTATAATATCTTTGATAAGCGCCGTTCTTTTTACCGGGTCTGTGCCGGCTTCGGCAATAAACAGTTCGGTTTTAAACAGCACAAAATCTTTGGCCTGTTGTTGCAGAAATTGCAGCAGCGCCTGCCTGCCATACTGTTGCACATAGCTGTCGGGGTCTTCGCTGCCGGGCAATACGGCAATTTTTACATTCAGCCCTTCTTCCAGCACCAGATCTACCCCGCGCAAAGCGGCTTTAATACCGGCAGCATCGCCGTCGTAGAGGATGGTAATGTTGGGAGTGTAGCGTTTTATAAGCCTTATCTGATCTTGCGTAAGCGAGGTTCCCGATGAGGCTACCACATTTTCAATGCCTGCCTGATGCAGCGATATTACATCGGTATAACCCTCTACCAAAATGCACTCGTCTTTTGCCCTGATTTCTTTTTTGGCAAAATACATGCCGTACAAAATTTTACTTTTTACGTAAATTTCGGTTTCGGGCGAGTTAATGTATTTAGGTTGATTTTTGTCTTTTGACAAGGTGCGTCCGGCAAAAGCCACCACTTTACCCGACAGGTTATGTATGGGAAACATTACCCTTGCCCTGAAAAACGGCAGCATTTGGTCGTTTTTTCGGGTAACTACGCCGGTTTGCACCAGCAAATCGGGGTTAAACTGCCCTTGACGCGCTTCGTCAATAAAGGTATTGTAATTGCCGGAGCTGTAGCCCAGTTGAAATTTTTCTATGGTTGGCCGGGTAAAACCGCGCCCGGTAAAATAACTCAGCCCCACGCTTTTACCCTCATCGGTATGGTGCAGGTTATAAACAAAGTGCCGGCAGGCAAAATCGGTTATCACATACAGGCTGTCGAGGTGTTGCTTTTCCTGCTTGCCCTGTTCATCGGTAACTTCTTCTATTACAATGTGATATTTTTTTGCCAGGTAATGAAGCGCTTCGGGATAGGTCATTTTTTCGTGCTCCATTACAAACTTTACCGCACTGCCCGATGCACCGCAGCCAAAACATTTGTAAATACCCTTGCTGGGCGATACCGAAAATGACGGTGTGCGCTCATTATGAAACGGACACAACCCTATGAGGTTGGCGCCGCGCCGCTTTAGGGTTACAAAATCTGATACCACCTCTTCTATGCGGGCAGCATCTATAATATTGGTTACTATGTTTTCGGGTATCATGAGAGGTTTGCGGGTATTGTGCAGTAAAATATAAACCAAACAAGTTCGGTTTGGGTGCGCTGTTGCATGTTATTTTGGCGGCAGCGGCATACTGCCCTGCCTGTTGCACTGTTGCTATGTTTTAATACACACATTTTTTGCTTCGGTAAAAAAGCGAAATGCCTCCCACCCACCCTCTCTGCCAACGCCCGAATTTTTAACGCCGCCAAAGGGGGTTCGCAAGTCGCGCAGCAGCCAGCAATTAACCCAAACAATGCCGCACTCCAGTTCTTCGGCCATGCGGTGGGCGCGGGTAAGGTTTTGTGTCCAAAGGGTGGCCGATAAGCCGTATTGGGTGCTGTTGGCATATTGCAATACCTCCTCTTCTGTGTCGAAAGGGGTAATGGTAACCACCGGCCCGAAAATTTCTTCCTGATTGGTGCGGCAGGTAAAATCTAACCCTTCAATTACAGTGGGTTCAACAAACCAGCCGTTGCTGCACCGGCCTTTTAGTTTTACCGCATTACCGCCTACCAACACCCTGCCGCCTTCCTGTTGTGCCAGGTCTATGTACGACAATATTTTTTCGGCATGTTGTTTAGAAACCACCGCGCCAATTTGGGTGTCTTCCTGCATGGGGTCGCCCATTTTCAGCAGGTAGGTTTTGGCTATAAACTCGTTTTTAAATTTTTCGTAAATAGGGCGTTGCACAAAAATGCGCGAACCGGCTAAGCAAATTTGCCCCTGATTGCTGAACGATGAACGCACGGTAGTTTGCAGCATTTCGGAAAAATTGCAATCGGCAAAAATGATGTTGGGGTTTTTTCCGCCCAGTTCAAGCGATAGTTTTTTGAACATGGGAGCCGCTAATTTGGCAATATCGCGTCCGGTTTTGGTGCCGCCGGTAAATGAAATGGCTTTTACCTGTTCATGCCCCACAATGGCGCGCCCCACTTTGGGCCCATAGCCATGAACAATGTTGAGAACACCGGGCGGCAGTCCGGCATTTATACATATTTCAGCTAAAAGAAAGGCTGTTTGGGGCGTAATTTCCGAAGGTTTGGCTACCACACAGTTGCCGGCGGCCAGGGCCGGGGCTATTTTCCAGGTAAAGAGGTACAGGGGTAAATTCCAGGGCGAAATACACCCCACCACGCCAATAGGACGCCGAAGGGTGTAGTTAATAGCTGTGCCGGGCATGTAGTGTGCTTCCGATGCAAAATGCGGCACAGCGGTAGCAAAAAAACGAAAATTGGAAGCTGCACGCGGAATGTCTAAGGTAGAAGAAAGGGTAATGGGTTTGCCCGAATCTTCGGTTTCGGCGGCGGCCAATTGGGGCAGGTTTTGTTCTATGAGGTCGGCTATGCGCAGTAAAATTCTGGAGCGTTCATCTAAAGAGGTGTTTCCCCATTGGGCAAATGCCCGGCAGGCAGCCTCAACGGCGGCGGCTACATCTCGCTCATCAGAATCGGGTATATAGGAAAAAACAGCGCCGGTTGCCGGGTTATAGTTGTCAATATACATGCCCGATGCAGGAGGCTGCATACTTCCGTTTATGTAGTTTTTAAAGAACTTGTCGCTTTTTTTATTGGCCATGGCATATTGCTTTGGGTAAGGTGAAGTAAAAGGGGGTATTTGCTTTAATTAGTTGTTGTAAAACTTATAAATTGGCAACAATGAGTTTGCGGCTGTAAAAAGGTAAATGCCGGTGTTCTTGTTGTTGGTATGTTTGTTGTTCTTGTTAAACTGTTTTTTTTATTTTTTTCGGGCTATCCTTTGTAAACAGGTCTGCTGTATATTTTTCGTAAAGCTCAAATAAAAACTCCATTCTGTTGGCTTCGCTTGTAAATGGTTGCGGCCGGTAAGCCAGGTCCACTGCTTTGTCTAATTCGTTGTGTGCTTTTACCAACGCTGGTGGCATGGTCAACGGGTCGTAAAGGTCGGCAAGTGAAGAACCACCCCGTCCTTTGGACACCCCTCCAGCGGAGGGGAACTGAAAACTTGCTCTTGCATTTAATACAGCTTGTGCTTTTTCTTCTATGGCTTTTACTTGTTTGTCGGTTGGGTTTTCGGGCCAAGGATAGTTGTTGTAAACAATACTTGCCGAATAACGATAACGACTTTCTAATCGTCCACAAACAGATTTAACCCAAGCCATATGCATAGTTGACGTTAAAACACCAAAATGATAAAAGTTGCCATTCGGAATTATCAAAAGTAGATTAGTGGGAATAATATTTTTATCGCCAAAACCCATTGGGATATATTTTCTATTTTCAGAAGTTGTACTTGGAACAATTACGAATGAATTGTAACTGCTCATTTCACGAAAACGATATGGCTGATTGGCTAATTCCCTTGTTTTGGGATCTGTACTTGCTTTACGCATTTCTTGTACAAGTTTCAGTCTATCTGTTAATTCTCTAATGTTTCTCAATTCAGGTGGAAAAAATTCTGGAAACCAAAAGCAATACCTTGGTTTGTTATACAAAAACTCTTCTGCGCCAACCAATGCTTTAATATAATTTTCAAGGATTGGGTATTTTGAGATTAACTCATATTTTTCGCTCTCAAGCATTATCAGATTACCACCTTCTGTCGGCTGATTGCCTTTTAATATTTTCGGAACATTACAAAGGGGGTTTGTCCGTTTAGAGATTAACATATCTCTTGCATCAACTAAATACGGATTGATATTTTTTACTTTTATTTCGTGGGCTTCGCCTTTAATATCTTCATACTCAAAAATGCTTTTGTTATTAGTGTCGTAGTTGGCGAAGCCAATTATCACACAGTAAACTGCTGCATTTCCTTTGGCTTCGTTGCTCCACTTAAAAGTGCGGTGTGCAAAATGAATTTTGATGTTGTATTTATTGAGCATTTGTCCCCAAAGAATACTTGTTTGTTCGCCTTGCACAATTGAATTAGTTGATACAAATGCAACTTTAACTCCCCCTAACCCCCTCAAAGAGGGGGAATTCAGGTATTTTGCTGCTTTAATGTACCAGGCAGTTACATAATCTAAAACGCCTGCGCCTTGTATATTATCAAATTCTTTTACTACTGCATTTCTTTGAGACTGGGTCATCATTTTTGAGCCAATGAATGGCGGATTTCCAATGATGTAGTCAAATCTAAGTTCCCCCTCTTTGAGGGGGTTAGGGGGAGTTAATTCTTGTATTGTATATTCAATTACTCTCAAAACATTCTCCATATCTCTTTTTACATCGGCATCACTAATACGCAATACTGTTAAACCAAGCACTTTCATTTGCCTGTCTCTTTCATTATCATATTTAACAGCCTCATCTGAATGGTGCGAAATACCATCTATTTCAATTACAAGATGTAACTCTTTACAATAAAAATCGGCTATGTAATTTAAAATAGGTTTTTGTCTGTAAAACGAATAGCCTAAAAAATTATCAGCTCTCAGTTGTTTCCATAGCAACACTTCGGATAAGTTGCCAGCTTTACGGAGCGATTTACTGTTTTCTTTTAAATTAGGATTATAGGGTAAAAATTGATTGCTAAAAATCAATGTTTTTGTGGGAATATTATTTGCTTGAAGAAATTCCGAGGTGATGTGATGGAAGTCTGCTGCCTTTTGCCTCCTCAAAGAAGTAGGATTTGGTGTATTTAGCAGTGTATTCCACTCTATTTCCAACGCATCGCCATGAACAATTTTTGCAGATTTCTTTAATGGCAAGCGAACAAAGTATTGTCCAAACTCATTGCTGATGAGCATATTCATTTGGTGGTCAATAAGCCACATGGCTACTTCGGCAACCCGTGCAGGAAATTCTTCGTATTCAATGCCGTAAAACCGGTCAACATCAAGCCAGATAATACTGCTTATGTCAATAACTCTTTGTCCCGATTTATTTAACACTCTCAAAATTTCCAATTCAAGCAAGCGGAGTTCCCGGTAAGTAATAACCAAAAAGTTTCCGCAACCGCAGGCGGGGTCCAAAAATTTGAGTGCGCTTAACTTTTTATGAAAATCAATGAGTTTGTTTTTGTTGTCTTTTATACTTTCAAATTCTTTCCAAAGGTCGTCTAAGAAAAGCGGTTTAATAAGTTTTAAAATGTTGGTTTCGCTGGTGTAATGTGCGCCTAAGTTTCTCCGCTCTTTCGGGTTCATTACACTTTGAAACATGGAACCAAAAATGGCAGGCGAAATTTTGCTCCAATCAATATAGCAGCAATTGAGCAAGGCTTGCCGCATTTTACTGTCAAAACTTGCTGTTGGCAAGTTTTCTTCAAACAGTTTACCGTTTATATATGGAAATTCACCCAATTGCTCGTCCAGATTTTTAAAGCGGTTTTCTTTGGGTGTGTTAAGCACCTGAAAGAGTTCCTGCAATTTTGCTGCAAGGTCGCTTCCGTCTTCGTTGGTTCTAAATTCAACATAATCCTGAAACTGAAGCTTGTTAAAAATGGTAGTGTCTTCGGCAAACAAGCAAAACAGAATACGAACCAAATAGACTTCCAATGGGTGTCCGGTGTAGCCTATCTCCTCTAATCTGTCGTGCAATTTACCCATTAGCTCTGCTGCTTTTATGTTTGCAGGGTCTTGTTCTTTGTAAACTTTTTTTTGATAACCTAAAATGTAGCCGAAATGCTGAACATTATTTACAAAGTCATTGAGTTTAAATTCAACAAATTCCCCTACATCGGAGGGATTAGAGGTGGGTTCAAGGTCGTAAAGTCTGAAGTTTTCAAAATCGGAAACAAGTATGTATTTGGGCAGCTCGTGTTCTTTAAGTCCGTGAGTGTATTCAATGGCTTGCGCGTAAGCTTTGTCAAGGTTTTTACCCCGACTTTTCATCTCAATTAAAATTGTTCCTTTCCACAGCAAGTCAATGTAGCCGTCTTTGTCGTCTAATTTTTTTACTCTGTGTTCAAAGGTCGAAACACGTTTACTGCTAATACCAAACACGTTAAAAAACTCAACTAAAAATGGTTTTGCGTCCGCTTCTTCGTTTGAAGTGTCGGCCCATTCTTTTGAGAATTTTAATGCCCGGTCTTTTATTTCGTTCCAACTTAATGCCATTCTTTTCGTCTATGTTTTGTCGCTGTGTACATGGTTGTTGTTTCTCACTACGGTTGTTTTCTATTACAAGGTATCGGTTCTTCCGCCGTCAACGGGCAGGTTAATACCGTTAATGTATGCGGCGGCAGGCGAGGCCAGAAAAGCTATTGCCACCGCCACCTCGTGCGGTTGGGCAAAACGGCGGGCGGGTATGGTGGCAATCATATCGGCG
This sequence comes from Sphingobacteriales bacterium TSM_CSM, assembly GCA_002212725.1. Lineage (GTDB taxonomy): Bacteria > Bacteroidota > Bacteroidia > Chitinophagales > UBA2359 > UBA2359. The sequence goes on along the minus strand of MTCR01000117.1, from coordinate 57,513 downwards.
GCAATGGTTTGCGGGGTTGTTTGGGCGGCAGCGGCGCGGGCATCAATAAGGCTGTACAGGCGTTGGGTGGCAGTATAACCGGGCAGCACATTGTTTACCGTAATGCCAAACTGCCCCACTTCATTTGCCCAGGTTTTAGCCCAGCCGGCCACCGCCCAACGGGTGGTGTTTGATACGCCCAAACCGGCAATTGGCGCTTTTACCGAGGTAGAAATAATGTTGATAATTCGCCCGAACTGTGCGGCTTTCATGCCCGGTAAAACGGTTTGCGCCAGCAACTGGTTGCAAATAAGGTGGTTGTTGTAGGCTTGCAAAAATGCCTGTGGCGTGGCGTTGGTAATGGGCCCGCCGGGCGGCCCGCCGGTGTTGTTTACCAAAATATGAAACACCGCCTGCTGTTGGGCAAGGTAGCCGGCTACGGTTTGCTGCACCTGTTCGGGGTCTGAAAAATCGGCGCACAGGTAGTTGTGCCGCTGCCCCTTGCTTTGGTCTAATCCTTTCAGCGCCTCCCGAAGGCTGCTTTCGGTTCGGGCAAACAGGGTTATATTAGCGCCCAAAAGGGCCAGTTCCTCGGCAGCGGCTTTGCCTATTCCCTGGCTGCTGCCGCAAACCAATGCATTTTTACCGGTTAAATTTAAATCCATGCCATGTGGGGTTTGGTATATTGGTATAGTTTGAACGGCAACAAAGTTACAAATATGCCCGATATTTAGTAACAAGTTTACAAACAAGAATGGTAAACCGGGTTTTACCCAATACCCCCAAAAAAGAATACCGCTTTAGCTCCTTTGCCAATAATATGCCAATATCGCCCTGTTAATAGGTAAAACAAGGAGTGTGGGCTTGTAGGGTAAGGGTAGAATTGCCCAAGCAGGTAATTTTTTTTCTATTTTTTTGAAAATAAATTAGGTATTGCAAAACAAACACATTAAATTGTCTGCCAGAATGCAATGGGATACCTAATTAATTTTTCAATCGTTTTTTAAACAACAAAATTATGAAACAAGCACCCTTTTTTCGTTGCGCCGCAACTCCTGCGGCAAGGTTGGTTATTGTTGTTGCCCTTTTTCTTAATATTACGGGGGGGGGGTAATGTGTTAGTGGGGCAAACGCCCGGCAATTCAAGTACGCCGCCACCTGAAGTTTTGGTTTGCCCGTCTCCGTACACAGATTGCTCGTTTGGCTCATTTACCGGATGCGACCCACTTTGTTGCCATGAGTTTTGCCTTAACAACGGACTGAATGTTATGCTTCGGGTATGGCCCGATATACATGATTATCTATTATCTACCAATAATGAATTCGGCGCTAAGTTCAACATTACCTATTATCCTTCGGGGCTTAGTTCTGCGCCTGCAAGCAACTATTATTACAACAGCAGTGCATTTGGTTTACCTAACACAGCGCCATATCCTATGCCCTTTGTATTTACCCAACCCGGTTATTACCTGATTTCTGTAAGAATGTGGAATGTTGACCCAAGTACCGGAGATTTCTTGAGTGAAGTGACAGGTTATAATGCACCTCCGCCCCCGCCTGTCTGTATAACCCTCTATGACAACCAACTTTCACAGGCAGATGTCACCATTACACCCTCGCAACCCGATTATTGTATTGGTGATGAAGTAACCATTACGCTCAACAGCCCGGCTGCGTACAACTACATTAGTTGGCAGCTAAATGGAATTACAGATATAACTTGTTTTGAAACCGAAGGTTTGCCCTCCAACCCTTTAAGTTGGTGCGAAACATATACTGTAACCTTAACCGACCCGGGAACTTATTCAATAACGCTGCTTACAAGCAACCCATGTCAGGAAGATGCCTCCTTAAATATTAACCTTCTTGCAATTGAATGTTGCCCGCCTTTATCTGTTCCCGATGTTAATACTCCTTTCAAACTCCAATGTTGTATGGAAGCCGCAAACTTTACCCTAAACCCTGCCTCTGCCGGCATAACCGCCTTTGAAGGCAGACCTGCCTACATAGTGCCCGCCTCCAATACATGGAGCAATACCGGCAATGATTTTATTACTAATTTTGGCGCACCGGTTGGTCCTGCTTTCCTTAATGTGGACCTGGTCATTCCATCAGGCGTAACCCTTAATATTAGCAATATGGATATTTACTTTGCACACAACTGCCGCATTTTAGTACAACCCAACGCACATTTGCTTATTAACCAACCTGCACCGGGTACTACGCTTATTGCCGGTATCTGCAACGCCATGTGGCAAGGCATACAGGTAGCCGGCCCGGGCGGCAGCGTTGCCCGACAGCAAGACCCCGCATCGGGCGCACTTAATTTCGGAACCGTTTATATGACCGGCAATGTGCAGGTTACCGATGCACTTTTCGGTATCATTGGCATGAAACTACCCTTATTAGATATAAACACCGTAGCATCCGAACTTACCGATATAGCTATGTTTCCCGGCAGTACTTTCTTTCCCAGCATTAGCTCGCAAATTCTGTTTACTGCCCTCAATTCAACTACGGCGCAAAGTTCAAGCGGCGGTATGCTCTTTGTCGAAAACGGCGCAACCCTGCACAACTGCTTAGAGGGGGTAAACATGAGTTGGCACACAGCAGGTTGCAATCTTACCCTGCCCAACCCCACCTTGCCGGCATATATAGGCTGCCAAAACAGAATACAAAACGCAAACTTCACGGCCACACAACTGCTATACCCCTTCAATGCCACAGGTTCACCTGTAAACATCACCGAAGCAGGCATACACACCATACGCTACCTGCCGCAAGCTAACCAACCCCTGCTTATATTGGGCAATAGTTTTAACAACCTGCGCTACGCAGCCCGAAGCATTGCCATAGACCACACCTCCTACCGAAGCAACAATATAGACAATTGCGAAGTAGGTATTTCTATTGCCAACCTCAATTTTGGAACCGCCATTTTCGACAACCTTAATGTAGTAACAAACCGATTTAATAATTGCAACATAAGCCTGCAAGCCGCAAGAACCCGCCTGCTTATTGATGGCAATCTTATTAACAACAACTACACACCACCTTCTTTAGGCAGTGCCAACCCTATAGGCATGTTTTTGCAAGGCTCCGATTTTGACCTGCGCTACAACCAAATTCAATATACCCGATGCGGCATTGCCCTCCTGTCTAACGATACAGACCCCAGCGTAGTACACAACAACGTATTAAACGCCTGCGGTATAGGCGTATGGACTTTGGGCAACAATACCGGAACGCAAATTGCCTGCAACCAAATTAGCAACTACGCCATTGCCATTTGCGCACAAGACTATACCCAGCCCCCTGCCGAAACAGGTGATTTAGACGACCAAGGGCAATGCGATGTTTTTGCACAAAAACCCGCCGACAACCTGTTCCAGTTCCCCATTACCTACGGCAGTTTTACCGGCTACGAAATTATAGCCGCCATACCCGCCGCCAATAACTTTATTTACTGGTACCGAAACCAACCCGGCTACATACCCCAACTCTTTGCAGGCGAGGTAACGCCAATGGCCTGTAATCCAATTGGCCCCACGCCTTTACCCTCGGTTGAAGAAAACTGTGGCACCATTCCCCAACCCCGACCCGATGAGGAGATAAAAGCTCTTACCGATGAACGATTGTTAAATCAAGAGGCCCTGCGCAAAGTGCGCTACTACCTGTATGAAGCCGATGATACCCTTGCCGCCCTGCAATTGTTGGAAGATATTAACACCGATGTAAGCCGGCGGTTTTTAGCGCCCTATTACCTGTTTCAGGCAAACACTACCTTTACCGATAGCCTGCTTGCCACACTGCCCGATGAGCGCACCGAAGACCTGCATTACCATTGGCTTAATACCATTTATGTAACCCTTCGACAAAGTGGCAGAACTATTACGCAACTCTTTCCTACCGAAGAAGATACTATACGCATTATAGCAGGCACATACACCAAAGCCGCTTTTGAAGCCCGCACCCTCCTCTACCTGCTGCATGGCGAAGAACACCCTGTATTGTTGCCGCCTATGCCCGCCATAATAGACCCCGCCATGATGCAGGGCGTGGCGGTTAATTTTAAAAACGGGCAAACAAACAATATATATGGCAATAAAATAAGCAAACCGTATCCTAACCCTACTAAAGAGTATCTTACCTTTGAAAGCGCTTTGCCCGATGATCAACAAGTACAACTAACCATATATAATACCATAGGTTGCAAAGCGCTAAGTCAATACTGTAAGGGAGCGGGCACATGGCATATTCAAATCAACACCCTTCCGCCCGGTTTGTATTACTACATCTTTACTTCCAACGGCGAGTTGTTGCAAGCAGATAAGTTAATTATCATTCCCTAACCTAACCCTTATTTGTTAGACCTTGGCAGGCATCCAATATAAACCAGATGGTTTGTTTAAGATGCCTGCCAAACTGTCGTTAATCCACCTAAACCTGTGTGCAATGAAAACATTTCTTTTGCATATTTGCCTTATGCTGCTAATATCTACTTTACTTGAGGCACAACCTAAATATTTCTCTAAAATTTATGATAACGGAGTTTTTCAAGATTTTATGAGTGTGAAATTAAACAATGAAAATTTTATCATTTTAGGAAATTTTACAACTTTCGCAACACCCTGGAGTATCATGCTTTTCAATATGGATAACTATTGTGATAGCATTTGGAAAAGGGAGATTGTGCTAACAGAAGGCGAAATTGTTTCGGGTGATTTTATAATTACTACAGGTGGTTATGCAATGGTTGGAAACAAAACATTATCATGGGAAGACAATCAAACAACTGCTTATCAAGCACATGTAACTACAACAGATATGCAGGGAACTCTGTTGGATATTATACCCTTAAGTAACTTGCCCTCTACAGCTTTGGGAATTACTAAAACTCAAGATGGGGGATATCTTATAGTGGGTAGCATAGTACCCGATTACCCCAACAATCCACCGTATAATACAGAAATGTACGCGGTAAAACTCAACGACCAGTTTGATATAGAATGGGAACGCATATACAACGATTTGGGGTATTATTACGACAACTACCTTACCGACATACTGCCCGCACCCGATGGCAGCGGGTACTATTTACTGGGTACAGTAAATTTCTATTTTAATACTATTGCATGGGTAACACATGGGCAAATTGCCATTCTGCATATAAATAACACAGGCGAAGTTATAGAACAATTTATTTTAGACCCTCCCGGAAATGTTGCAATGCAATCAACTAAATTTATTCCTACTCAGGACGGCGGCTTTTTGTTAGCTCCGGCAGGCGTGGCTACAGATGAAATGGATTACATTGGAGTTTATGTAAAATTAACAAATGATTTTGATATAGAGTGGATGAGTTATGCGTCAGTTAACCCTTATATGCTTCGATATGGCGGTTGCGGTTCGGCCGTTTCACTACCCGATGGATCATTTGTGGTTGGCGGCTGCTTGGGAAGTACTGCCAACCAATGGTATGATGCTCAGATTACAAAATTAGATGCCAATGGCAATCCGCTTTGGAGCCGTCGTTACGGTGGCAGTTATAGTGACTACTGCTACGACATGATAGCCACGCCCGACGGAGGTTACCTCATGGTAGGCAGGCAAGACACCCTTACCGGCGCCTTTGCCTATATTGTAAAAACCAACTGCATGGGTTTGCTCACCGAGCCGCAGGCAGCCTTTACCTTTGCCACAGATTCCACTACCCTTGCTGCCACCTTCTACAACCAAAGCCAATACGTGTACCCCGACAGCATAGACGGCGGGCATTTCATCTGGCAATTTGATGATGGCACCCCGCCCTACCAAACCAAAGAACCCACACCCATTACCCACCTATACTCCCAACCCGGCACCTACTACGTTACCCTCCAAGCCATCGTCTGCAACGATACCGGCACCTACACCACCATAGTAAAACCGCAAAGCGGCTGGGGCACCGCCGTAGGCATACCAGAAAATTCCCCCGAGTACTCGGGGTCAGGGGTGGTAGTTTACCCCAACCCTGCCCAAAACACCCTGCACTTCAGCATTTCTAACCCGCTCGTTGAGCCTTTCAATCCGCTCGTTGAGCCTGTCAATCCGCTCGTTGAGCCTGTCGAAACGAGCATTTCCCTCTACACCCCCGCCGGGCAGTTAGCGTTGCAAACCCCGTTTGTTTCGACAAGCTCAACAACCGCGGCAGGCTCAACAAACGCAAGTTCTGCAACCCACACCATTTCGGTGGCGCACCTGCCGGCGGGCATCTATTTTTATGTAGTCAGTGGTATTGTCGGAGGGGACTCCGACAACGGCTACAACGGCGGTATTAGCGGCGACATGGTATTGGCGCGGGGTAAGGTGGCGGTGGTGCGGTAGAGTACGCTCAACGCGCTTGGCACGTTTAAAACATTAAGCATGTTGCCCTGAAAAAACTAATAGCCAACAGGTGCAGGAGTAATATCCATATTGCTGCATGGGGGGTAAAGAGACTCATCGGGCAGATTGTTTATTTTGGAAAAAATAAATATGACTACCTTGCAGCGTAAGTTCCCTGTTTTCCGTTTTTCATTTTTGTTATTCCTATTTCTGAATTAATTTGTACTTTCGGGCAAAATTTGTACCGTGCTTAAGCGCAAAACAATTTTGCTCACACTTTTTTTTGTTGCCCTATGTTATGCAGCAAATGCTTGCCATGTGTTACCAAAACAAAAGGCGCAAACCAACATCATGACAGACAAACCCTACCCCATTACCCTGGTTATTCACGGCGGCGCCGGCACCATTTTAAAACAAAATATGACCGACAGTCTTGAACAACAATACCGGCAGGCGCTGGAGCAGGCATTGTTGGCCGGGTATGCTGTATTGCAAAACGGCGGCACAAGTTTAAATGCTGTGCAGGCTGCCATTGTGTTTATGGAAGACTCGCCTTTGTTTAATGCCGGAAAAGGGGCTGTGCTTACCAACGAAGGAACGGTAGAATTAGATGCGGCTGTTATGGACGGAAAAACCGGCAGCGCCGGTGCGGTAGCGGGTATAAAAACGGTAAAAAACCCCATTTTGGCTGCCCGAAAGGTAATGGAAAACTCGCCACATGTAATGATGACCGGCACCGGCGCCGATGCTTTTGCCAAAGAACAGGGGCTTGAAATTGTTGACCCTGCCTATTTTATTACCGATTACCGCCTGCGGGCATTGCAAAAAATACTGGAACAGGAAAAAACCGATACCACCGGATACCGTATAGAACTAAGTGAGTCGGGTAAAGAAAAATATGGCACGGTAGGCGCTATAGCCTTAGACCAATACGGAAATCTGGCGGCAGGCACTTCTACGGGCGGCATGACCAACAAACGCTATGGACGCATTGGCGACTCGCCCATTATTGGCGCCGGCACGTTTGCCCGAAACAGCACTTGTGCCGTATCGGCCACCGGGCATGGCGAGTTTTTTATTCGCAACGTGGTAGCCTACGATGTGTCGGCGCTTATGGAATACCTTCATCTGCCGGTACAGGAAGCGGCAAAACGGGTTATCTTTGATAAATTGTTGCCGCAGGGCGGTTTTGGGGGACTTATAGCCTTAGACCAACAGGGCAATTTTACCATGCCCTTTAATTCCGAAGGCATGTACCGCGGGTATATGAACGCCAAAACCGCCAAGCCGCAGGTGTTTATTTTTAAAGATGAATAGCTTTTTAATAACCAAAATCTTATCTCAAATGAAAATGCGTACTCTTTTTGCGTTTTTTGTGCTGTCAACCTTGGTTGCCATGCCTGCCTTTGCACAAAAAGGCCTTGAAGTGGGTGTAAGAATTATTCCCCAATCGGTCTGGATTATTAACGATGACGATTCTGCCCGCGGCGATGGACTGGATTTTACCCGAACCTGGGGCATGGCCTACGGCGTACAGGCCGGCTATAATTTTCTCGATTTTTTGGGCATACAAACCGGCCTGTTGTATTCGGGGCAGGGGCAAAAATATGTGGGCGATGGTTCTGCCGGCTTTGAAACTTTGCAAGTCAAACTCAACTACCTTAAAATTCCGCTCTTGCTGAAGGTAAACAGCAACCCCGATGCAGGAGCGCATTTTGTGGCAACCTTTGGCGTACAATATGAAGTGCTTACCGGAGCCAAATACGTTGTTGACGATGTAGATTTTGATGTAAATCCGCAAACCTTAAATTATATTAAGCTGGGCAGCCAATTCAATATAGAGGAGGCCTATGCCAATAACCTGGCTGCTGTTTTCAGTTTAGGTGCTAGGTTCAGGGTAAGCGACAGTTTTAACCTTGGTCTTTCGTTCCGCGGAGATTACTCGCTTACCGATATTGAAAACAAATCCCTTACACAAGGCAGCAACTCTGTATTTAGTGCAGACCGCCCTACCACTGCCAACCTTACCGGCGGTATTATGATTGAGGCCAACTATATTTTAGGTTCGCGGTAGTTTTTTGAAAATAAAAAACCGGAAAATCAAGGTTGTACATCTTTATGAGCACAGCAAAAAAAATTACTGCGGTAATTGTTGACGATGAAGAAACCGGCAGAAAAACGCTGCTAAACCTGCTGAACGAATATTGCCCCGAAGTAGAAGTAGTTGCAATGGCTGACTCTGCTGCATCGGGGTTTACCGCAATACGGCAATGCCACCCCGAACTGGTGTTCTTAGATGTGCGGATGCCCGCCGCCGATGAAGGTTTTCAACTGCTTGAAAGCCTTGACGACCTTGATTTTTCGGTTATCTTTACCACTTCCTACAATGAATATGCCATAAGAGCCATTAAATTTTCTGCCCTCGATTACCTGCTGAAGCCCATTGATATACTGGAACTGCAAAAAGCCGTAGCCCGCTATGCCCGAAAACGCGGCCGGTCTGACCGGCAGGCCATACACCACCTTACCAACGCCGCCAATGCCGGGCCGCTTAAAAAACTGGGCTTACCCGCCGCCGATGAGGTTACTTTTGTAAATATTGATGATATTGTACGCTGCGAAGCCGACAGTAACTGTACGGTTTTTTATCTCACCAACCGCCAAAAAATATTGGTTACCAAAACGCTTAAATACTACGACAACCTGTTGGAAGATACCGGCTTTTACCGCATTCACGACAGCCACCTCATTAACCTTCGGCACATAAAAAAGTACCTGAAAGAGGGTGTGGCGCTTATGAGCGATGGCTCGCAGGTATATGTTTCGGCCCGGAAAAAGAAGGGGTTTTTAGACAAACTGAACGAAGGGTTTGCCTGAGTGCCGCTGTTACGGGTTGTTGTTGTGCAGCAGTTGCAATGCTTCTTGCGGCGTGTTTACCGGCATTTGGCAGGCGTTGTTTTGGCACACATAAAACAGGGTTTTGCCCTCCACATAGCGGTCTTGCAACAATTCGTAGGGGCTTTGGTTGCCGGCAGTTGCCATAAGTGCGGTGTTGGGTAAAAAGTTTTTTGCCAGTTGCAAGGCCAGTTTGGGTGCGTTGTTGCCAACTACGGCTACCTCGCGGGCGGGGTAAATAAACTGCAGGGCCACGCTGCCCCACCGGCCAAAAGAGGTAGGGTATTTGAGCAAAGAAGTTTCGACCGATTTTACCATTTTTGCCGACAATTCGGATAAATGGGGCAAATTGAGCATGGCACCCAGCAGTTTTAAGTTGGCAGCCATGGTTGAATTACCCGATGGGGTGGCACTGTCGTAATATTCTTTTTTCCGCACAATAACATCGGTCTGAAAATCGGGGGTGTAAAACAAAATGGGGCTTCCCTGCGGGTCGGCAAAATGTTGCAGCACAAATTGGGCAAGAGAAAGCGCCAGTTGGGGCAGTTCTTCGTTAAAATTAATCTGGTAAACTGCCAGCAAGGCTTCTATTACAAAGGCGTAATCATCTAAAAAAGCGGGGTGTTGCGCCCTGCCGTTTTTATAGGTATGCAGCATGGCGGGTGCTTGCCGTTGAGTATCGGCAAAGCGGGTAAGCATAAATTGCAGGTTATTTTCGGCGGCGGTTTTGTATTGCGGGTGGCCAAGCGCCTGAAAGGCTTTGGCGTAGGCGGTGGTCATAAGGGCGTTCCAGCCCAGTATTATTTTGTCATCTAAGGCGGGTTTGGGGCGGTGGTTTCTGTTGGCAAGCAGCCTGCGGCGGCAGCGTTGCAGCAGGTTTTTGAGTTGTTCGGTGCTGTAGCCTGTTTTATCGGCAAAAGTTTTAATGGTAAAATTGCGGTTCAGAATGTTTTTGCCTTCCCAGTTGCCTTGTTCGGTAATGCCGTAAAAACGGTTAAAAACAGGGGCATCTTCGGCCAATATCTGGTCGGTTTCGGCTTTGCTCCAAACGTAGTATTTACCCTCCTCGCCTTCCGAGTCGGCATCGTAAGAAGCATAAAATCCGCCTTCGGCCGAGGTCATTTCTGCGGCTATAAACTCAAGGGTTTGCTCAATGGTTTCTTTGTATTCGGGTTTTCGGGTAATTTTAAAGGCATCAGACAGCAGGTCGGTAAGCAGGGCGTTGTCGTAGAGCATTTTTTCGAAATGCGGCACTAACCAGGCCTTATCTACCGAGTAGCGGGCAAAGCCGCCGCCAAGATGGTCATAAATACCGCCGGCAGTCATTTTGTCTAAAGAAAACAAGGCGTGCTGCAGGGCGCTTTTGTCGGCGGTAAAGTGGTAATATTGCAGCAGCCATTGCAGGTTCATGGTTGCCGGAAACTTGGGCGCTGCACCAAAGCCGCCGTCCTGGGTATCGAACCGTTGGCGCAGGCGCACAAATACAGTTTCGGCAGTGTTTGGTTCAAAGAGTTGGGTTGTTTGCAGCATGGGCAGTTGCTGCAATACCTGTGCATCCTGGTTAAGCAGGTGTTGGGTTATATAGCCGGCTTGCTGTTCCAGTTCGGCTCTTTTTTGGGTAAAGGTGCGCACAATGCTTTTGAGCAGCGCAAGCCAATCGGGTTTACCATACATGGCTTTGGGCGGAAAGTAGGTTCCGCCGTAAAACGGCCGGGCATCGGGCAATAAAAAGCAGTTAAGGGGCCAGCCGCCGCTGCCGGTAAGTGCGGTAACGGCATCCATATAAATTTGGTCTAAATCGGGGCGTTCTTCGCGGTCAACCTTTATGTTAATGAAATGGTGGTTCATATATTCAGCCACTTCTTCATTTTCAAACGATTCGCGCTCCATTACATGGCACCAATGGCAGGCAGCATAACCAATGCTGATGAGTATGGGTTTATCTTCGGCTTTGGCCAGTGCAAGCGCTTCTTCGCCCCACGGATACCAGTTTACGGGGTTGTGGGCATGTTGCAACAGGTAGGGGCTTAGTTCATTTACTAATTTGTTGGTATGTTTCGGGGATTGATGGTGCTGCATTTGCCTGAAAAATGAAGTAAAAACAAAATGCCGCCCAAATGAGCCTGCGGCAGGCGGATAAGATTTTTTTTGAACCCGAAAAACGCAGCAAAATGGCACAGGCCGGTTTTGCAGGGGCAAAATTGGTTGCTTGTTGTAACCAATTGTATAATAATGGCCGGTTTTTATGCCGTAGTGTGTTCGGTAATGTATTTTTCAATGGCCATGGTAATTGACGGAACGCCCGGCAGCGGCGCCTGAAAATCGAGGCGAAGCCCCGCATCAATAACAGCTTTTGCCGTTACAGGTCCAAAAGCGCCAATTACAACATCGCTTTGCTGAAAATCGGGAAAATTTTCGCCCAAAGATTTAATACCCATGGGGCTGAAAAATACGAGCATGTCGTACTGGGAAATATCAATATCCGAAAGTTTATCGGGCACGGTTTCAAACATAACGGCCGGCGAGAAGTTAAAATTTTCTTCAACAAGGTATTGCTCTACGTTGTCTTTGCGGTCGGCGGCGCAGGGAAAGAGGAATTTATCGGTTTTCCGGTGTTTTTTCAGCAGGTCTTTCAGTCCGTTCAAAGAGCTGGTTTTGTCAAAAAACACCTTTCTTTTTCTGAAGAGGATAAATCTTTGGAGGTACAGGGCAATGGCTTCAGAAATGCAGAAGTATTTGGTGTTTTGGGGCATTTTTGCCCTTAGTTCATCGCAAAGCCGGAAGAAATGGTTTACGGCATTGCGGCTGGTAAAAATAACGGCGGTGTAATCAAGTGGGTTAATCCTGCTCTTTCTGAAATCTTTTGCCTGTAATCCTTCCACCTTTATAAAGGGCCTGAAAAGGATTGACACGTGCAATTTTTCGGCCATCAGGTGGTAAGGCGATTTACCCGGTGTTTCGGGTTCGGGTTGCGAGATGAGGATGTTTTTAATGGTTCTGTTGTGTTGATTGCCCATGAGGTTATTCATCTAAGCGCGGTATTTAATAGGGAGGAGAAAGACTTTGCTTTGGGTTTAGACAAGGTACCCGGAAACCACTTTATACATCACCAGCAGGGGTGCGATTTCGAGGGTGCAAAGGTACAAAAAAAAGTGAAACTTATAACGCCACACAAATTCTTTTACAATTGTAAGACCTCTGAATACAATAAATACGAGGCTAACGCCGGTAGTGGCAATTGCCATGTACAGGGCTGTTTTTTCTATGAGGGGTGCGCCAAATGCCATAAGCAGCAGCAGGGGAAGCAGCGCCACGCTTAAAGCAATGTTAATAATGCGCAGGTTGAAGAGGTAAAAATAAATAACCTCTGACAACGGCAGTATAAAGGCTATAAACCGGAGCATAAGGCGGCGCAAAGATAAATAACCGCCTACGGCAACTGCCAGGGCTGCCATGAGCAGGTAATTATTGGTATGCTGCAGTTTACCAAAATAATCAACGCCCAAATAGGCAAACAGTCCAAATGTGGTTATGGTAATAATGCCAAAAAGCAGGTTTACTATAAACACATTATGGTTAAAATCTTCGTAAAACTGCCTGGCTATGTATATATTGAGCACTGCCTCATACAGTTTATTAAGGTACTTGGCATAGTTGTAAGACAAAAAGGCGTAAAATATTGCAATAACCAGAAAAACGTAAAACAGCAGCGTTTTCACCGGCGATTGTGGCCGGAAGGGTTGTATATAATTTTGCACTTCAATTTCTTCGGGGGTAAATTGAGGCAGGCTTTTTACATTGTACCAAAGCGGCGGCGGTGTTTGGGCAGAATCGGGTGCAAGCGTATCGGCCGGCAGCACAAGCATGGGTGGCGGTGGCGTTATGCCGGTTTCAGGGGCGGCAGTTGCCGGCAAATTATTAAAATGTTGATTTAAGAGGCAACTTATGGTGCCAAGGCGGGTTAACCAGGCTTTGGCCAATGTATCGGTATGTGTTGGCAAAGGCGGTTTCAGGTAGCAGGCTGTATCGGCATAATAGGTTGTGGTATCGGCCTGTTGCAGGGCAATTGGAATTTCAGCCCGCAAAATTTGCAGTACAAAATGCAGTGCGGCAAAAAGAGCAATTTTAACAATAATAGCGCGTTGCATGAAAAGTACCTGCTGCAAAAACCAAAATTTTTTGCAAAGGTAATTAATTTAGCACAAGATTGTATGCGGGCGTTTGTTTACCTCAAAAGTTGGCAGTTTTGGGGCGCCTGTTTACCTTGCGTGCAGGTGGTTATAATCTGTGAGTACGGTTTCCAGAAATTTGCGGGGGGGCAGGTTGTGTTGCACCTGCATAACACCGGCAACCTTTGTGGCCAGCAGTTCTATGGCTTTATTGTTTTGCAGCCGGTTGGCTTCATCAATAATTTCTTTTATAAGGGCAACGTCCTTATCGGTAAGGTTGCCAGACTGCTGAAACACGGTTTCATAACCATCGGGAACTATGGTAAACAGGGTGTCGGTTAGTTTTACCCGGTTTTTCAGGTTAATTACCGTGGTTCCGGCCGCCAAATCGCCCAACCGTTGCCCGGTGCCGGTAATAATTATGCTTAAAACGGCTACTCCGCCCATAGAAATCCATACATCAACCGGCCGCAGCAACCACCTTAGCAAATAACCACCCACCGAAACCTGCGAACCGTCTGTGTTTACCACCTTCAGGCGCATAAGGTATTTTCCTAAGCTTTGCCCGTCTAAGGTTAATTCCAGCACCAAATCATATAACAGCAAAGGCATCAGTAAAAAAACATAATAAGTCCAATCGCCAAAGTAAAACAGGTCTGCCAGGTACAAAAATAAAATCATGTAACCCAATAAAGCCAACATGTCAATTATTCCGGCAACATACCGGTCGCCAAGGCTGGCAATTTCGTATTCAATTCCTACGTTTTGCGTAGTAACTATATTCATGCGCTCTTCCATACCTGTGCTGTTTTGGGGGCAAGGGTTGCCCAATAAGGGGGTAAAAGTAAACAATTTTACGCTTCCCTTTAATACCGGGCACCTGTATGATTGTGCAAAACCCAACAGGTTTTAACCCGTTTGTGTTGCAAATACCGGGCGGCAATGCCGTTGCAGGGGCAACACCTGCCCAAATAAATTAGCCGGTTTTTGTATGCCGGCATTTACCGCATTGCGCTGCCTCCTTTCACGCACAACCTGTCTTTTTTTTTGGTATTTTTGCCCCTTATTTTGCCAATATGAAAAAAGCCGGAATTTTGGGCGGCGGACAATTGGGGCGTATGCTCATACAAGCCGCCATTGATTTTGATGTGGAAGTACATGTACTTGACCCCGATGCACAGGCGCCCTGCAAACACCTTTGCGCCCGTTTTGAATGTGGCCCGATGCAGGATTTTGACACCGTTTACCGCTTTGGCAAAAACCTTGATGTGCTCACCATTGAAATTGAAAAGGTGAATACCGACGCCCTGGAACAACTTGCACTGGAAGGAGTGCAAGTGTTTCCCGAGCCGCACGCCATTAAAATTATACAGGATAAACAGCTGCAAAAACAGTTTTACCGCCAACACCAAATACCTACCGCCGATTTCAGACTTACCAATAACCGCAATGACCTCTACCGGCATACCGGTTTTTTACCTGCCTTCCTTAAACTGGGGCGCGATGGCTACGACGGCCGCGGCGTTATGCCCCTTAACCACCCAAACGATATTGCCGCCGCATTTGACCAACCTTGTGTTCTGGAAAAAGCAGTGCCCATACAAAAAGAATTATCGGTAATTGTGGCGCGCAACGTGCAGGGCCAAACCGCCGCCTTTCCGGCCGTAGAACTGGTATTTAACCCCACCTACAACCTGGTAGATTACCTGCTGCAACCCGCCCGAATTAGCCCGCATATAGAACAACAGGCGCAACAAATTGCCCTTAAAGTTCTGGAAAAACTAAATATGACCGGCATACTGGCGGTAGAAATGTTTTTAACGCCCGATGACCAAATTTTGGTAAATGAAGTAGCTCCCCGGCCACACAACAGCGGACACCAAACCATTAAAGCCAATTTTACCTCGCAATATGAGCAACACTGGCGCGCCATTTTGGGGCTGCCCCTGGGCGATACCGGCATAAAATGCCCTGCTGCCATGCTCAATATTATTGGCGCCCCCAATCAAGAGGGGCCGGCACAGTACCTGGGCATGGATACCGTCTTAAAAACGCCGCGCGCCTATATACACCTGTACGGAAAAAAAATTACCAAACCCGGCCGGAAAATGGGGCATATTACCCTGTTGGATAATAACCTGCCTCAACTCCTAAAGCAGGTGCAACAACTTAAAAATGCCATACAGGTTGTATGCCAGAGTAACCGCTAAAAAACAACTCCCGCCATAACCCGATTATCTGTTAAAAAACCGCAAAATATACACAATATGGGAAAGGGCAAATTGGCCAAGTTTGCCGAAATAAAGCAAATGCCGCATGTATTTGAAAACCGTATTTGGAAAGAACCCGTTTTGTACAATTTCAGGGGACTTATTACCGATTTCCGCGGCCGGTGGTGCCACGGGTTTTTCGGCAACCAAAACCCCTTAATACTGGAACTCGGCTGTGGCTATGGCGAATATACCGTGGCCATTGCCCAAATGTATCCTCAAACAAACGTCATTGGCATAGATATAAAAGGAAACCGCATTTGGACAGGCGCCTCCTTTGTGCAACAGCATAACCTTACCAATGCCGCCTTTGTGCGCACGCCCATTGAACTCATTCACCACTATTTTGCCCCCGGCGAAATAAGTGAAATATGGCTGCCTTTTCCCGACCCGCAAAACGACAAACCCCGCAAGCGTCTTACTTCCCTGCAATACCTGCAACTGTACAAAAAAATACTGAAACCCGAAGGCATAGTACACCTGAAAACCGATAGTGACCAACTTTACCGGTTTACCCTCGAAACACTGCAAACCCATAACTGCCCCGTTTGGGTAAATTATCCCAATGTGCAAAAAGAACCCAATCTCAATATCAGTCCGCTGCTTTCGGTTACCACCCGCTACCAAAAACTCAACCTTAGCGGGGCCAATACCATTAAATACCTGCAGTTTGGAATAAACTTGCCCTAACGTCTGCCTGCCAACCGGTGCAAACGGCATTAAACAAAAGTTTTGCCCAGCCTGTTTTAACAAAATACCTCCTGCTGTATTACAAAACTTATGCATGAAACAATTAATTAAACTGCTTGCTCTTTACCCTGTTCTTTGTGTCCTGCTGCTGATAGTTGCCTGCAAACCCGATTCTGCCCAAACAGAATCTGCCAAAAAGCCCGCCACCGAAGAACAGCAGGAAAATCCCGTTTCAACTCCCGAAAAAACACTGGCAGAGTACTACAACCACCTGGCAAAGTATGATATCAACAAAGTAAAAAACCTGCTCTACGACCCCTTTACCGAATACCATCTGCCGCAACCCATTATTATTAACACTTACTCGGTAGATGAAAAAAAAGTGCTCACACAGCAAGAGGCCAACGCCATTGGGTTAACTCCTCCCCTGCAGGCCGGCGATGTGCAATTAATAGTTACCGAACTGCGCAACGGCAAACCGCAAGAGTACCTCTACTGGTTCAGAGAAAAAAAGGAGCAATGGCGCATATTTGGCTGGGCTTTGAAAAATGCCTATGTTGAAGTGGAAGACGACCCCTGAACCACTTGTTTCCAAATGCATGGCGCTTAAATGCGTTTTGCTTTTTTCTGCCCCGAAACCCAACGGAAAAAGGCAAAAATAACCGCAAAACAGTACCTTTGCTTCAAATTGCAACCAACATGGAAACATTACTGAACCGTTACCGAAACACCAAACCGGCCATAGTTTTTGAGTGGAACGATACCGAAACCGGTGCCGAAGGGTGGGTGGTAATTAACTCATTGCGCGGTGGGGCTGCCGGCGGCGGTACCCGTATGCGCAAAGGACTAAACCGCAGCGAAGTAGAGGCCCTGGCAAAAATTATGGAAATTAAATTTTCGGTATCGGGGCCGCCCATCGGAGGGGCAAAATCGGGCATTAATTTCGACCCAAACGACCCCCGCAAAGAAGAAGTGCTGCACCGGTGGTTTAAAGCTGTTATTCCGCTGCTCAAAACCTACTACGGCACCGGCGGCGATTTAAACGTGGACGAGGTAAGGCACGTAATACCTATTACCGAAGAATTTGGACTTTGGCACCCACAGGAAGGGGTGGTAACCGGCCATTTTCAGCCCCGCGAAAATGAACGCATACAACTGCTTGGCCAACTGCGGCAGGGCGTATCAAAAGTGGTGGAAGATACCCGCTACACCCCGCCGGCACACGGCAAAAAACATACCGTGGCCGATATGATGACCGGATACGGCGTATCCGAAGCAGTAAAACACTACTACGACATTTACCGGCAGTCTGGCATAGAAGGAAAACGCGCCATTATACAAGGCTGGGGCAACGTGGCAGGCGCCGCCGGTTATTACCTGGCACAGGAAGGGGTAAAAATTGTGGGCATTTTAGACCGCAACCACGCCATACTGCACCCCGACGGGCTTTCTTTTGAAGAAGTATGTGAACTGCTTACCGCCCGAAAAGGCAATCAATTACAACCGGGCAGCAGCCCGTACCTGCAACCGGCCGATAAAATTGCCGATGCAATATGGCAAACACCTGCCGATATTTTTATTCCGGCAGCCGCTTCAAAACTTGTTACCAAAGCCCAAATGGAACAATTGCTCGGCAACGGACTGGAAACCGTAGCCTGCGGCGCCAATGACCCGTTTTTAGATAACGACCTCTTTTATGGCGAAACCGCAAAATACATTGACCTGCACTGCAGCCTCATTCCCGATTTTATTGCCAACTGCGGCATGGCCAGGTTGTTTGCCTACCCCATGCAACGGCAAATAGAAATTTCAGACGAAGCCATGTTTTCCGATGTTTCGGCAACTATCAGAGAGGCGCTGTTTCAAATGTATAAAAACAGCACTTCAAAGGTGAATTTGCTCAAAACCGGTTTAAATATAGCCCTGAAAAAACTCACACAAACCGGCTGACAACAGCAGGTTGTCTTGTAAGGCAAATACCTTTGTAACAAATGTTACAAAACAGCCTGTCCCACAATCGTATTTTTGCACCATTTTATTCATTTTTTAAAACAAAACAAATATGCTGGAACTACTTAGTCAGCCGTGGCCCTGGTACATTGCGGGGGCAGGCATTGCGTTGGTTATGTTTTTGCTGCTTTGGTTTGGCGGCGAATTTGGCGTGTCGGGTGCATTGGGAACCATGTGTTCTATGTGCGGCGCAGGTAAAAAGGTGCCTTTTTTTAACGTAAACTGGCACAACCAATTGTGGAACGTTGTTTTTGTGCTTGGCGGACTCGCAGGCGGTTTTATTGCCGGGCAATGGTTAAATTCGGGAGCCGATATACAAATATCGCAGGCAACCGTTCAGGATTTACAGGCCTTGGGCATTACCAATTTCAGCGGGCTGGCGCCTGCCGAAATTTTCGGAACAGACCAGATACTCACACTCAGAGGGTTCATTTTCCTCGTTATTGGCGGTTTCCTGGTGGGCTTCGGAACACGTTATGCCGGTGGCTGCACTTCGGGACATGCCATCAGTGGTTTATCTAATCTGCAGTTGCCTTCCCTCATTGCCGTTATCGGTTTTTTTATAGGCGGACTGCTTATGACACATGTATTGCTGCCTTTTTTAATTGGTCTGTAAAAACTACAATCTCAAATCCATGAAATTAATCAAATTTTTTATCATAGGTATATTGTTTGGTATTATTCTTACCAAATCAGAAGTGGTGTCGTGGTTTCGCATTCAGGAAATGTTTCGTTTCCAGGCGTTTCACATGTATGGGGTAATAGGCACTGCAGTTGCTTTGGGAATAGTTATTGTTGCCGTTATGAAAAGAACAAAGTTTAAAACCATGTACGGCAACGAAGTGGTTTTTAACCCCAAAAACATGAGCATTTACCGCTATCTTTTTGGCGGCATTATTTTCGGGTTGGGCTGGGCTTTAACGGGCGCATGTCCGGGACCCATTTTCATATTAATTGGCAATGGGTATCTTGCTTTTATTGTGGTGGCTATAAGCGCTGTGTTAGGAACATTGGCTTATGGCGCCTTGCGCAGTAAACTGCCACATTAACCACCGGCTGCTGCAAATTACAGCGGCCAAACGGCAAGCGGCCGGTTAATAAAATTGTGTAGCGGGCAAAAAATTGCCCGCTACAAATGCTTCCGTAAGGCGGTAATTCCCGGTGCTAATGGCCGGCAATGTGTGTTTTTTCACTATTGCATTTAACACCGGCTTATATATTTCTGGGCTTGTGGCTGAAGGCAGCAACTGTTTTACTTTGCTGTTTCTATTTCAACGGTACCGGGGGTAAGTTGTAAAAAATTAGCCAATTGAGCAAACTGCCCTTGAAGCAGGTGGGTAAGTTTGGCGCCGGGTTTTTCCCAAAGCGTTACCGAAAGGTTTATTTTATTGCCCGATATAGCCGGTTTCCAGACGCCATGTGCCAAGCCGTTTACCAAAACGGTTTCCATGGCGTTGCCGCCGGTAGCACCCAATTTGCCGTACAAGCGTTCTTGTTTATCGGGGTTAACAAACCGTTGCCGGCCATCGGGGGCATAACCCATGGTGTAGCTGTCCCATTGCGGAAGCAGGTCAAGGCAATCTTCCGGGGTTGCCTTAAAATTTTCAAACTGTGGCAGCAAAGCGGCGGGCAGCAGCAAGCCGCCGCCTAATTCAACCGTTGGAGTTGCAGCAATTGCCTCTTTGGCTTTGGCGGCGGTAATGCCCGCCCACCACTGAAAATCTTTTACCCTTGCCGGTCCAAAACCGGACAAATACTGCGCAGCCAGCCATGCAAGGGCTTGGGGTTCGGGTACGCGCACCAACTGCCCGCCTGCCCAAACTGCCGCCGAAACATAGGTAATATTGTTTGCCCTTAACCCCGTAGCACCAACGCGAAGCAAAAACCCTTCAAAAGCAAGGCGGTTAAGCAGTGGTTTCAGTATGGCATCGGGTATTTGCAGGGTTTGTTTCAGGTAGTCGGGTGGCATGGGAGTGATTGCCGTTTGCAGTATGGCCTGCTTCATAGGTTCGTAAAGTTCGGGGGGTATATGCCGGCCGGGTTGTGTGTACCGCTTTTGCCAGTAAACATGGTTTGCCGGCGGCAATGTTGCCGAAAAAACCGTTGCTGCTTGTGCCGCATGCAGCAAATATACCGACTCGCGCATGGCCGGCACCCGAAATGCCTTTTTCTGAGCATCTAACAAATGGTAGGCAGCCGGGGTAAAATTCTGCACTCGTGCAAGCAAAGACAAAGGCCCCGAAGGGTGGGTGCCGTACACGCCGGTAATTTGTTGGAGCACTTCTTCGGCATTGGCGCTGCGGTGTCCCAACAACTGCCGGTGGTGCGACCATTGGCGTATTTGATGTAAAAAGTCTGACACGGTATAATATAAGAGGTATATGTTTAGCCTTGGTGGAAAGTCTTACGGTAACAGCGTTATTTACTTTTGAGGCGGATTTGCCTTTTTTCCGTTCAAGTCAATATAGTACCAACTGTTGCTCTGCCAAACGGTGTGTTCGCCATCGGGTTTTTGGGTACATTGCAGGCTTACTTTTGCACGGCCGTTTTCAAACGGGTAGGCACAGTCAAATTGAGGCGGTATTACCTCTTTACCCCTCAAATTGGCATAGCCGATTTTGCCGTTTCGGGTAATTCTGAACAAACCATTTTGGGGGTAGTCGGGGCCGTTGTCGTAGGCCAACACCTCAAACAGTGTTTGTCCTTTTTTGTTAATTCCCAGAAACCCGCGTTCCGGTTGGTAAACAATGGCAAAACTGCGAAATGTGTCGGTAAAAGCAGTGGTATATTTACCTGCGGCTATCATGGTATCGCCTTTGGCATTCAGATAGGCAACCGTATTGGCAGAATCGTTTTTGGCAAGGTACCAGATGGCGGTATCTGTTGTTGCAGTGTTGTTTTGGGCGGGCAAACCCGGCGCGGTTGTTTGTTGTGTACAACTTTGGCAACAGAGCAATGTGCCAAAAACAAGTAAGAGTAAAGTGAAAAATGGGTGCATGTTTACTGTTATAAAGTTGAATGAAAAGCTGTCCGAAAAATACCCCGAATGCGGCGGCTAAAGTTCTAATTCTTTGGCGGGGTCCCAGAATAAGGTTTCGAACTGTTGCACCTGGTTGTTTTTTACCACTATGCCTTCTGCTTCGAGCAGTTGTTGCATGGCATCGGGGCTGCCAAAGTGATGTTTGCCGGTTAGCAACCCATTGCGGTTTACCACCCTGTGTGCCGGTACGGGCGGCATTTGCGTGTGCGAAGTGTTCATAGCCCAACCCACCATGCGCGCCGACCCTGCCGCACCCAAACACCGGGCAATAGCGCCATAGGTGCTTACCCGTCCGTAGGGTATATGCCGCACTACTTCATAAACCTGGTCAAAAAAAGTTGGGTTGTTGCTCATAGAACGGTGTTTTGTAGGGGTTGTGCGGACAAAAATACAAAAAATTGCGGTTAACTGCCCTGCAAACTGCGAATGAGCGATACAAACTCATTGAAAGTGATGAGCACACAAAACACAATAAATACAATGCGTATGGTTTTGGGCGAATGCTGTTGTGATACCTTTACGCCAAAAGGCGAGGCAACCAGCGAACCTACCAAAACCGGCATGGAAATAAGCAAGGAAATGCCGCCATAGGTAAACGGCAGGTTGGCCCCTACATGGTATGCCAGTGCGTAGTAAATACTGGTAAACAAGGAGGTTATAAACAATACGCCCAGCGAAATAGATGTAACTTTTCTTATTTTAATATTGAACAGGCTGTTTAACAACGGAATAAGAATAAAACCGGTACCCAAGCCCGACAATGCCGTAAGCGCCCCGCTTACCACACCGGCAAGGTTAAGAAATACAACTTTAATGCGGTAGGGGTGGTTAAATACCTTTTTTTCGGCATCGTCGGTAAGCATTTTGTAGATAAGGGGCATAAACATGGCAATAAAAGCCAGCGAAAAGGCAGTTTTAGAATAACTCAATTTTGCCATAAGCCAGGCAAACAACAACGAAAAAATGGTGGCCGGTATGGCAATGGTAACAACAGTGCGCATATAAAAATTGTGCATGGCGTAGTGTTTCCAGCAGCCGGCCAAACTGGCAAAAGTTCGGGCAAAAACGGTATTGGCAATGGTAAGTTGCACAGCTTCTTCGGGGCTTATTTGGGTACCGTAAAAGCGCCCTATAAAGTACGAAAAAAATACTATATATACAGGTGAGCCGCCAATGCCCAGGTAGCCTCCTACAAAACCGCCCAAAATACCCGACAGCAGCAGCAGCAGTATATCTGAAATGGTAAAAATGGTAAAGAATTTTAACTATTGGTAAATTAGGGTATTGTTGTACAAGGCAAAAATCTTGCCTTTTTAACTAATAACGTTTACAGGGCAGGCAAGTATAGCAAAAGCCGCCTAAAAATTTTGTTTTATGACAAAAGCACATAAAAATTTTGTTTTGGCTGTACAATAATTGCTGCTTATTCAGTAACTATTCGGGTACTATCTGTAAATCCCGGCAATTTCTCTTGTTCCTTGCTGATTGAAAGCATTGACCATAAAGAGCAAAAAACTTTGCGGTAAAATGAAAGGAATTTGGTTAAGAACACCAACAACAAAGGTACAACCTAAACAAGTACCTTATTCAAAAAAAATACCCGTTTTTTGGTTGTTTATGCCACCCTTCGGGCGGTACTTTCGGGGGTAAGTTGCATGGTTTGTGTATTAACGTTTTCTATGAGCACCAAGCCGGGTTGTTTACCCGGTTCAAGACTTCCCAGCCTGCTGCCGAACCCCAGTGCTTCGGCGCCGTTGAGGGTAGCCCAGGTAAGCAGTTGGGCAAGCGGAATATGAGGCGCATGGCGGCTAATGGTTTTAAGTTCGGAAAGAATACAAAGGCGGTGGTTAGAAGCCAGGCTGTCTGTGCCCACAACAATTCGGGCATTTCGGCGGGTAAAGTCGTCAAAATGAGGCAGACAGCCCTCAATATACAAATTGGCATTGGGGCAAAAGCACCAATAAACTGCGTTGGAATATTGCCGGAGCGCCAAATCAATATCGGTGGCGGTGGTAAACGTGTTGTGTACCAGCAGCAGGGGGCATTTGCCCGATAAGTGTTGTAAAATATATTGCAGGGAAGATGTGCCGGGCGGGGTAAAATAATTGAGCACATCGGGCGCACCTATGGCGTGGTACAGCACGGCAAAGCCGCCGGTACCATATCGGAAAAACACGTCTTCATCAGCGGTTTCCTGGTTGTGAATGCTGATAATACCACTGTGGCGGGCGTTAAAAGCATCAATTTGCCGCAGCAAACTTTCCGAAACGGTGTAGGGTGCATGAGGGGCAATGCTGCAAAGATGTTTGGGCGAGGCCGGTGCCTGCTCAAAAAGTTGAACACCCTGCGCCATAACAGCCTGTGCCCGGGCCGGGTTTAAAGAAAAAACCTCGGCCAGGGTGTGGTAGTACAGGTTACCCCGGGCTTTTTGCGCAAAAGAGTGTTGGGTATTGCTAATGTCGCCCACGGCCACAATGCCGTTTTGCAACATTTCCTGCTCGGCGGCTGTTATTGCATGGGCAATGGTTGGTAAACTGTACTCGTTGCGCAATTGGCCTATGGGTTTAAGAAAGGCTGTCAGCCCGCCGCCCTGCGGTATGGCGCCTTTGAGGTGAGAGAGTTCAATATGGCAATGGGCATTTACAAAACCGGGGCATAAAATGCCCTGCAAACGCGTAACTTCGTGTGGGTCAAAGGCATTTTGCGGGGCAATTTCGGCAATGGTACCGTTGGGGTTTACCACCACAATGCCATTTTGAACAGGCGGTCGGCTTACCGGAAATACATAATCGGCCTGAAATTTAAGCATCATACTGTGTTATCTTGTGCTGCAAGATAGCGCCAATTACCGTAACTTTGTATGCAAATGGAAACAAGTTCTGTAACAACTACCAAAAAAGACATCAGGTCGCTTGAGTTTGCGCAATTGCAGCAGGAAATGGCGCTGCTGGGGCAAAAGCCGTTTCGGGCTAAGCAAGTGTATGAATGGCTTTGGCAAAAATCGGCGCATTCTTTTGAGGAAATGACCAATTTATCAAAAGACCTCCGGCAACTGTTGTCCGAAATTTTTACCATAGATGCCATACACATTGCCAAAGAGCAACACAGCGCCGACGGAACCATAAAACTGGGCTTCGGGTTGCACGACGGGCATATTATTGAAGGTGTACTGATACCGGCCGACGGGCGCATGACCGCATGCGTATCGAGTCAGGTAGGGTGCAGCCTTTCCTGCCGGTTTTGCGCCACCGGTTTTTTACCCCGAAAACGCAACCTGAGCGGCGGCGAAATTTATGACCAGGTAGCCCTGATTGACCGGCTGGCAAAACAACACTACGGACAACCGCTTACCAACATTGTATATATGGGCATGGGCGAACCCCTGCTTAATTACAAAAACGTACTGTTTAGCATTGACCGCATTACCCAACCCGATGGACTGGGCATGTCGGCACAGCGAATTACCGTTTCTACCGCCGGCATTGCCAAAATGATAAAACAATTGGCCGATGACCAAACACGGTTTAACCTTGCCCTTTCTCTTCATGCCGCCAACGACGAAAAGCGCAACCAAATTATGGCTATTAACGAAACCAACTCGCTGCAGGTGCTGGCCGATGCACTGCGCTACTACTATGCCCATGCAAAACGCCCGGTAACGTATGAGTATATTGTTTTTCATCTGTTTAACGACAGCCCCGAAGATGCCCGGCAACTGGCCGAGTTTTGCAAGGTAGTGCCCTGCAAGGTAAACCTCATAGAATATAACCCCGTACAAGGGGTAAGTTTCCTGAAAACTACCGAAGACCGCCTTGCCCAGTTTGCACAATACCTCGAAGACAAAGGCATTACCACCACCCTGCGCCGAAGCCGGGGTAAAGATATTGACGCCGCCTGCGGGCAACTGGCCAATAAAGATTAGCAACAACCAAAAATGCACTCCTAAAAAAAATAGCCAAATACCAAAATACTGCAAAAAAGGCGTACATTTGAGGGTAAACCGGTAATTTATGTCGAAACGAAACCCCAACCTGCAGGTAGGAACCGATAACCTGAGCAACAAAGAAAAAGAAGCCGAAAAAGTGCTTCGCCCCAAGGTATTGTCAGATTTTACGGGGCAGCCACACATTATTGACAACCTTAAAATATTTATTGAGGCCACCAAATTGCGGCAAGAACCCTTAGACCACGTGCTGCTGCACGGCCCGCCGGGGTTGGGTAAAACCACCCTGTCGCACATTATTGCCAACGAATTGGAGGTAAATGTAAAAATTACATCGGGGCCGGTGCTGGAAAAACCCGCCGACCTTGCCGGTCTGCTCACCAACCTTGAACCACGCGACGTACTGTTTATTGACGAAATTCACCGCCTGAGCATAACCGTAGAAGAATACCTCTACGCCGCTATGGAAGATTTTACCATAGACATTATGATAGACAGCGGCCCCAGTGCCCGAAGCATACAAATTGCCCTAAACCCCTTTACCTTAGTGGGCGCCACCACCCGTTCGGGGTTGCTATCGTCGCCAATGCGCTCGCGTTTTGGCATTACTTTCCGCATGGATTATTACGATGTAGAAACCCTCACTTATATTATACAACGGTCGGCCGGCATTTTAAAAACGCAAATAAACCCCGATGCCGCCCGCGAAATTGCCTCGCGCAGCCGCGGCACCCCGCGCATTGCCAATGCCCTGCTGCGCCGGGTAAGAGATTTTGCCCAAATACTCAGCAATGGCATGGTTGACCTGCACATTACCCAACACGCCCTTAACGCACTCAACGTTGACTCGCTGGGACTCGACGAAATGGATAACCGCATATTGCTTGCCATTATCGAAAAATTTAACGGCGGACCCGTTGGCATTAACACCATTGCCATGGCCGTAGCCGAAGAACCCGGCACCTTAGAAGAAGTGTATGAACCGTTTCTGGTGCAGGAAGGCTTTTTGAAAAGAACCGCCCGCGGGCGCGAAGCCACCGAAAAAGCTTACCGCCACCTCAACAAAGTGCCACCCGCCCGCACCCTGCCCGACCTGTTTTCGGGAATTGATTAATGCCTGCCGTGGCAGCGTTTGTAAATATTAGCGTTAAAACGGTAATTTGCCATGTGGCAAAATCAAAAATTGCCGTTTCTTTTTATCAGGTGGCTGTAACAACTACATTTAAAGGTAAAAGTTTGGGCATAAACCTGTTTGAAAAGGTTAAAAAACAAAAAAAGCGTACCTTTGAAGGTTAGTAGCATTTTTTATTACTTCATTTTTTACACAATCCAACTATGAGGTCGTTGCTTCACCAATTTGCACAGTTGCTCTTTTTTTGCCTGTTATACACCGGCGCACTTTGGGCGCAAATAAACAGTGCCTGGACAGATATAAATGAAAGCACCATAATTTTAAAGGGCGAAAGACTGATAGCACCCCGCTTGTACCGCACCCTTGCCTTAGATATAAACAGGCTGAAAGAACAATTGGAACAAGCGCCCATGGAGTTTACACCCCGCGCCAAAACCAATCCGGCAATAATATTGCTGCCCATGCCCAACGGCTCTTTTCAACGGTTTGCAGTGGTACTTTCGCCAATAATGGAACCGGCGTTAGCACAAAAATTTCCCGATATTAAAACCTGGTCCGGACAGGGTATAGATGACCGCACCGCAACCCTGCGCCTTGATATTACCCAGTTTGGGTTTCATGCACAGGTATTATCGGCAAACGGAACAGTGTTTATTGACCCATACAGCCGTAACGATGTACAGCACTATATTTCGTATTACAAACGAAATTTCAGCCCGCCCGCAGGCGAAACCTGGCAATGTCTGGTGCCCGATGATGCACATAAACAACACCCCATACACCCCGGACAGGGCGGCAGCATTGACCCGCGTGACTCCGACGGACAACTGCGCACCTACCGCGCAGCAGTAGCCGCCACCGGCGAATATACCGCTTTCCATGGCGGAACCGTTGCAGGAGGGCTGGCTGCCGTTACCACTTCCATGAACCGCGTAAACGGCGTTTATGAACGCGATTTTTCGGTGCGCATGAACCTGGTAGCCAACAACAACCTTATTATTTACACCAACTCCGGTACCGACCCCTTTAGCAATAACAATCCCGGCGCCCTTATTGATGAAAGCCAAACTACCATAGATAACGTAATTGGCAGCGCCAACTATGATGTGGGGCATACCGTAAGTACCGGCGGCGGCGGCTTGGCTTCTTTGGGCGTGCCCTGCGTAAACGGCTCAAAAGCCAGCGGGGTTACCGGCACCTCTTCACCAATTGGCGACCCGTTTGATATTGATTACCTTGCCCACGAATTGGGACACCAGTTTGGCGGCTCCCACACCTTTAACGGCAATGGCGGTTCGTGCAGCGGCAACCGCTCTGCCTCCAGTGCCTATGAACCGGGCAGCGGAAGCACCATAATGGCCTATGCCGGCATTTGCGGCAGCTCTAACGACCTGCAACCCAACAGCGATGACTATTTTCACATACGCAGTGTAGATCAGATAAATACCTATACCGTAAGCAGTTCGGGTAATAATTGCCCGGTTAAAACCGCCACCGGCAACCAGGCGCCTGCCGCCAATGCCGGCGCCGATTTTACCATACCCAAAAGTACCCCGTTTTTACTTACCGGTTCGGGTAGCGACCCCAACGGAGATGCCATTACCTATTGTTGGGAACAATACAACCTTGGTGCCGCCGGAGCGCCGGCCTCACCATCGGGCGATGCGCCCATTTTCCGGTCTTTTGACCCCACCACCAGCCCCAGCCGCGTGTTTCCAAAATGGTCTGATATTGTAAACAATACCAGTACCATAGGCGAGGTGCTGCCCAGCTACGGACGCACCCTTACCTTCAGGCTAACCGTGCGCGACAACCGCAGCGGCGGCGGCCGCACCGCTTTTGATGCCATGAACGTGGTAGTTGCCGATGGCGCAGGTCCTTTTACCGTAACCGCCCCCAATACCGCCGTTACCTGGACAGCCGGAAGCAGCACCACCGTTACCTGGAACGTGGCCAATACCACCGCCAGCCCGGTAAATTGCGCCAATGTAGATATTTTGCTCTCAACAGATGGCGGCTACACCTACCCCTACACCCTGGCAACAGCAACCCCCAACGATGGCACCCAAACAGTAGTTGTGCCTATTTTACCCGCCACCACCAGTACGGCGCGTGTGCAGGTAAGAGGCAGCGGCAACATCTTTTTTGATATTTCTAATGTTAACTTCAGCATACAACAACCGGCAACCCCTACTTTTGTAATGGCCGTTACGCCTGCTCAACAGGCAGTCTGCGCCCCCGCCAATGCCGTTTATACCGTTAACCTTACCGGTTTTGCCGGCTTTAGCAATGCGGTAAACTTTAGCGTAGCCGGTACACCGGCCGGCACCTCTATAAACTTTGCCCCCACCACCGTAGTGCCCACCGGCAGCACCACCCTTACGCTGGGTAATACCGGCGCCCTGCAACAAGGAACCTATAATGTAACCATTACCGCATCGGGAGGCAGTGTTACCCAAACTGCATCGGTAGTTTTTGCCGTATCATCGGGCACTCCCGCACAGGCAGCCCTGCTTTCGCCTGTTAATGGTGCCGTTGCCGTTTCAACAACACCCACTTTTGCCTGGCTTCCTATTGCAAACGCCAGTACCTATACCATAGATATAGCCACCGATAACGCCTTTACCAACATAATAACCTCCGTAAATACACTTACCACCAATACCTATACCATAAACCCGCCCCTCAATACCAATACCACCTATTACTGGCGGGCAAGGGGGCAAAACGGCTGTGCCAACGGCAGTTATTCCGAAGTTTTCAGCTTTGTAACCGTAAGTTCTTCTTGTACCACTTTTAACAGTACCAATGTGCCGGTAAATATTTCAAGCTCAAACACCCCAACCATTACCTCAACCTTGTCGATAAGCGGTTCGGGGGTTATAAGCGATTTGAATGTAAAAAACCTCACCGGCACGCATACCTGGATTAACGACCTGTCTTTTTCCCTGGCCAGCCCGGCCGGAACCTCCGTACTGCTGTTTGCCGATATTTGCAGAAGCGAAAATAATTTTAATATTAACCTCGATGACGAAGCCGCCTCCTCCAACTATCCTTGTCCGCCGGTTGATGCCGGAACCTACAAACCCCAAGGGCTGCTGTCTGATTTTGACGGGCAAAATGCCAACGGAACCTGGACACTTACTGTTTCCGATTCTTATGACCAGGATGGCGGCGCACTGCAAACATGGGGTATAGAGGTTTGCTCTGCCGCAACGCCGCCAACAGCGTTTCAGGTGGTGCAAATAAAAGCATTTTTAGAAGGCCCCTATAATACCGGCACCGGGGTAATGAGCACATCGCTGCGCACAGTACCCAACCTGCTGCCTGTTGGACAACCCTATAACCGCCCACCGTGGAATTATACCGGCACCGAAACCGCCGGAAGCGCAACCGCCATACCACCCAATGCTACAGATTGGGTTATAATTGAAGCCCGAAGCGCGACCAATCCTGCAACGGTGGTAGCACGAAAAGCAGGATTCCTGCTCAGCAACGGCTATGTGGTAGATGCCGACGGAACCGTAAACGGGGTAAAATTTACCGGCCTTACCAACGGAACCGCTTACTACTTTGCCTTGCGCCACCGCAACCATGCCCCTGTTTTAAGCGCCCTGCCGCTTACGCTGTATAACCACCAGGTTTCTTATGATTTTACCAAAGCCGTAGCAAGAGCCTATGGCAATAACCAGCAAAAACTGCTTAGCAATGGCGTAGCAGCTTGTTATGCCGGAGATTACTATGCCAACAGCATACTTAACCAGGGCGATTATAATATTTTCTACACCCAAAACACATCATCGGCTTTGTATAAAGATGCCGATGGCAATTTAGACCGAAATGTAAACAGTACCGATTTTGACCTTTTCCGTGCCAATGCAGGGCAAATTGGTATTAACGAAACGAGATACTGAAAAACCAGGTATATTAAAAATAAACAGGGGCTAAAACTGCCGCCATTTAATTCAATTTTATTGAATGGCGTTGCAACTTAAATGCCCCTTTTACCGTTTCATAAATACTCCTACTAAAAAATCAAACAAAAGAGCGTAAATTTTGCGGTTTGTTACTTTATAGTTTAACTGCAAGTTTTTACTTTTCAGGCCTATGGTTTATTGCTTCCTCAATTCAGCTTATCCAAAACAACCCCACAATGATTGCACTGCGTATTGAAACCTCCCACCAGCAACAAGCACAGGCAATAGCCGAACTTTTACTGCGCGAAGCCTTAATAACCGATGTAAGTTTATATAAGAACGTACCCTCCCTGCGGCTCAGGCAAGGCGCCATTGCCCATACACACGAAACAGTTATTGCAGCCACCACACAACCGGCTTTATATGCCTCTATTGAAAAACGGGTGCGCGATTTTTGCAAAGACAGCCAACTGCCGTTTATGTACTCCATGCCTATTTAAAAACCTTTTGCCTCGCCTCCTGCTTCTTTTTTTTAAGATTATTGCCCCCCGCATAAAATACCATAAACCCGCTAACTAAACAGTAATGTGTATGTTTTTTGGCAATAACTTGCAGCCGTTGCACAGAGCTACACAAAAGCCTTTATATGCAGCGCATTTATGGCTGTGCTTTGGGCTAATGTTTCGCAAAGTAACGCGTTTTTCGCTTAATCAATCTTAACCACTCTAAAACAGGTATTGTTATGATGGCTTTGCATATTGAAACCCCCAATTACAACCTGGCCCTTGAAATAGGCACATTTTTACTGAAAGAAAAACTTATTTATGATGTAAACTTTTTTAACGGCGTAAAAAGCCTTCATTTAATAGACGGAAACATTACCGAAAAACAAGAAACGGTTATGATTGCCAAAACCAAATCAACCCTGTATTCGGTAATTGAAAACCGGCTGCGCAACTTTATGGGACACAATGAAATGCCCCTCATGTATTCAATGCCCATTATACAAATGCCTATTGAGCAATTGGATGCCATACGCAGCGAAACCGAAAAAATATGACCTCCGCCGCAGAAAAAGTAACATGTCTGTTTGCCGTGGTATATTTGCTCCTGTGCGTACAATGCAATAAAAGCAGCAGCGAGCCGCCGGTTTGCCATGTTATGTCTGTTCATGCGCAACCCAACCTGCCACCGCTTACCATAACCACCGAAAACAACAACATAACCACAGCTCTTGGCTATACAAACTACAGCCCTTATACGCAAATACCGGCCGGGCAATTGTTTTTAACGGCCACCAATACACAAACCGGCTTACCGGCCTTACAACTACAGGTAAACACACTTGCTGCCGGAAAATATTACTCCCTGCTGTTGGTAGAAGACGAAGAAAACCTTGTTTCGGCAGTATTGCTCTCCGATTCCATTGCCCGAACCGATACCGGTAAAGTGTACCTGCGTTTTGTAAACGCCTCGCCCAATGCCGGCGAAACCAGCCTGTATGCCGGTGCAACGCCCCCCGATACGCTTTTCAGCAACCTGGAACTTAACCCGCAACAACCCGATGCCATGACCGCACAGCCTCGGCAAATAGCACCCGGCCAATGGAGTTTTACCATAGCCAATGCTAACCTGCCCTACGATACACTGCTGCAATTGCCCCCCCTGACACTGCAACCGGGCGGCAGCTATACCCTGCTGCTGCTGGGTTACAAGCAACCGTCCGGCCCGGGGCAGGCGCCACTGTCGGCACAATTAATACCACACAGGTTATGAACTTGCCGTATTTGCCATTAAAGTTTTTTTTACATACCTTGTTCGCAACTCTTTGGGTGCTGTTTTTTACAACCGGCTGCAATACAAGCACTCCTAAAACATACGGGCAGGTAACCCGCAGTTTCTATTTCTGGAAAACTGTTTTTGCCCTTAGTGCAGAGCAACGAAACACACTGCAACAACTGAATGTTGAAAGGCTGTATATTAAACTGTTTGACGTGGACTGGAGCGCAACCCGCCAAGCCGCCGTGCCAATTGCACCGGTAAGGTTTGAAGAACCCCTGCCAAAAGCAACAGACATTGTGCCGGTAGTGTATATTACCAACAAAACCTTTGTAAACCTGCCCGATACACTTGTTGCTGCCTTGGCCGACAGTGTGTACCACAAAATGCAAACCCTGCTTGCCGCATCGGGAACAAAAAAACCATCCGAAATTCAGTTTGATTGCGACTGGACATCGGCAACCGCAGGTAAATTTTTCGCTTTCATTCGTGCTTTTAAACTTAAATTGCAGCCTGCACAAACCCTTGTATCGGCAACTATCAGACTGCATCAGGTAAAGTACCGCAGCCAAACCGGCATACCGCCCGCCGACCGCGGTGTGCTTATGTTCTACAATATGGGCAATTTTAAAGACCCCAACACCA
Source organism: Sphingobacteriales bacterium TSM_CSM (assembly GCA_002212725.1). Lineage (GTDB taxonomy): Bacteria > Bacteroidota > Bacteroidia > Chitinophagales > UBA2359 > UBA2359. The sequence continues at coordinate 24,678 of MTCR01000117.1, read as the reverse complement.
ATAACTCTGTTTTAGACCTTAAAGAAGCCAAACGCTATTTGCAAACACTCAATCAATACCCATTGCCGTTAGATGTGGCCTTACCGCTTTTTTCATGGGGGGTAGTATTCAGAAACGGGCAATTTGCAAACCTTATAAACCAGCTAACCACCCAAACCGCCAACAACCTGCCCCAATTATTGCAACCCCTTGGCAAAGGACGCTACCGCGCCCTGCAATCGGGCATTATAAACGGCAGCCGGGTGGGTAAAGATGATGTTGTAAGGGTAGAAGAAGTGCCGCTGCCTGATGCACTCAAGGCAGCAAGTTGGCTCAGCAAAAACATAGGCACAACAAACAACCTGCATGTAGCGCTGTATCACCTCTACCCCAATGTTTTCGAAAATTACCCGACACCCGCCATTGAAAGCATTTTTAACACATTCTAATCAGTAACCAATGCCATTTTACAACATTTCTTCAGTTTTATGTTAAAATTTATCTTTACAAACATTTTTTGCCCTTTTTTGCTTGTTTTTCTAAAGAAAACACCCTACTTTTGTACGCAATTGCAGTAATAGCAATTCTCATTACAGGGTTTTGCCCCTACACACTACTTTTTATTCCGCTAAATTTCCCTGCCAGTTTCTTTTTCTGTCCATGAAGAGCCAAACGTTTGTTTGTATGCCCGGTTTATATGGCATTCCTGTATCACTTATTTAGCCTGTTTCAAACTGGTATGCGCATTTCTCTGTGCTAACCTGCCTTTGTTTTACCCCCCATTTTCACATCTACAAAAAACTCAAAAGTATTTTCAAGCATGTATGACATTTTGCAATTAAATGACATGGTCCTTCCCGAGTTAAGAGAAGTAGCCTATGAATTGAACGTTGAAGGATTTCGAACCCTGAAAAAGCAAGAACTGATTTTTAAAATATTAGACCAGCAAGCCATTTTATCGGGCATGGAAGCAGAAGAAAGTGAGCCGGAAACTACCCAGCCCGAAAACGCCGTGCCACAAATCACCCCCGAAATCGAAGTAACCCAACCGCTTTTGGAAGAGCAGCCCGAAACGGCAGAGGAAGAATTTGCCACACCCGATTACAGCAAGAAACAAAACCCGGCACCTGAAACCAACAGTGCCTATCCTCGGGTTAAAAAGCTGCGCAAAAGAACTCCCATGAGCGAAATAAAACGCGAAAAAGAAAACACCGAAACACCTGCTGAAAAAACACAACCCGAAAATACCGAAGAAACAGCCCAGGTAGTAACCACCGAAGCTACTGTTATTACGGAACAACCTCCGATGCCGGCTACAGAAAAAACACATCATAAAGAAAAACAACACAACAAGCCGCACGACAAACAAGACAAACAGGAAAAGCAGGAAAAACAGGAAAAACAACAGGAAATCCGGCACGCAAAAAAAGAACCTGAATTTAACATAGATTTAGACGGCATGGTTATGGGCGAAGGCGTGCTGGAAATGATGCCCGAAGGGTTTGGTTTTCTGCGCTCGGCCGACTACAATTACCTGAGTTCGCCCGATGATGTTTATGTATCGCCTTCTCAAATTAAATTGTTTGGGCTTAAAACTGGCGATACCGTAACCGGACCGGTAAGACCGCCTAAAGAAGGTGAAAAATATTTTGCACTGCTGAAAGTGGAAACCATTAACGGCAAAGCTCCTGAAGATGTGCGCGACCGCGTACCCTTTGACTACCTGACTCCCGTTTTTCCGAATAAAAAGTTTAACCTTGCAACCGATAACAGCAGCATTTCCATGCGCGTGGTTGACCTCTTTACTCCCATAGGAAAAGGACAACGCGGGCTTATTGTGGCACAACCCAAAACAGGTAAAACCTACCTGCTTAAAGATATTGCAAACGCCATAGCACGCAACCACCCCGAAGTGTACCTTATTATCCTCCTTATTGATGAACGCCCCGAGGAAGTAACCGACATGGAACGCAGCGTAAGGGCCGAGGTAATTGCCTCTACTTTTGACGAACCGGCCGACAGGCACGTAAAAGTGTCGCAAATTGCCCTGCAAAAAGCAAAACGATTGGTTGAATGCGGCCACGACGTGGTTATTCTGCTCGACTCTATAACCCGCCTTGCCCGCGCACACAATACCGTGGCGCCTGCATCGGGCAAAGTATTGTCGGGCGGCGTAGAAGCCAATGCACTTCATCAGCCAAAAAAATTCTTCGGCGCAGCACGCAACATAGAAAATGGCGGCTCCCTCACCATTATTGCCACAGCCCTTATTGATACCGGCTCGCGAATGGATGAAGTAATTTTTGAAGAATTTAAAGGAACCGGCAATATGGAGTTGCAGTTAGACCGTAAACTTTCTAACCGCCGAATTTACCCCGCCATTGATGTAACCGCCTCCAGTACCCGCCGCGAAGATTTACTGCTTGAACGCGATGTGCTGCAACGTATGTGGATTTTGCGCAACCACCTGGCCGATATGAACACCGAAGAGGCAATGGGATTTTTACTGCCGCTCATGAAAAACACCAGATCAAACGAGGAATTTTTGATTTCAATGAACGGCTAAACCTTTTTTACCAAAAAAAAACCGTTTTAATAGGCCAGTTTCGGGCAATTGTATTATTTTTGCAGCCCGAAATGTAAAAATCGAAATTTTATGAAAAGAACATATCAGCCATCGGTAAGAAGACGCAAAAACAAGCACGGTTTCAGAGAGCGCATGAAAACCAAAGGCGGGCGGGCAGTGCTTGCACGTCGCAGAGCACGTGGCCGTAAAAGGCTGACGGTTTCCGACACCATGCATGTAAAATAAAAGCAATACCCACCTTGTGTCTTTTGCAGTGTGCGTTTATAACAACAAACCGCTGCAATATACCTCTTGAGCTATTAACCGCAGCCGGCAATGCTGTAGTTAATAGCTTTTCTTGTTGTTACCTGTTTTGATGTTGTCTGTTCCAGTATTAACCCGAAGCCGCCACAAAAAATGCAAGTAAAAAACAAAATATTAGCCCTGTCTGCAGCAGCTCACCGCGAAGTGGTTGCCATAAGAAGGCATTTGCACGCCCACCCCGAACTGTCTTTTGAAGAATACCAAACCTCGGCATTTGTACAGGAAAAACTTACCGAGTACGGTTTGCCTTTTACCAGCGGCATAGCCAAAACCGGCGTGGTGGCATATGTAGAAGGAAAAAACCCGGGTAAAAAAACCATAGCTCTTCGCGCCGATATGGATGCCCTGCCTATAACCGAAGCGAACGAGGTGCCCTATAAATCTACCGTGGAAGGGGTAATGCACGCCTGCGGACACGACGCCCACACCGCCAGCCTGCTGGGAGCCGCAAAAATTCTTAGCCAACTTACAACCGAGTTTGAAGGAACCGTAAAACTCATTTTCCAGCCCGCCGAAGAACGGTCGCCGGGAGGCGCTTCCATTATGATTAAAGAAGGAGTGCTGGAAAATCCCAAACCGGCAGGCATTATTGGGCAACACGTATATTCCATGCTGCCTGCCGGGGCAGTAGGTTTCAGAAGCGGTATGATGATGGCCTCGTGCGATGAAATAGATTTGTATGTTTATGGTAAAGGCGGACATGGCGCCGTGCCTCAACTAACCGTTGACCCCATTGTGCTGGCTGCCCATATTATTACTGCCCTGCAACAGGTGGTAAGCCGGCTGAACGACCCCACCGTACCCTGTGTGCTTACACTGGGAAAAATAGAATCGGTTGGCGGCGCATACAACATTATTCCCGAAGAAGTGAGAATACAAGGAACCCTGCGCACCATGAACGAACAATGGCGCAAAGAAGCCAAAGAAAAAATTGAACAAATTGCTACCGGTATAGCCGCTGCCATGGGCGGGCAATGCCGCATACTTATTACCCCCGGCTACCCCTTTCTTATTAATGACGAAGAACTGACTGCAAGGTGCAAACAGGCAGCCATTGAACTTCTGGGAAAAGAAAACGTACACGACCTGCCCATGCGCATGACTGCCGAAGATTTTGCCTACTATACCCAACAAACCAAAGGTTGTTTTTACCGCCTTGGAACCGGCAACGCCGCACGCGGTATTACCGCCAATGTGCATACCCCCATTTTTGACATTGACGAAGATGCGCTCATTACCGGCATGGGGTTAATGACGTGGCTTGCCCTTAAAGAACTGCAAAACTGAAAAAGCTAATAAGACCTGCCTAAACAAACCGTAGTGTTGCACAAGGCAACAAAATAGTATTTGCCCCTGTTTGGCAACTACCTGCCCAAAATTTGCAGCAGGTTATGCAGGTTTTTTTGGTTTACCTCATTCAATAAAGCTGCTCTTATATCTTGTTTTTCTTTGGTAGTAAGGTGCAGGCTCATTGAGGCTTTTACGTTTTTAACAGCAGGGACATATTCAAAATTAATTACCTCCAATTTGCCTTGTAATTCATCATCGGCAATTGTGGCCATGTAATCGGCATAACAATCCTGCATTTCAAAGGTAATAAAAACGGTAATGGGCTTTACCACTTTTTCTATAAGGCTTTCGGTAACCCGTTTTACATCGCGGTCTTTTTCATCGGAGCGAATAAATACCACTATTACCTTACCTGTGTTTTGGTTAATCCAGTCTTTAAAAATGTGCAGAAACCGGTAAGTGGTTTCAAAACCGGTATTATCTCTGAAACCGGCATCCATTACCTCGGCCGGTGGTGAAGTGGGCAGGTAAGTAGAGGGTAAAATATATGGAAAGGTAGCGCTCATGCGTACCGCCGAACTAAGCAATACATTTTGTGCATGGTAGGGTTCAAAAAAGCGCATCAGTTCAACGCCATCGGTTTCAAAAGAAGAATGGGTAAAATTGTATTGGTTGTAGGGCCTTGTAAGGTAAGACACCGGTTGTGAAGAAATGTACAGTTTCCGGTGGTCGGTAACAATGGTAGGGGTAATGAGCAGCATAGGAATATCGGCATTGCTTTCGGCCTGGTAGTAGTCGCTGATGCGGCGGCCATCTAAGGCTATAGCCCCCCCGGTGTTTCGGGAGAGTTGCTTTTCAAATGCATAGGCCCGGTTTTTTCGGTAGGTGTAGCCGGCGGTTTTAAAGGTTTGAAAAGGGTAAAACAGGTCATTTACAGCAATAGAAAAAATAACGGCATTCAGGTAATCGCGCGTTAGTTCATTGGCGTAATAGGGATTGTGCATAACAATACCGGTATTGCCCGATTGTTGTTGGTAGTACAATTCGTGCAGGAAGGCTGCCGCCATCATGCCACCCGAAGAGCCGCACATGAGCATGGTGCGGTCAAACAGCGTGTTGTTCAGCAGGCTGTCGAGGGTTTGCGTTACGGTCATACCCCACAGGGCCGCCCTTGCCCCGCCGCCGCTGTAATTCAGAATAATCATATCGGGTTTGGCACCGGGCTGGGCAAGCGGTACATTTTTGGTTTTCCATTTATGCAGGGTAAACAGGGCATGTTCCATATCGCAGGAAATAAGGCCGGTATCTGCGCGGGCATTAATGGCGGCAGGGTTGTAGGGAGCAGGCGTAGGTTGGTAATTTAGTCCATATACTTTGGTGTCGTAATTGAGCCAGTCGTATCGGGTAAAAAAGTTAATGATGATGAAAAAAATTACCAGCCCGAAAGCTCTCCAGCCGCGCAGCCAGAAATTAAATGCGCCGGTTAACCCCATTAATACCGATAAAATGAGCAATACACTGGCGGCTGCCGGCAGTTGAAAGGCCGGTTTATCCATTAAAAAACCCAACAACACCAGAATGCCAAGCGCCACCCCCAAAATAATGAGCGCATTGGCGTGGTTTTGCTGAAACACAGCTTCCAGCGTTTGGCGTGCATAGTGTTTTGTGCTTCTTACACGGCGGATATTTAACCGGTGATTTAAAAAATAGGTAACCTGCCATTCTTTATCGCTAAATTCTGAAGTGCCGGATGTGCCTGTGCCCTGCCGGCGCAAACGGCGGCGACGGCGGGTTATGGCTACCGGCAGGTTTACTTTTTCCAGCCGCTTAAGGGTTTCGAGTAAGGTATTGAGGTTGGCATTGGTTAGCCTGAAATACAGGGCAAAAAACAATACCATAAGTGCGCCGCCAAATAAAAAAGCCCCATGATATGCCACCACAGACAAAAGCGGGGTAAACTCAAACGACTCCTGAAACCGTGTTAAAGACAGAAGGTAAGTAACAATAAAAGCTAAGGGTATAAGGCTGTTGTTAATGCAAAAATGAAAAAAAGGGCTGTGCAGCGTACCCAAAAACGGAAAACGGTAGCTGTGCATCATATAGGAGGCAATGTTCCAGGTAATAAAAAAGAACCCGAAAGCCAGACCAACCCAAAAAAAGCCCCAAAAATTAACCCGTCCCAGGTACTCCGGGTCTAAAAAAAGATAGGCTGCCCCCATTTTGCTTAGCAGCAGGTTGGTAACAAAGCCAAACAAAAGCACCCAGAAAAAAAGCAGCAGCAGGTTTTTCTTTACATGTAACACCACCAACTGAACCGGAAATGAATACCAAATGCCGTTAAGTAGCTGCTGCATGGTGGTTTGGTTTTTGCAGGTGCTGTTTAGCGTGGCCGTTATTGTGGTTGCTTAAGTATTACAACGGTGGCACGGTTGGCGGCATTTTGTGTGAAGAAAAAAAGGCGCTCCGAACAGTATCGGGGCGCCTTGTGTGGGGAGCCGGCGGAGGGACTCGAACCCCCGACCAGCTGATTACAAATCAGCTGCTCTACCAACTGAGCTACGCCGGCAACAGTTGTTTTAAGAACGGTGCAAAGGTATAACGAAAAACCATTTTTGCAAAAAAAAAGTTCTGTTATTTACATTTTACTTGCAGGTTTGCTTGCAGCCGCCTGTTTTGTTGGTGTTAGGAATACCGCATAATGGGCATTATGAGCATAAGCAGGTTTTCGTTTTCGGCTTGTTCGGCAGGTAAAATAAGGGCGGCGCGGTGTGGCACCGAGAGTTCCAGTAATATATCGGCAACATCCATAGAAGAAAGCAGTTCTACAAGAAACCGCGCATTAAAGGCAATATCCATGGCGTTACCCTGATAGTCGCAGGAGATGGATTCGTGCGCTTCGCTATAAAAATCTAAATCTTGGGTGTTTATTTTCAATTCGTTTTCGGAAATAGACAGTACTACTTCAAAAGTAGATTTATTAGAGAAAATGAGCGCTCTTTTAAGCGAGGCAAGCAAATCGGTTCGATTTATGGTAACAACATTGTCGTTATCTTTTGGGATTACCACGGTATAATCGGGGTAGCGGCCTTCTACGAGCAGGCAACTGAGTTGTATGTTTTCAAACCGGAAAAGGGCGTTGGTTTTGTTGTAGGTAAGGTGTACAATAGTTTGTTTGGCGGGAAGTGCATTTTTAAGCAGGGTGAGCGCTTTTTTGGGTAAAATAAACTGAACTGCTGTGGTAAATTGCTGTCCGTAGTGTTCGTATTTTACTAATTTATGGGCATCGGTAGCTACAAAGGTGGCACCGTTTTCGTCAAAGTTGCAGAAAACGCCGGTCATTGCCGGTCGCAACTGGTCTGTACCAACGGCAAAGAGGGTTTTTTCGGTGGCATTTGCCAGTACATCGGAGTTAAGGGTAAGGGTGTTTGATTTATCGGGGGTGGTCATTTCGGGGAAAGAGCCGGGGTTTTCGCCGGCTATTTTATACATACCGTTTTGGGTGCGCAATTCTACGGCATAAGAGTAGGTATCTATAGAAAAGGTAATGGGCTGTTCGGGCAGTGATTTAAGTACATCGTTAAGTAATTTGGCGGGTATGGCCACTGCGCCGTCCTGGCTTCCCATTACCTCTACTTCGGTAATCATGGTGGTTTCCTGGTCGCTGGCGCTTATGGTAAGCTGGGGGCCGTTGAGTTCAAACAAGAAGTCGTTTAGAATAGGTAACACGGCATTGGCGCCTACTGCGCCGTTGAGCAGTTGCAGTTGCTTTTGCAGAGAGCCGGTAGAAATGGTAAAGAGCATGGCTGTTGGTTGTTTAAGGTGGTTTGCTTAGTTGTGGTGGCGTTTGTTGGTGCAAATGTAGTTTTTTTGGGTGTTTTTTGCAAGGCATAGGGGTAATTTTACTTAAAGCAGCAGATATTGCCTTGAATCGCAAAACATTGAGCATTTTTATGCTTGGAAAATGTGCATGGGTAATCTTAGTTAAGCAGATTCGGCAGGAATAAAGAATCTTCTCCTAAATAGTAATTTCTCCCGCAATTATGTTTGTATAAGTGTGTATTTAAGGAGCGCTATAATATCACATTAATATATATATATATATATATTAAAAATATTAATCAATTTGTTTTTATTTGACTATTTTTTGCTTTTCCTTTGCAAAATATAAATTTGTTTGGTTAAAGCTTATCAATTTAGTAGTTGAATTATATGCAAAAGGAGAACGTCATAGTAACGTTGATAATAGCAGTTGTTTCTACTGTTATTGGCGGTATTGCTTTAGAATGGTGGTCAAAATCTAAGCCAATAGTCTTGCCTGATGATTTTCTTGATTCGGCTTCAGTGGGATCTCCATTAGCAACATTTGAAAAAAAGCTTGGGACCTGTGATTTTGCTAATACACAGGTTGTTCAGCTAGAAAATGGGCACTCGGTAAAAAAGTATGATTATACATGGAACTTTAAAAATGCAACTCTTCTAATATCACTTTACGATAATGATCCAGGCATAACCGAATTGACTATAGTTGTAAATAATGGTTATTCTTTTCGTACATCCAGCCAAAGTCCTTTTAAATTAGGAGAGATGACAATAGAGGCACTTAAAAACATAGTAGGGAGTACAAATTTCATCGATAATGTTTCATTTTTGGAAGATCCAAAGGATTCAAATAAATGCTTTTTGATATACAACGAGCAGTTCCCTGATTATAATTTTCAATTGACTTCGGATTACTTTTCCTGCTCTATCATAAACGAAATTAGTGAAACTACTGCGCACGACGAATCAATATACTTTGATGAAGTAAATGTAACAAAAACAAATTATTAATTTAAACAAATTCGCTATGTTTCAAAATCCATTTTCTTTCGAAGGTCGTATAAGGAGAACTGAATTTGGCATCACTTTTATCTTGTACTGGATTGCTAGTGTTTTATTGAATGTTTTTGTTGAATCTGCCCCATTTATTGTAATTGTTGTTGTAATTCCCCTAAGTTGGCTCTGTTTAGCTCAAGGTGCTAAAAGATGTCACGACCTCGGCAACTCTGGCTGGTATCAACTTATCCCCTTTTATTTTCTATGGCTGATATTCGCCGACAGTGTGCCCGGATCTAATGAATATGGTCCCAATCCCAAGGGAATAAGCTAATAATTACTTAACTGTGATTTTGTCGTAACTACCCACATAAGTGGCAATATTACACCTTTCAGTAGCATATGCTATTGTGGTTCACTTTACAAGCATAGTAGTTGTGTTTTATGTTTACACACCCCCTTTTGTCCCGGTGTGTTAGGTAAGCTTGGGGTAAAAGGGGGTGTGCAAACCGGTTGGGTATTGTGTGTCAGGCGCTGCAACTTTCGCAATCGGGGTTGTCTATGCTGCAAATTTTACCAACATATTCAACGGCTTGTTCATCGGTAAAGTTTTGCGGCAATTCGGGTTCGGTGTTGGTATTTCCGTTGGCGGTTTCGGGGCGGCGCAGCTTGCTCATATCAACGGTAAACTTAATGGGGTCGGCGGCGGGGCGGGTTCTAAGGTAGTACATGCCCGTTTTGAGGCCGCGCTCCCAGGCATAAAAATGCAAAGATGACAGCTTTTTGTAGTTTACGTCTTCCATAAACACATTAAGGCTTTGGCTTTGGCAAATAAAGGGCCCGCGGTCGGCGGCCAGGTCAATAATACTGCGTTGTTTTATTTCCCATGAGGTTTTATAGAGTTCCTTAATATCATGGGGTATGCCTTCAATATTTTGTATAGAGCCGTTGTTGGCAATGAGGGCATTTTTAAGGTCATCGTTCCACAAGCCAAGCTGAATAAGGTCTTTGAGCAGGTGCTTGTTGAGCAGAATAAACTCGCCGCTTAGTACGCGGCGGGTGTAAATATTTGAAGTATAGGGTTCAAAACACTCGTTGTTGCCCAAAATTTGCGAGGTGCTGGCGGTGGGCATGGGCGCTATGAGGAGGCTGTTTCGCAGGCCGTGCTTCATGATATTGGCTTTAAGGGTGTACCAATCCCATCGGTCAGATGGTTCAACACTCCACATGTCGTACTGCAATACGCCGCCGCTGGCAGGCGAGCCTTTAAAGGTTTCGTAGTAGCCGTGTTGTTGTGCCAGTTGGCAGGAGGCGGTAAGTGCGCCGTAGTAAATGGTTTCAAAAATTTCGCGGTTGAGTTTTCGGGCTTCTTCGCTTTCAAAAGGGTAGCGCATGAGGATGAAGGCATCGGCCAGTCCCTGCACCCCGATTCCGACGGGCCGGTGGCGCATGTTGGAGCGTTTTGCTTCGGGCACAGGGTAGTAGTTAATATCTATTACCTTGTTCAGGTTTCGGGTTACGGTTTGGGTAATTTCAAACAGTTTTTGGTGGTTAAATTGTCCGTTTTCCACAAATTTGCTAAGGTTTATGGAAGCCAGATTGCACACGGCTACTTCGTCTTTGGAGGTAAACTCCATAATTTCGGTGCAGAGGTTGCTGGAGCGTATGGTTCCGAGGTTTTTCTGGTTCGATTTGCGGTTGGCGGCATCTTTGTAAAGCATGTAGGGCGTGCCGGTTTCGGTTTGCGAGTCGAGAATGGCAAACCACAGTTCCTGGGCTTTTACCGTTTTTCTGGCTCTGCCTTCGCGCTCATACTGTTCATAGAGGCGCACAAATTCTTCGCCGTAGCAGTCGCACAGGCCGGGGGCTTCGTTTGGGCAAAACAAAGACCAGTTGCCATCGGTTTTTACGCGCTGCATAAACAGGTCGGGTATCCACAGGGCATAAAACAGGTCGCGGGCACGCATTTCTTCTTTACCGTGGTTTTTCTTGAGGTCAAGAAACTCAAAAATATCGGCGTGCCAGGGTTCCAGGTAAATGGCAAAAGCGCCTTTTCGTTTTCCGCCGCCCTGGTCAACATATCGGGCGGTGGCATTAAACACTTGCAGCATGGGCACCAAGCCGTTTGATTCGCCGTTGGTGCCTTTAATATAGCTGCCTTTTGCCCTGATGTTGTGAATGCTTAACCCGATGCCGCCGGCCGATTGCGAAATTTCGGCACATTGTTTCAGGGTGTTGTAAATGCCCTGTATGCTGTCGTCTTGCATGGTAAGCAAAAAGCAACTGGATAGCTGGGGTTTGGGCGTGCCGGCGTTAAACAGCGTGGGGGTGGCATGTATAAACCACTTTTGCGACATGAGGTGGTAGGTTTCAATGGCGGCATCAATGTCTTCCATGTGTATGCCTATGGACACGCGCATAAACATGTGTTGCGGACGCTCGGCTACCTTGCCGTGCATTTTAAGCAGGTAGGAGCGTTCCAGAGTTCTGAACCCGAAGTAGTCAAAATCAAAATCGCGGGTATAGTCTATGGCGTTGTCGAGGCGGTCTTTATTGGCTTGCACTATATCGTGCAGGCGTTTTGATACCAGTGCGGCTTTACCCACTTTGGGGTCAATGTACCGAAACAAGTCGCGTATGTTGCGCGAAAACAATTCGCGGGTATTTTTGTGGAGGTTAGAAACGGCAATTCGGGCGGCCAGCACACCGTAATCGGGGTGCTGGGTACTCATGGCTGCTGCGGTTTGGGCAGCCAGGTTGTCTAATTCGGTAGTGGTAATACCGTCGCGCAGGCCTTGTACCACTTTTTGCGATATAACTACCGGTTCAACTAATTTATTAAGCCCGTTGCAAAGGTTTTGTATGCGCCGCAGAATTTTATCTAAGGATACGGCTTCTTTTTTTCCGCTTCGTTTAATTACAAACATGGTGGGGTGTTTTAAATGATGTTGTTTGTGTAAAATGGTTAGTAATAGTGTGGGCTGATTGCCTTTAAAGAGGGTTACAAAAAATCGTGCCACGCCTGTTTGCAGTGGCACGAAGTGGGAAAACATGCGCCAATCCTGTATAAAACAGGAGATTTTTATAACTACATGGTCAGGTAAGTTTTGGGTATGGGTTGTTTGGGTTAAGCAATATTGTTTAAGGGTTGGGAATATGGAGTTAAAAATCTTCGTCGAGGGCAAAGACCTGCGATGATTTTTCGGACATTACGCCGGCTTTCTGGTATTCCGAAACCCGGCTTTCAAAAAAGTTGGTTTTACCTTGTAAACTTATCATTTCCATAAACGGAAACGGGTTGCTTGTGTGGTAAACCTTTTCATAACCCAAAGCTACCAATAGGCGGTCGGCCACAAACTCTATATATTGTTGCATGAGTACGGCGTTCATTCCTATTAAAGAAACGGGCAGTGCATCGGTAACAAACTCTTTTTCGTACTCCACTGCTTCGCAAATTATGGCTTTTACCTCTTCATAAGACAGTTTGTTTTGCAACATGCCATACAACAGGCAGGCAAAATCGCAGTGCAGCCCTTCGTCGCGGCTTATCAGTTGGTTGCTGAACGAAAGCCCCGGCATTACTCCCCTGTTTTTGAGCCAGAAAATGGAGCAGAAACTGCCGCTGAAAAATATGCCTTCAACCGATGCAAAGGCAATAAGCCGGTGTGCAAAAGAGGGGGCATCTTGTATCCAACGCAACGCCCATTCGGCTTTTTTCTTTACGCAGGGTACGGTTTCTATGGCATTAAAGAGGTAGTTTCGCTCGGCGGGGTCTTTAATATAGGTATCAATAAGCAGGCTGTAGGTTTCGGAGTGTATGTTTTCTATGGCAATCTGAAAACCGTAAAAACAGCGTGCTTCGGGTATTTGCACATCGTTCATGAAGTTAATGGCTAAGTTTTCGTTTACAATGCCATCGCTTGCGGCAAAAAACGCCAGAATGTGCTTAATAAAATGTTTTTCTTCGTTGGTTAATTTAGCCCAGTCGGTAAGGTCTTGGGCAAGGTCAATTTCTTCGGCGGTCCAAAAACTGGCTTCTGCCTGTTTGTACATTTTCCATACTTCGGGGTATTTAATGGGGAACAGCACAAAGCGCTCCTTGTTCTCCATCAAAATGGGTTCATTGATGTTCATTGGTTAGTTTTGTTTAATTGGTAAAACATGGTCATCTGCACATGTTGGGGTAACTTTACGGGTGGTAACGGTTATACCCCTATGGCATTATTTGAATTGAAGCAGAAGGCGACTCTAAGGTACAACCACCCTGTTTTACGTGCAAGCATATTTTTTCCACTAATTGTGGATAACTTGGGTTTACCCGCCCCGAAATACTTAAAACTAAGGGTTGTTTTAAAAAAACAGCCGCAAAAAAATAGTAAAACCGATGTTTACAGAGCAGCCAACCATTTTTAAAAAACGGGCAGTACACAGGTACACCGTGCTCGTAATGAGGAGTTGGATAAATTGTACTTATTTAGGTTGTACCTTTGTTGGTGATGTTCTTAACCGAACCTTTCATTTTACCGCAAAGAACGCAAAGTTTTTTCTTGCACTTTATGGTCAATGCTGCCAATCAGCAGGGAACAAAAGAAAATGCCAAGATTTACAGATAGCACCTGAATAGTTACTTTTTATGTAACTTCGGGTGGTATAAAGCATTTTTTAACCGCCTAAAACCATACGCCATGCGTCTCTTTATAGTTACCCTTGTTTGTTGCATGTTGCTGTTATGCACCTTTCAGCCCCTTTTTGCCCAATTGTGGTACACCACCCGCGGGTTAACCGGCGAAGACCGCGCCTGGGCAGTAGCCACCGATGCCGAAGGTAATATTTATTGGGCGGTAGAACAGAAAGACCAGTTTCCTTACTGGTATTACAACATAGTGTTGTATAAAATTGAACCTTCCACCGGGCAAACCATTTGGCAAAGCCCATCGTGGGGCGGCGCTTTTAACGATATTGCCTTTGTGGCAAAAGTAAGCGGCAACAGGGTGTATTTAGGCGGAAGGCAAGATTCTACTGCCCTGCCAAATACCGGCGATGCCCTGCTATTGTGTTACCAAACCGAAACCGGCAGCCTGAACTGGCATAATGTATGGAGCAGGGGATTTGGTTATGAAGAAATTGACGGGCTTGCCATTGAACCCGATGGCATTTACCTTTCGGGCTGGACAGAGGGGCAAACAACCGATATGGATTTCCTTATTGGCAAAACAGACCTGAACGGGCAAAATAGTTGGCATAACTGGTGGGATTACGAAAACCTTGCCCGATTTGACGGCGCTAACGGGCATTTGGCCCTCGATGACCAGTATATTTATGCCGCCGGACATGTAAACCGCGCCAATATTGGCTCGCTCGACGGCGATATGGGGTTGGTCTGTTTTAGCAGGCAAGATGGCGGCTACCAATGGCATGTAACCTGGGGAGGCTGGCTGTATGACGATGCGTTGGGTTTAACCATAAGCGCCGACTCCATGTTATATGTGGTGGGTTATACCGGCAGCTATGGCAATGGTTCGCAAAACTACCTCAACAAATATACCCGTACCGGGCAGTTGCTTTGGAGCAGGTTGTGGGGCGGCACCGGAGCCGAAGATGCCCGCGCCGTAGTGGCCGATGCCGACAGCGTGGTGTATGTGGCAGGCGCTACATCGAGCTACGGCAACGGCGATTATGATATTTTTGTGCTTAAATATTCCGGTGAAGGCATATTGCTCGACTCGCTTATTTGGGGTGGTGCATATAAAGAAACTGCCCATGATGCCGTATTACACGGCAATTACCTGTATATTACCGGCGAAACAGGCAGTTTCGGCAATGGTTATGCCACCGGCAACCATCAGGCCGACGGGCTGCTGCTGAAAATAAATGCCCATACCCTGCAAGCGCCCGATTCTACCATGACTGCCGTTGAACAACCCCCTGTTTCACCGTTTACCGAATCGGGCAATTGGTTGCAGGTGTACCCAAACCCGGCGCAGGGCGCTGTTTGGGTTCGTTATTTACCCAACATTACAGGCAGTGTAGCGGTTACTGTGTACAACACATCGGGCAAATTATGCAAAAGCGTTTCGCTGCTTTCGGCCGAACAGCCTGTGTTGCTCGGTTTGCCCAAGGGGTTGTATTTCTATCGGGCAATAAATGCAGCGGGGCAGGCAGCATCGGGAAAAATAGTAGTTTGGTAAACTTTTATACACTAAACAAATTTAAATATTTTTATCATGAAATCCTTCTTTCATCGGGTAATACTGTTTGTTATAACGTTTTTGTTTGGTATCGGGTTAACCGGCGGTTATGCGCAAACCCTGTATTTTCCGCCCAACACGGGCAATACCTGGGAAACCGTTTCGCCTGCATCATTGGGCTGGAACACAGGGCAGATTGATTCGCTCTATGATTTTTTATCTGTAAACAATACCAAAGCCTTTATAGTGCTGAAAGACGGCAAAATTGTACTGGAGCAATATTTTGGCACATTTACCCAGGATAGTCTTTGGTATTGGGCATCGGCGGGAAAAACCATGACCGCTTTTTTGGTTGGCATGGCACAGCAGGAAGGATTTTTATCTATAACAGACACTACCTCGCATTACCTTGGAACCGGCTGGACAAGTTGCGCGCCCGAAACAGAAGAAAAAATAACCATACGCCACCAATTGACCATGACCACCGGCCTTAATGACGTTGTGGCCGACCCCGATTGTACCTTGCCCTCCTGCCTTACCTGCATTGCCAATGCCGGAACCCGCTGGGCTTACCACAACGCACCCTATACCCTGCTTGACGGAGTAATTGAAAACGCCACCGGCACCACTTTAAACCAGTATTTTATAAACAAGGTGCGAAACCCCACCGGCATGAACGGGTTTTACGTGAAATTAGGCTACAACAACGTATTGTTCAGCAAAGCCCGAAGCATGGCGCGCTTTGGTTTGTTGCTGCTAAACAATGGCAACTGGAACGGCAACCAAATAATGACCGATGCCGGTTATCTGGAGCAGATGGTAAACACCTCACAAGAGTTGAACCTTTCTTACGGCTACCTTACATGGCTAAACGGCAAAACTTCGTTCATGCTGCCCACGGTGCAATTTGTGTTTCCGGGTTGCTCTACGCCGCACGCACCGGCCAGTATGTACTCGGCATTGGGTAAAAACGGGCAGGTATTGAATGTAGTGCCGGGCAACAATTTAGTGGTTGTGCGCATGGGCGATGCGCCCGATGCCGGCGCCGTACCGGTGGTTTTTGTTGACCAAATGTGGCAAAAACTTACCGCCATTATACCCGAATTGCAACTTGCCATTACCGGCAGCGCCACCGTTTGCACAAATGGCGTTGCTGCTTATTCGGTTCCGGCGGTGCCCAATGCCGTTTATACCTGGACAGTAACGGGCGGCGTCATTACATCGGGGCAGGGCACACCCCAGATTACCGTGCAATGGAATACCGGTGTTACTTCGGGCACGGTTAACGTTGAGCAAACCCTTCCGTAGTTTATTTTTACCAACAGCAGCACGATGCATTAAAAACCGGCTGAAAATAAAGACTTTTGCAGTTTTTCGGCATCAAGCTCCTGTTTTATGGGCATACTCACACCGTTTAAAGGCTTGTCGCACAGGGTGTGGCTGCTGGCTATGGTTAATTTGATTAACCGCAGTGGCGCCATGATTATGTGTTTTTTATCGCTTTACATAACGGGGGCGTTACAATACAGCATTGCAGAAGCCGGGTATGCCATGTCAATATATGGACTGGGTGCGGTTTTGGGGCATCAGTTGGGCGGTTATTTTACCGATAAATTAGGCTACCAAAAGGTACAGTTATTTTCTTTAACTGCCACCGGGCTAATGATACTGTTGCTTATGCAGGTACAGAATTTTTACCTGTTGTGTCTGGTTTTGTTCGGGTTAAATACAGTTTCCGAAGCATTCCGGCCGGCAAATACCGTAGCCATCAGTTTCAACAGTACTGTTTTTAACCGTACCCGTTCGTTTTCTTTAATGCGCCTGTCGTTTAACATGGCTATTACCTTTGCCCTTACCGTAGGCGGCTGGCTTATTACCAAAAGTTGGGAGTATATTTTTTGGGCCGATGCCATTACCTGTTTTGCCTCGGCCGCTGCCCTGCTGTTGTTTGTACCCGAAGTACACGCTAAAAACAACAATGCAGCCAAACCCCGCGATGAAAAACCACTCATAGCCGGTATATCGCCCTATAAAGACCCGGTATATATGCTGTTTGCCTTTGCCACCTTTTTGGGTGCTTTGGCCTTTATGCAAATTGTATGGACAATACCGCCCTTTTTTAAACAGGTATATGGCTGGAACGAATTTACCATTGGCTGTGTTTCTGCCATAAACGGGGCGGTGGTGTTAATAACCGAAATGCCGCTGGTACACCGCCTGGAGCGCTTTCGGCCGGCGGTTTGGATTATTCGGCTTGGTTTATTGGTATATGTTCTGAGCTACCTCATGCTTACCCTGCCGCCGGCTTACAGTTGGGCGGCGGCTATTGCGTATATGGTGTTTATTTCGTTTGGTGAAATATTGGTCATGCCGTTCAGCATTTCGTGGGCAACCAAATACGCACCCCCGTTGCAGGAAGGCGCTTATACCTCGGTTTACGGAATTGCCTACGCCTTTGCCAACATTCTGGCACCGCTCCTGGGTACGCAAATTATTTACCACCTTGGGTATAATGCCTTGTGGTTTGCAGTGGTAGTGGTTTCTTTGCTGGCATGGCTGCTGTTTGGCAGGTTAAAAAGCAGGGCACAATTATAAAACAGCCGCTAAAATACCCACTACAGCGCTAATTCCTAAAAGAATTCCAAAAAACACGCCCGCTCCGCGCTTTTTCTTTTGCTGCTCGGGTTCATACACTTCGGCTCTATGTATAACTCCTGCTTTTAGCAACTCCAAATCCCCCTCTTTGATGGGGCGAAAATTAGTATATGTTGCCGGAAAACCGGTTACAGTGGCGGTAATTTGACCGTTTTTTATTTCTGTTTCAAAAGTGGGTTCAACCAAAACATCGGCGTTTGCTTTTTTAAGGGCGCTAACAATGGCCTGTTGTTTAACCGCCTCTACCGATTCTCCCGATGCAGTCGCGGTACCTTTTACTTTATTTTCATCAACATCTAAATCCGCTACAACCGGTTTTTGTATAACTCCACCGCCATAAATGTGCATAGTTTTGGCCGTTTGCGTTTTTATAATTGGCGAACATGCGCTTAATAACAGTATGACTGATAATAATAATAATTTTGTTTTCATGTAATTTTGGTTGTTTAATATTTAAAATATGCGAGCAAAGTTATTCAATTGGTTTGAAGCATGGTATCAATTAAGGTGTAAAAAATTGTTTTTTTTGCAGTTTTTACAAATATTTTCTTTCTTTGCAAAATACTTAATTATTGTTACTCTTGCAAAGTAATGGAAGGCAAAACGCGCCGGATATTTTTCTGCCGCCGGCCTGCTTGTTTTTGCTTATACAAGTCTGGCGTAACACCTCAAGACATTCTTAACTTAACTCACAACCTGCTTCAAACACCATGAAAAAAACGCTTTTTCTTATTTTCGGCCTTTTAAGCATATTTATTACCAACGCCCAACCCTGCACCTACCTTGCCTACGACGGTTTTGATAACAGCGCCAATATTCCCTTAAACGGATTAAGCGGCGGCACCGGCTGGAACGGCGTGTGGAATGTGCAAAATGAAAACAACACCATTCCGGGTTTTCAAATCAATAACGGCAGCGGGTCGTTGTCGTTTGGGGCGCTGCAAACCCTGGGCAGATATACTACGGGGGGCTACGCCTACCTTACTGCCGGCAGGCGCTTAGATGTAAGCGAAAACGGCGCATTTGCCAACTATGTTGCCCAATACGACAACGGCATTGGCACGCAAACAGGCGACACACTTTGGGCAAGTTTTTTATTGCGCAAAGATGAAAACAACGACGAACCGGTGTGGATAGATTTGCACAACGACGGCAGTATAGGTTGGTGTTCGGGCTGTGCTTCGCAGCATATTGCCGCAGGCTATTTTGGCAGTGCCAATTCCGATGTGGGCGGGCAACGCCGTTGGACATTGCGCTTAAATGGCAATTATTACCCTGCATCGGTGCCTGTAACTACCGGTACAGCAGCTTTTATGGTACTGCGCATCATTTTTAACCCGGGCAATACCAATGTTGCCCTGTATGTAAACCCGGCCACTTTGGGCAATACTACCCCTGTGCCTACTATTACACAAAACAGCGGCGCTGCCAATGTTATTCGCAGTGCTGCAGTTTATTTGGGTAATAACGCCGCAAGTGGCGCCGCCGATGAGTTGCGTTTTGCCATATCCTACACTTGTGTAGCTCCCGACAATACCGTTACGGTTAATTTGCCGCCCACTGCCGTCATTGCTGCAACACCCACATCGGGACAAACGCCTTTAAGCGTCAATTTTAACGGCAGCGCTTCAACCGACCCCGAAGGACAAACCCTCACCTACACGTGGAACTTCGGCGATGGTTCGCCCACGCAAACAGGAGTATCGGTAAATCATAACTACACCAACGTTTTGGGTACTATTAACGCGTCGCTCACCGTAACCGATAACTTAGGGTTGCAACATACTGCTTATCAGAGCATTACACTTCTTGATGAAAATAATACCTATCCATGCCAAACCTCTTTTACCGTTAATAACATGCCTTCGTGCGGCAACAATAACGGGCATATTACCGTAAATGCTGCACCGGGCGTAAGTTTTGAACTGCGCAATTCGTTAAACGTACTCATGCCCGTTACAAGCGGCAACCAATACCTAAATCTGTCAGCGGGTGTATATAATTTTACCGCAACAAGCGGTGTGGGCGGCTGTACCGATGCGTTTGAGTTACACATGGTTACAGATAGCACCACTTGTGCAGGCTGGCAACCCGATGCCTGCAGCATGGACATTGGCACCAACATGAGTGGTTTTGCCGATTGGGGCGTGGAACGACCAATGAAAAACCTCTTTAAACACGTGCGCCCCGAACCCATTCCCTACACAACTACTTGTTTTTGTTGGAATGTGCCCGGAATTTCAGACCAGATGAGTTTTGACCCCGATGGCTACCCCACCCATATTCCACAAACTACCACAGCAGGCTCCAATACAGTGGTGCGCTACGTTATTTCTTCCGAAAGTCCTACCGGCACCAATCTGGTAGCCGGGCAGCAATATGTTTTGCTTTATGATGGCAGCGGCACTATAGAAGTAGGCGGCGGGGTAACCATTACCGGCAATATCCCCGGCAGAATACAGTTTACCGTTAATTTTAACTACAACCTGTTTGTAAGTATTCTTACTTCCAGTATGGGCAACCATATACGCAACATACGCTTACTGCGCCTTGCCGATGAATTTGCCGACCTGAATGCCAACCCTTTCTACCAAGGGTTTACAGATAAAATTGCCCCGTTTAAAATGCTTAGGTTTATGGATTGGGGGCATACCAACAACAACCCTGTTACCGATTGGGCAAACCGCTCCACCACAAGTTACTTCACCTACGCCACACCCACCGGCGTGCCTTATGAGGTAATGATACAACTGGCCAATCAAACCCAAAAAGATGTGTGGATTTGTGTGCCGCACGCCGCCAATGACAACTATGTTACGCAAATGGCAACCCTGTTTCGCGATAATCTGAATCCAAACAGCAACATTTACTTAGAGTACAGCAATGAAGTGTGGAACTGGATTTTTGACCAATCGCACTATAACGACCAAAACCGCCCAAGCAACCTCAACTATGCCCGTGCATATGCCGAAAAAGCAAAGCGCATTTTTCAAATCTGGCATGGTGTGTTTGGCGCACAAAGCGGCCGTGTAAAACGCGTATTGGGCATACAAACTACCTACAATTATTTGAACGAACAAATTTTGTCGCAATTAGACCAAAGCGAGTGGGATTATGGTTCGCCAACGCACTATTTCGGGCTTGACCACAGCGCATCGGGAAACCCGGTTCTGAATGCAGGTTCTTCGCCGCAAAACATTATTGACAATGCCCGAAATGCCTGGTATAACAGCCTTCCTTACTTTAAACGCGATTATGAACAAATCAAATTGTTTGGCAAACAAATAGCAACCTACGAAGGCGGACAGCATTTTGTGGGTAATGTATTTGGCATTCCCTACGATTATCAGCAGGCCATGTGGGATGCCCAATACACCACAGGCATTTATGATTTATACAGCGAAGTGCTGGATACCATACGCACCTGGGGCTGTACATTGGCGGGCAATTTCAGTTTGGCAAGTCCGCAGGAAAGTGTGTATGGTTCGTGGGGTGTGTTGAACGATATAGACATTCAGCCGCCTTATATAACCACCGCACCCAAATATCAGGCACTATTGGATAATATTCCCAACAGACCTGTACCCGTTATTACAGGAAGCAATACTGTTTGCAGTAATGCAAGCGAAGTATATTCAACACCGCCCGGCCCACCCGGCACTACTTATGTATGGACGGTTAGCGGCGGAACAATTTTGAGCGGACAAGGCACAAACTCAATCCTTGTGCAATGGAATACCGGAACGGCAGGAACAGTACAGGTGCATCAAACGGCACCTTAATTTTTTAAATAGCTATACAATGAAAAAATTTACCGCTCTTTTGCTTTATTGCTGTTTGTTTCAACCTATACAAGCACAAACATTTAATCCATTGTTGGCAACCATGCTGCAGGATACGCTAAATACCTACGTGGGGCAGATTTCCAACATTAAGGGCATGGAGGCATCGGTGTATATACCCGGGCAGGGCTTCTGGACAGGTGTTACAGGTAATTCATACACCGGACAGTCCATTACGCCCGATATGCGCATGGGCATTGCCAGCAACAGCAAATTGTTTGTGGCAACGGTAATGCTTATGCTCGATGAAGAAAATTTGCTGAGCCTGGACGACCAGTTGAATGAATGGCTGCCTACCTACGCCAATATTAACCCGAACATTACTATCCGACAACTACTCAACCACACAAGCGGCGTTGCCGACCCATTTTTTGCCCCTCCCTGGATGGATACAATTATAGCCAACCCAACGCGCGTGTTTACACCCGAAGAAGTAATGGGCTGGGTAGGTGCGCCCTTGTTTGCACCCGAAACCAATTGGGGCTACTCCAATACCAACTACGTATTGGCGGGTATGGTAGCACAAAGCGCCACAGGTTCACATATCTCGCAACTTATCCGCAACCGTATTCTTACGCCGCTAAATATGGACAGCACTTTTTATGACGTGGAAGAACCCGAAAACGGCATTCTTGCCCACCGGTGGTGGAATGGAGCGGATTATAACGATACCTCACGGGTAGGATTAAATACGGCTGCGGGTTGTGCCGGCGCGCTGTTTTCTACCTCCCGAGAAATGGCACAGTGGTACAATGCCTTATTTTCAGGTCAATTGATAAGCCAAAGCTCGTTAAATGAAATGACTACTTTTGTTTCTACCGGTAATTCTGCTTATCAATATGGACTGGGGTTATCGCGCGAAACAACTCAGGGAAAAACATACTGGGGGCATGGCGGCACTACCTGGGGTTATAGAAGCAAAATGATTCAGGATACTTGCCTTGGCGTATCGGTATGCGGCTTAACCAATTCCTATCCGTCGGGTATGGAAGCTGTTACTTTTTTGCTTTATCGGGTAGTAAAAAATCATATTCCCGGCTGTGCCGGTGTCTTAAGCGGGCTTAGTACCGTTTGTTCGGGCACGAATAACGTAACTTATTCGGTACCATCCATTCCAAACGCCACTTCGTATAGTTGGACCCTGCCTTCGGGTGTTACCGGTACAAGCAGTACCAATACCATTTCTGTCAATTTTGGTGCGGCGGCTACTTCGGGCAATATCGTGGTGCGGGGAGTCAATACTTACGGACCCGGAGGTTATGCCCAATTATACGTAACCGTAAATCCAACTCCTGCACCGGCTATTGCTCAAAACGGAGTGACCGGTTCATTTGCCAATGTTTGCGCTAACCAAACCTATACCTACAGCACACCCGCTATAACCGGCAGCACCTACAATTGGACAGTAACCGGCGGCACTATCATAAGCGGGCAAGGCACCAATACCATTACCGTGCAGTGGAACAATGACACGGCCGGAACGGTACAGGTGCAGCAAAGTATTCCTTAAAAAGGGCAAAAACATTATAAACACATCCAGGTAAAACGCATTTCAATGAAAAAATTATTACTGTTTACATTTCTTTTTGCAACGGCAAATTGCCGGCTTTTTGCACAAAACAATTGTATGGAAACGGGAATGAACTTGCGCGGATTTAACCTTTGGCAACGAGAGTATGAACAAGCAATGGTTGATGTAATGAAATCGTGTTTGCTGTGGTCAACACAAAACAACAACAGCACTTCGCCGGGCAACACCAATGTATTGACTTCCATTTCGTTAGATGCCGATGGCTATCCGCTTTCGCTGCCCGTAACGGTAGCGGGGCAAACACAGCCCCAGGTAGTGGCAACCACCATGCTCAACAACATCAACGGACAATATCCATCGGGCGAATACGTGATGTTGTACGACGGCACAGGCACATTTCAGTTAGGTGGCGATGCTGCTGTAACAAGCACTACACCCGGACGTGTTGCCTTTAATGTTGCTACACCAAGTAATGCGGGTATTTTTCTTAAAATTCTCACGTCAAGTGCGGCAGACCACGTGCGCAATATCCGCGTACTGATGCCCGGCACCGAATTTACCTACCAAACGCAACCCTTCAACCAAGCCTTTTTAGATAAAATAGCTCCCTTCTCGGTATTGCGTTTTACATCATGGACTTTTACCAACGGCAACGACCTTGTTACATGGGAAAGTCGCCGGAAACCCTCCTATTATACACAAGGAACTTATGCCACCTCATCGCCACATGCCGGATGCGCTTACGAACATATCATACAACTGGGCAACATTACCCAAAAAGATATCTGGATTAATGTACCCGCCCAAGCCGATACCAACTATATACGCGAAATGGCTATTTTTTTCAGAGACAGCCTGAACACAAACAGCAAAATTTACCTTGAATACAGCAACGAACTTTGGAACCCCGTAATGTGGTTCGAACAAAATTGGGTAAATACCAACGGACCCGCTTCGCTGCCCAATTTGGCGCAAAAGTATGCCTACTTTGCCGACCGTGTGTTTGATATTTGGGCATCGGTTTTTGGCGCATCATTTAGCAACCGCGTGGTGCGGGTTGCAGCTTGTCAAAACGGAAATCCATGGGTAGGGCAGCAGGTCATGAACTATTTAAGTGCCAATGGCGGTGCCGACGCACTCTCGCCTGCCGCCTACATTGATTTACGCCCTTACTATTACGACAGTTTAGACATTTTGGGAGCCGGTGCCACGCCCGCAGATGTTATCAGGCTTACACGCAAATCTTTTGCAGAATTAAAAACTGTTTTTGCAGGCAACAAAGCTACTGCCAATACCTACAATTTACCTCTTATTTATTACGAAGGTGGTCAGCACCTTGTTCCCGAAGGTGGCATGGCACATCCCTACAACCAAGCTATGTTTGATGCACAAATTGATACGGCAATGTACAATGTTTATCATGAGCTATTAAGCCCTAACTTTTCAGTATATTAGGTAACAGAAGTTGCTTGCTGCGGCATTTGGGAG
>MTCR01000173.1 GCA_002212725.1 Sphingobacteriales bacterium TSM_CSM | reverse complement strand
CTTTTACCGCAAGGTTCGCAAGGGTTGGGCAAAGGTCGCTATTGGTTAAAAATATTGTTGCCAATGTTTTAACCCCGAGTACTCGGGGCTTAATTAAGTTCATAAAATTAAATGGATAGAACACTATATTTGGTCATTAATCATGCAAAAAAGAGTAAAAATGAAAGCGTACAGTAAGGTGCAAAATTACCCCCCCCAGCCCCCCCTTGCAAAGGGGGGAGCTTGAAACACTTATTTTATAAGGGTTTTAGTTTAAAAAGCAACATTTTTTACAAGAGTAATTATAGGTATTTGTTTGCAAATTTCCCCAATCTTATTCCAACCTCGCGTTAAATTATCTGAAAACAATAAAAAAGGGCTGTTTGCTGGGCAGCCCTCTTTTGTAAATTTGCCATAATACCCTAATACCGAATTTGCGGCATACCGATTGCGCCCGCATTGGGCTGGTACAGGTTAAAGTCGGCAATGGTAACCATGCGGTCAGAATTGGCATCGGCACCAAAATAGCCGTTTACCCCCGCCGATTCTGACATAAAGAGGTTAAAATCGGCTACGGTTGCCACGCCGTCGGCATTAAAATCGCCGGCACGCAGTGCAAAAACACCGTTGCCCATGTTTTTAAGCTGGTTTGCGCCCATTGCCTGCCCTGCGGCCGAACTAAAGCTGTAGGCAGTGGTGTTGGGCAGGGTTACCGGTGCGTTGCTTAGTACGGCAATATGGTTTCGGTGGCGCACAACTATATAGTAGTTTCCGGCGGCGGCATTCAGGAAGGTAATGCCATCATCGCCAATATCGGTAATGGTGCCGTCGCTTAGCAGCAGGGCGGCTTTCCGGTCAATAACCGTGTTGGAGTTGGCGGCGCTCCGCAGTTCGAGCAACACCCAGTCTGCCATATTTGAAGGCGGTATGTTAATACATTCGCTGCCGGCGTAGTTCCATGGCAACTGGTTAAAGGGCTGTTCGGTTGGTATTACGCCCAGGCTGTTGAGGGTAGTGCGCAGCAGCCCTGTGTTGAGGTCATACAGGCCTTCGGGAATGGCTTTAACCTTGGCTTTAACGGGGTTAATATTGCCATCGGTAATGCGCACACACACATCGCCATACACATACCCGAAAGGATTTTTTGCCGAAGAAATCTGCAGATAATAGGTTGCGGCCGGGGTCAGGCCGGTAATGAGTACCGGCGCTCCGCAGCGGTCGGGGTTGTCAATGCAGGCAAATGGGGTTAAACTTGCACAATTGCCCGAATACAGGGCTGCGGTATGCACAAAACCGGCGCCGGTGTTTAAGCGTATTTTACCCGATGCCGGAGCCACAAATCGGTACCAGATGGAAGCATCAGGGAAAATTTCGCAGGTGGGGTTGGGTCCGTCCATAGTAGCCATTATGTTGGTGCCCGGGGTGCAGTTAGTTGCTCCAACGGTCAGCAATACGGCATTGGCACAGGCATCGTTTGCCGGTACGGCAGGCAGGCTTATTACCTCAACACATACACTACCCTGCACCGAATTGAAATTGCTGCTCACTTGCAGGTAATAAGTTGCCGCCGGGGTTAATGCGCTTGCCCGAAGTTCTCTTCCCATATCGGTTCCGGCAACTTCGGTAAGTGTGCCGGCGCAGTTGCCGCTAAACAGGGTAAGCACATCGGAAAAATTGGCATCGGCGGTTATCAGCACATTTCCGCTTGCCGGCGCAGCAAAAGAATACCAGATGTTGTGGTCGGCTTTGTTATTTAAAGCAGGTACGGGTCCGTCAAAGTTGGCGTTGTTGTTAGCGTTGGCAGTGGTACAGGTTTGGTTAAGCGTAAGCGGTATGGCATTGTTGCAGAGGTCGTTGCCGGGTGCAACGGGGTTGCTGCCGCCGTTTAGCACTTCGAGGCAAAAGCTGCCTTGTGGTGCGCCAAAGGTATTGGTAATGCCGCTTATGCGAAGGTAGTAAGTGTTGCCGGCCGTAAGCCCGGTAAGGTATTTGCGTTCACCTTCAAACCCGTAAAGGTCGCTGCCCTGGCAGGCAATTTCGGTAAGGGCGGCACAGGTTCCGCCAAAAACGGTAAGCAGGTCGTTAAATGCGGCATGAGTATTAATGGTAACGGCAGGCGATGGGGCGGTAAATTTATACCAGACAGCCCCGTCGGTATTGGTATTGCAGGAAGGCATTGCGCCATTAAAAGTGTTCAGGGCATTAGCGCCGGCGGCGCAGGTATTTCCGGGGGTAATGGTTTCGGCATTGGCACAGGTAACGCTGGAAGTACCATTAATAACAAAATTATCAATGCCGGCCCACCACGATTGTCCGCCGCCGTCTTTGTACAGGAAGAAAATATAGGTGGTTGCACCGCGGTAGTCTGAAATGTCGAGTACCTGATGGGCATTTTGAGAATATAAGCTGCCGGTAACACTTTCGCGGTAAATGGCAATGGGGTCGCCCGATACTGTTGTAGAAGTTGATGCATACACTTCCAGCGAAGAGGTAAGCACATCGTGTGCCCGGAAATGCAGGTCAAATTCGAGGGTTATTTTAGCGTAACCGGTGGTATTTACCGCCGCCGAGCGCAGCCAAACCCCATTTGCCAAGGCATTGTTACCCAAAATGTCATCATCAAAATACACAAAGCAAGAGCCGTTCATGGTAGAACCCATGGCATCGGGGTTGGCGGGGGTTCCGAGTGTCCAGTTTGCGCCGGCCGGTATGGAAAAAGTAGTCCAGCCCGATGCAACCAAACCTGTACAGGTGTTAAAGTTTTGCGAGTACAGGGTTACATCGGCAAAAGCAGGCTTTGAAACCCACATGAAGAGGAAAATGGCTGTAAACCATACACATCGGGCAGTTGGCAAGTATTGTTTTATCATAACGCAGAAATTTTAGGAAAACAGGTGTTGGAAAGCATTGGCAGCGCAATTTGAGAAAAAATTTGCAAAAAAAACTGAATTCCGTTAATGGGGTAGAAAAAAAATTTCTAACTTGCTGCCATGTGCAAGCATTGGGCAATAAAATTACCAATTTTGCACCAATTGGGGTAAAATTCAAAAACTTTTTTTGCTATGTTAACAACAAATTGTGTAACGGGTGGTATAGGCGCCTATGTGCCCTCGGTTGCCAAACCATGGAATAAACGCCGGGTAGAACACCTGTATCGCCGCATGGGGTTTGGAGCTACTCCCGATCAGGTAACTGCGGCATTGTTGCTCAGCCCTTCGGCATTAATTGACCAAATAGTTGACCAGGCGGCAACCCTGCCCGCTTCACCAACACCTGTTTGGGCAAGTTATACCCTTAATCCTTTGTCGGGTTACAGCAGTACCGATAACGCCGATGATGAAATGCGCGACCACCTTCGGGAATGGCGCCGCCAACTGCTTACCGATATGGAGGTAAACGGTTTCAGAGATAAACTGGTACTGTTCTGGCACAACCATTTTGTTACCGGCTGGAGTACCTACCAATGCTCCAAATACCTGTACCAATACCATTTAACCTTGCAACAGTACGCCCTGGGCAACCTTAAAGATTTTGTGTATGAAATAGGTAAAACACCGGCCATGCTCATTTTCCTTGATGGCGCACTAAGCACCAAAAACAACCCCAACGAAAACTATGCGCGCGAATTATACGAGTTGTTTACCCTGGGCGAGGGAAATGGTTATACCCAAACCGATATCATAGAAACATCGAGAGCGCTTACCGGCTGGCGCGCATCGCCCGGTACTTGCGTAGATGCTTATTTCGACCCCACCCGCTTTGACAATCTTAGCAAAACCATTTTTGGGCAAACCGGCAACTGGAATTATGACGATGTACACGATATATTGTTTCAGCAGCGAAGCAGTGAAGTGGCACACCACATATGCCGAAAAATCTACAAACACTTTGTTTACAACGTGCCCGATGAAAACATAGTTTCGGCTTTGGCAACTACCCTGCAAAACAATAACTTTGAATTGGTGCCCGTGTTTAAGCAACTGTTTAAAAGCGACCATTTCTTTGACGATGCCTTTGTAGGCGCTGCCATAAAAAGCCCGGCCGATTATTTTGTAGGCCTGCTGCACCAACTTAAAATTAATTATACCACTACCATTCTTGATTATGTTGCCAACGGTTGCGGACTGTTGGGACAGGTGCTTTTTGAACCGGTTGATGTGGCAGGTTGGCCCGGCCACCATGCGTGGATAACAGAAGACACCCTTACCCGCCGGTGGGACCTTGTAAGCGATTACCTGTCCGCCGGCGTTGATACCGTTACCAAAGATAACTGGGTGCAATTAGCAAAAGACCTTACCAACGACTCAAACGACCCGTCTGTGGTGGCTGCCGCTATTGCCGATTACCTGCTGCCTAACGGTTTGTCGGACCCCGAAATGTATAATACCGCTACACAGGTGTTTAAATCCGATATTCCGGAAAACTATTTTGAAGACTATTCCTGGAACTTAGATTGGCCCGAAGCGCCCGACCAAATTAATGCCCTGTTGGGTTACCTCATCAGGCTGCCCGAATTTCAACTGGCATGATGCCCCCGTTTGGTATTAACCATAAACACAAAAACAAATTACACGCAGGGTAAACACAAAAACAACACTTAACGGCACACCGGACAGCTATTTGCCGGCAGGTTCTTGCCTTTGAATACCTTGGAGCGCATTTTTTCAATTTAAAAAAACGTTTATTAATATGTGCGATAACCACCAATTACATCAAAACAATAAAAACGGGCAGCAAGACGGCAGTGCCCCGGAACATGGTAAATTGCATGAACGTGCCCATAAAGCATGGAGCCGCCGCAACTTTTTGCTTACCGGCGGATTGGCAACAATCGGTTCTGCCATGTCGTTGGGCGGAATACCCGTTCATGCCCTGGCAAAATCGCCGTTACTGGCTGCCCTTAGCAATGCCAATACCGACCGCGTACTGGTGCTGATACGCCTGAAAGGCGGCAACGACGGGTTAAATACCATTATACCGGTTTACGATTACGGAACCTATACCACACATCGGCCTCAAATTGCCCTGCCTATGGGCAATATTGTTATGCTGGATAATACCGCCCAAATTGGTATGCACAATGGTTTGACTAACCTGAACCCGCTTTGGCTTGACGGCAAAATGAAGGTAATACACAACGTGGCTTATCCCGGCCAAAACCTGTCACATTTTCGCTCTTCCGATATATGGGCCAGCGCCAGTGATGCCGATGAGTTTGTAAATTCGGGTTGGGTGGGGCGTTTTTTAGAACAGGAGTACCCGGCCTATTTAGACGCACCTCCAAGTGTTCCGCCTGCTATTCAGATAGGCTCTGAAAGTAACCTTACTTTTAGAGGAGAAAGTATAAATATGTCTTTGGTTATCAACAATCCCAACGAGTTTTACCAAATTGCCCAAAGCGGACAATTATACGACATTGAAAACATACCCAATTGCTACTACGGCGAAGAACTTGGGTTTATGCGGCAAGTGGCCAACAGTTCGTTCCGCTACTCCGAAACCATAAAAACCGCCTACGATTCTTCAACTGCCGCAGTTACCTACCCTTCCAACAACTCCCTGGCAAACAGCCTGGCCATTATTGCCCGCCTCATAAAAGGCAATTTGGGCACCAAAGTGTACATGGCCTCTATTGATGGTTTTGATACACATGCCAACCAGCTTACCAGCCACGCTACCCTGCTAACCCGAATTGGTACTGCCGTAAAAGCTTTTTACGATGATTTGGCTGCCACCGGACACAACCAACAGGTTTTAATTGCCACCCATTCCGAATTTGGACGGCGCGTATTCCAAAACGGTTCTTTAGGTACCGACCACGGCGAAGCCGCCCCCATTATTCTCATTGGCGACGGACTTGGCGGCAACGGTTTTGTAGGTACGCCGCCCAATATTGCGCAAAGCAACTGGGTTGGCCCCGGAAACCTGCCTGTAGAAATTGATTTCAGAAGGTTGTATGCCACCTTACTGCAAGATTGGTTTTGCATGCATCCGGCTATTGTTGATGCCATAATGGGGCAAAGTTTTACCCGCCTCAGCGGACTGGTAGATGCCTGCTCCCCATCGGTTGGCTCCAATGATACCGCCGTACTCTTAGGGCATCAACCCGATTTTTCAACCGCCGGCAATACCATCATAAAATACTCGCTGCTGGTTGGCGGTAACGCACGCCTGCGCATTCTTAACAAAGCCGGGCAACCGCTTACAACGCTGTTTAACAGTTACCACAATAAGGGAAGTTACAAGTTTTCCTTTGATTCATACAGTTACAACCTGCCCGCCGGCGAATATATATACCAACTCGATGCCGGCGGAAAATCATACAGCCGGCTTATAAACATAGGTAATTAAAAGCATCGGGCTGTGCAAATAGCCCATTCATCAAACGTGACAAATCAGTTTTACCGGAGCCGGGAAAGCATTTTATTTATTTTTAAACAAATAAAAATAAAATGCAGATACTTGCAAAATACAGAATAAACCCTTAACTTGGTGGCTTAGTTGCTGTCCTAAAAGCGGGTTTTTTATGGCAAGTATTCAAAGTATAGTGCTGCGGGGTTCAATGCATATTGCCAAAGGCGTGGTAATTGTTGGCAGGCAGCATAAAAATGTGAGCCGGATGCGCCATTCATTTGAGCGGATTACACACCGCCTGCCCATGCCTCCACAGGTGCATTTCAGTCCTTTTTTTGCAGGCAACACAGAGGCTTCATGGTTTTTACCACAGGTTGCAGACCCGCACAAGGTTATATTGTTTTTACATGGCGGGGGGTATGCAACCGGCTCTATTAATACAGCCAAATCACTGATAGCAAAAATAGCACTCGAAACCGGTATAAAGGCCATAGCCATTAACTACCGCCTGGCACCCGAACACCCGTTTCCGGCAGCTTTGCAAGATTCGGTAGCAATTTATGAATACCTGTTAAACCAAGGTTATCTGCCAC
The DNA here is from genome assembly GCA_002212725.1 of Sphingobacteriales bacterium TSM_CSM. Classification (GTDB taxonomy): domain Bacteria; phylum Bacteroidota; class Bacteroidia; order Chitinophagales; family UBA2359; genus UBA2359. The sequence continues at coordinate 14,191 of MTCR01000173.1, read as the reverse complement.
AGAACATTTGCATTGCCGGTTCTTCGGCAGGCGGCGGGCTGGCTTTGTCTACGCTTCAGGCGCTTAAAATCAACAATACTGCTTTACCGGCTGTCGCAGTATGCCTTTCACCCTGGACAGACCTTGCAGGTACCGGAAAGTCGGTTAAAAACAATGCCCGGAAAGACCCAATGCTCATTGCCAAGCTAATACCCGAATGGGCAACACAGTATGCCGGAAAAGAAACGTTGTTCAACCCCCTTATCTCTCCTTTGTATGGCAACGCAGCGGGGTTACCTCCTACCCTCCTGCAGGTTGGCACGCATGAAATTTTACTCGATGATTCGGTTCGGTATGCTGAAATGGCCCGCAACCATGGTGTTGATGTTACCCTGGAAGTATGGCAAAACATGATCCATGGCTGGCAACTGCATTGGGGCTTATTACCCGAAGCAAACCGGGCTATCGGTAATATTGCCCGTTTTATTCACCGCCACATGCATGTAAACCCTTTGCTATCAGCAAAAAACACAGATACTATTTAACCTCTTTAACCAAATTAACCCGTTCCATTCGTATGGCAAGCTTTCAAAATTACATTGTAAAACAATACGTCCGCTCGGCCCGAAACATAACCCTGTCCCGAAAACACCACGAAGACATTAACAAAATGCGGCGAGGCTTTGAACTTATCGCCTCGCGTCACCCTTTGCCCGATAATATTTACTTCAAGCGTTTTTTTATCGGAAATATGAGCGCCGCCTGGATTTTACCGCATAAGCTAAGCCCCAAATCAGCCATGTTGTACCTGCATGGTGGCGGTTATGCCGCAGGCTCGGTAAACACTCATAAGGCCTTAATAGCTAAAATTACTAAAAAAGCAGGTATTGCTGCCCTTGCAATAGATTACCGCCTGGCACCCGAACACCCGTTTCCGGCAGCCTTGCACGATGCTGTTGCGGCCTATGAATACCTGTTGCAGCAAGGTTACCCGCCACAAAATATTTGCATTGCCGGCGATTCTGCAGGTGGGGGGCTAACATTGGCTACGCTCCTTTACCTCAAACAAAACAACCAACCCCTGCCCGCCGCCGCCGTTTGCATTTCGCCCTGGACAGACCTGGCTATTACCGGCGCTTCCGTAACAGAAAAAGCGCATAAAGACCCCCTTATCCTGGGGCATCTCCTTTCGGAATGGGCTGCCCGGTATGCGGCTAATGAGCCAACTACGCACCCGCTTATTTCGCCCCTTTATGCCGACCTTGCAGGGTTGCCGCCCATACTTATACAAGTTGGCACCGATGAGGTAATTTTAGACGACTCGGTGCGTTTTGCCGAAAAAGCCCGGCAACAAGGAACCGAGGTTACCCTGCAGGTTTGGAACGATATGATACACGTATGGCATTTTCATTGGCGTATATTGCCCGAAGCAAATAAAGCTATTAAAGACATTGCCGTTTACCTGCAAAAACAAATACCCGCATTACAGCAAACTGCCGCCGCCGGAATTAACATGCCATAATTTACCCGGCATTAAGTTGCTACCCGGTACTGCTGCGCAAACCCTCAATTGCTGCTCAAAAACCAATAAGATGGTGAACTGTGCCAACTTTTCAAACTAAGCCTGTCAAAATGACCCCCTCGCTGCATTTACTGTGACAAAATGTCGTTTCGGGTGCTAAAATTACCGCAAAAATCACCTTTTCCCGACTTGGCACATGCTTTGAAGGTATAAGAATGTAATCATAAATTCTTAAATCACAAAAATAGAGCAGCCATGAGATTTAATTTTGTTCCGGCAAACGATTTACGCAACTTTGGTTTTGCGGTTCCGCAAACAACAAATTTTTGTGAAGGCAAAGTGAATATTGCCGAAACTAAAGATGCTTTTGAAATTGAAATTATACTGCCCGGTTACAGCAAAGACGAAGTAACCATTAAAGTAGAAGGAAATTACCTGACCGTCAGCGCACAAAAAACCGAAACCGAAAAAACCGAAACGCGCAAGTATAATCATCGCGAATTTAACATTGCGCCCTTCAAACGTACTTTTGAGTTTCCCGAAACAGTGGAAGCAAAGGCTATAGTTGCCAAACAAAACAATGGTATAGTTACCTTGGTTTTACCCAAAAAAGAAGCCGCTAAACCGGTAAGCCTTCAAATAGAAGTGCAGTAAAGTGAACTGCAAATTCATGCAGAATAAGAAAGAGTAAGATTTGTTTTTCATAGTGAGTTGGTTGTGTTAAAGGCCGGTAAGCAATTGCCGGCCTTTTTTTTGGGCAGATTTGTGTGCAAATTGTCGCCATTGCAATGCTCAGAAGTTGTACGAAAAGTGAAAAGCTAGTACTTACAACTTGCAGATGAGCGCTAATTCCTTTGCGGGCTTTGCGGTTAAAACAATATTTTATCCGAAAAATATGCGAAACACAAAGCAATAAAAAGAAAATATTAGCCCGAAACTTAACCACAGATACTTTTCCTGCAGCCTCTTACCTGCTATGCATTGACGTTTATTTTTTGGTTACCCTTATAGCAACGCGGCGGTTATTCTCTCGTCCTTCGGGCGTATCATTTGAGGCTACCGGGTGTTGATCGCCGTAACCCTCGGCATCCATGCGGGTACTTTGAATGCCCAAGCCGGTCAGTTCTGCCATTACCCTTTTTGCGCGGTCTTCCGATAATTTTTTGTTTACCTTCGGGTCGCCCGAATTATCGGTATAACCTCCAATTTTTATATTTACATTTGGGTAAGCTTTCAGAATTTCGGCAATATTTTTCAATTGTTCCTGCGATTCGGGCTTCAGCACCTCTTTACCTGTTTCAAACAACAAGCGGTCAAATTCAAACCAGGTGGTTTTGTCAACCGGTTTGGTTTTGTCTTCAATAAAGGTAATGAGTTTGTTTTCAACACCAAGTTCGGGTATGTTGAGTTCAACACCATTGGGCAATTTTTTGGTAAAGAAATTCCCCAATGCTTTCCATGTATTTTGTGCGCTCTGCGATGCCCGGTTTACAACAATATCAGCCCCTTCGCCGGCTCCCCGGGAGGCTTCACCTGTTATTTGGGTAGTATCGTTTATTGTTTGCTCCACCTGCCCGGCGCCTTGGTTAAGCGCTTCGGTGTTCTCTTTACCACAACTGCGCCATAACCAAAACAGCAATACGGCCAGCAAAACAACCAACAACCAGGGCAACCGGCCCATGCTCTTACTTTTGGCACTGCTGTTTTGTGCGCTGTTAAAGGTATGATTATCGGCAAAATTGTAAGTGCCGGACAAATTGGTTTGAGCTGTTTTTACCAATTGTTCTAAATTGTCAAAGCCAAGTAAACTGTCCGAACCGGCAGGTAAAGCCGCCTGAAGTGAATCTTTCTGGCTAAACAATAACGCCAATAAACCCGATGCGTTTAAACCGTTATCGGCTTTGATTTTACCCAACATTCCAAGCACTACAGGGGCCAACAAACAGAGCAGATTATTTGACGATTCTTTGCGCATACCGCTTGCTGATGCAATAAGTTCTATTGCCTCGCCAACATTGTCGCCAAAAATATTGCCCAAAACAGATGAGCCGTTGCGCAGCAGCGTGTTACTGGTATCGCCGCCCGAAAACATGCCTGCCGGGTTGGTTAATATACTACCATTGTTTTCCTGACTGTTGAGCATGTTTAACAAACTGTTGGCGCCAGTTACCGTAGTGGCTTTTGCCATTATACCGCTTAGCAGGGTGGGCAGAATTGCATCAACGGCTTTTCCGGTTTGGGTGTTACCTTCACCCAAAAAAGCACTTGCCCGGCTTATAACCTCTTCGGTCATGCAGTTTTTCAATAAATCCAATAGTTGTAGATTCATGACTTTTGGTTTCATAAAAATAATTATGAGATAATTTTAGTTTTGTTTGCGTTTAAGACGCCTTGCCTCTTTTTAAAGTCACAAAAGGCTGCAATTTGAAGATGGTTTGGGGATTTTCAGTGCTACCGGTGCAGTGCTATGCGGCATTTACAAACCATAAGATAAGGGGTAAAACAAGGTGGGGTTTAGTAAGTCACCCTTCCCCCTCTCCTGCCCGGATACCCAAAGCAAGCGCACTTAAAGATAAACTCAATAAAAAACTTCGGACAATTGGTTTAACATTAGTTCTATGCAACCAATGCCCTGCTGTTAAAATTTGGCTACTGCAAATCTGTTAAACCCAGGGCGCCTAAGGCTGTTTGCGCTTTTAGCAGGCACTCTTCATATTCCTGTTCGGGTACAGAGGAGTAGGTAATAGCGCCTCCAACCTGCAACGACAAATACCGGTTGCCGGCATGGTAAAGCAGGCTTCTGATAACCACATTAAAATCAAAATTGCCATCGGGGGTAATGTACCCCACCGAACCCGAAAACAAACCTCTCCGGGTGTTTTCGTACTGTTCAATCAATTGCATGGCCATTACCTTAGGCGCACCGGTCATTGATCCCATAGGAAAGGCATTTTTGATGGCTTGCGACCAATGAATGCCGGGTTTAATGCGAGCGGTTATGGTAGAAATGAGGTGATGTACCGTTTTAAAAGAGTACACGCCAAAAATTTCGGGAACCTGTATGGTACCCAATTGTGCAGAACGGGTTAAATCGTTGCGCACCAGGTCAACAATCATCACGTTTTCAGCCCTTTCTTTGGGGTTGTTATACAGGGTTTGTTTAAGTTGCAGGTCGAGAGTTGGGTTGTGCGGGTTGCGCCGCATAGTACCTTTTATAGGTTGTGAAATAAGAACATCAGACTGTTTTTTTAAAAATCTTTCGGGGCTGGCGCAAAGCAGGTAATGGTTATTGCAGCGCACATAGGCCGAAAACGGGGCTTCGGCCAAGGCGTTTAACCGTGCAAAAGTGGCGGGCGGGTCAATAATGGCATCAGAAGCATACCATTCGCGGCAGAGGTTAACTTCATACACATCGCCACCGGCAATATGTTGTTGCAACTGTTGTACACAGTGCAGGTACTCGAAACGGCTCATTCGGGGTTGTAAAGAAAAAGGCGTTTGAGGCGTTTCCGTAACCTGTAATGGTTGCGTTTTTTTTATTTCATCAACAATATGGCAGCCGGTAGCGGTGTCGGTTTTTTCGGGCAATATTATTGTGGCGGCAAAACTGTTTTTGGGGAGACACACCACTATCTCGGGCACAAAAAAAAACATATCGGGCAATAAAATGCCGTCGAAATTGACAGATTGCAGGTTTTCGGTTTCATTTTTCAAATCATACCCCAAAAACCCGAATATCCAGCCCGGGTTTTGTTCATGAAACTGCTGCAACTGTTCAAAACTGTTTTTTTGGAGGTTGTTGGCAGTAGCAATAACCTTATCCGGATTATTGGCAACGGCAAGCAGGCACTCATAAGCGGCATACCGGTCGTTGGGGTATTGGTTACTGTCTAAATACACCACTGTATTAAATTTTGAAGCCCACGCCAGCAGTTGTTGTTTAAATTGCTGCGGGTTATCAACAACAAAGTGGAGAGTAGAAGTTGCCATGCCCCGGTAATAGTTAGCTGTCTGCCGGCAACAAGGTTGTTTCCGGCAGACAGAAAGGGTAATTTATCGCATGAGATACATTTTACCAATGCCGTTTTTAAACAGGTCGTCAGTGTCGCCCAGTTTGTATTGGTCAATTTCTTCGCCATTCAGGCGGGTAACCACCCGGTAAAGATACAAACCGTTTGCCAGGGCGTTGCCAAATTGGTCGGTTCCGTCCCATGCAAACTCGGTAAGGTTGTTGCCTATGCGAATGGGACCAAGTTCATCTTTGGTAATTTCGCGCACCACCCTTCCCGAAATGGTCATGATTTGAATTTTCATAAAATCGGGCACCTGTGAACCGGTAAGGGTAAACACAAACCGCGTGGAAGAGGTAAACGGGTTGGGGTAATTAAACACGTTTGAAACCATGGGTTTGGTTTCAACTTTAAAGGTGGTTTTATACGCCTTATCGGCGGCAAAGTTGTTGCTGCTGCGGTCGCGGGCGCGCACTATAAGTTCGTACAGCCCGCTTTGTTCAAATTCGGGTTTCAGTTCAATGGTGGCGGCGTTGTTACCGGCGGCGGCTTGTGCGGCGGTTGCCGGTATAAACTGTACCATAGGGTTGGCAAAAAACACCGGCATTTCAAAGGCCGGTTCGCCGGTGGTTATATCGGGGTATTTGATGTAGAGTTTGAAATCGGAAGTATCGTTTAAGGCCAGGTATTTGTTTTCGTCTTTGGTTTTAATGGCAATATACGGTTTTGCCGATACCAGTTCGCCGTCGAGAATATGCCTGCCGTCGAAAGTAACATCTAAAACGGGGTTCACCTTATCGCTGTTTACAAAAAAGGACAGGATAACCACATTGTTAAAACGGAATTTTTCGGGCTGGTCTTCGTTGGGGTTTAGTTCTACAATAAGTATGTTGTTTCCGCCCAGTCCTTCGGTGCTGTAATCAAAGGTAATAATGCCGGTTTGGTGGGCGGCAATTGGCGTCTGCCTGGAGTTGATGATGTGTGCCTGATTATTGTTATCTACTATGGTATAGGCAACCAGAACACTGTCCATGTTGGTTCCGCTGGCATTGGTAACGGCCATTTCAAAATGCACGGGTTCACCTTCATCGAGGGTATCACTCAGGAATACAAAATGCTCCTTTTGGTCTAAGGCCAGTTCGCCTGCAAGTTGGTAATATACACGCCAGTAATCGAGTTGCGGCATGGTAAAGGCCACCGAGTCGGCGGCTGTGCATTCCAGTTTCAGGAATGGGTATTGTGTGGCGTCAATGCTGCTTAGGTCGAAGTTGTAGTTATTGCCCGAATTGAGTAGCAGCACAGGTTGTGCGCCATTGGCAGGCAAGCCGTAAATGTTTATGCTGATGGAGTCGGCCGAAGTAGCCGGATTATCTAAGGGATGTTGTTTCCAATCGAGGTTGCCCCATTGTGTAGAAGGCCCTATGGTAGTAGAGGTGAGTGTACCGGCCGGGTGTTTACCCTCTACCACAATTTCGGTTTCAAATACATCGGCAGGGTTATCGGGTGTTACAAAAATGCCCGGGTAATCTGTCCCTGCTCCTTTTTTACCAAAGGCAATAAAAGGTTGGTCGCCACTAAGTCCGGACACCTGCGGTGTACCCATTTGGTCAAAGAAGTTGTACAAAGCATCCTGGTAGGGGTAAATTACATCTGCCGGATTGGTGCTGCCCATCCGGTGGTTTCTTACGCTGTAGGCCAGAACGTAGTACCCGTCGGGAATAACGTTTTGCAGGAAATTGAGCAAGGTATCTAATTGGTCGGTAGAATTGGTATAAAATTCAAACCCATAGCGCACCCCCTGCGAACACTGAATATTGCCGTAGCTGCCCACGCCGTTGCAGTTGTTTTGGTCGTTTTGGCGGGTGGTGGTCATGGGTTCCAGCAGCAGTTCGGGTTTAAAAACAATAAATGACAAACCGCCATCGCACGCGCCTTTCAGACAAGATTGCAGCACCAGTGTAGTGGTGTAGTTGAGGTTCATTTCAATATCGAAATAACTGTCGCGGGCATTTTTGGCGCTGATAATATTGTTGATACCGGTAAATTCAAACTGCCTTGAAACGGGGTCAATTTGGGTTTGGTAGAATTTGTCTTTTAAAAACTGGTAGTAGTGCGACTGGTTCCAGCCCGACTGGCAGCTGTCGGCACGGTAAATAAAGGAGTTCATTTGCCAGTTATAGGCATCGCCGTTGGGCGAAAGCTGGCTTGCCCGCCAATAGTACACGCGGTTATCCTGCAAAGGTATTCCGGGTTGCCATTTAATAACCCCCGACTCACTGTTGAGCACAGTTTGCGATAGCGGATTATTAAACAAGGTAGTGGTGTCTATTTCCATTTTATAAGGCAACGGCGCCAGCAGCGGCTGGCCTGTAGAGGCATACAGTGTGGGGCTGGGGTTGCATACGATGGTAAAATTGCAGGGCGAAATCGGGACAAGCAAATCGGAAAAAATAAAGGCGCTTTTGTTTACACTGTTGTTATTTTCGCAGTCTTCGTCAATTTCGTTGCCGTAGTCCACGTTTACGGTAAAAATGTTTTCGCCGGTTACTTCGGTAGTATCATTAGATGTTTGTACGTAAAGTGTAAGTGTATCAATAAACACCGGGGCGGCAAAACGCTTCAGGGCGGCCATTTCGGTGGTGCCATCGGGGTAGGTTCGGTTTACCTCAACAGAAAGAGAGTCTTTTACCGCTTTGCCCAGGTTGGTTACCACCACGTTTATGGCAAACGAGTCGAGGTTGGCGGTAATTTCCGCGGGTTCAAAATAAATATCAGCATCTTCTACAATGTATTCGGGTTTATCCCAAGATTGTATTACTACGGCCGGGTCGCCGGCCAAGGTATATTCCTGCACGGTCATTTTTACGGCATCGCTGGTGGGGTAAGCGGCAGATATGGTTTGTACCGCCTTTTTTACGGCAAAACCAATTGGCTGCCCGTAGTATTGCAGGCAGAAATTGCGATACAGCCTGTCCACCACAATATCCATATAGCTTGGAAACCCAAACGAAACGGTAGCCAAAAACCCGATGGCGCCCAATTGGTCGGTAAGTACATAGTCTTCGGCCATGGTTACGCCGGTGGTGGGGTTTACCGGGTCGTGAATATTGCCCACAAAGCAGGAACTTGAAATCATGAACGGGTATTTACCCACATTGTTGTAATCGGTTGGCGGGCCAAGGTCCACATTCCAGTATTGCCCCGATGAGTGTCCTAAAAAGGTTATCATAGCCAAGCCGTTGTTTATTTCCTCATCAATATCGGGAAACTCTACAATTACCGACAAATCGGCGGCTTTGGTATAAGTATAGGCCACGTTTCCGCCCATAAGGGTATCTTCGTAAATAGCTTTATACTTGTTCAGGTAGCTTAAAAAAGAGTTGGCTTCGCTCAGGTTGGTACCGCCGGCAATGTTAATGGCTGTTTTACGCCACAGGCGGTCTTCTTTGGTACAGGGTGCGGGGGATTCGTATTGTAAGAGTTTATCGAGGTAAGCGGCTACTTCGGCGGGAGTTTTGGCGGGAACGCGCCCGGTAGCCAACTGGTTTTGATACCCCACCGTATCTCTTACCGATAACATGAGGTCTGAAGGCTGATGCCCGAAACTGGGTACCAGACACAGGTTAAACCATGCGGGGTTTAACCCAAACCGGTGGTATCCGATAGATTTACCAAGCAGCAGAAGGTATTGGGGAGTAATGCTCCAGGTATCTGTTGCATAGTTTACAAAGTTTCTGATAGCCCTCGGATTTTTTTGTATGCCATAGGCAAACTGGTCGTAGAGTTGGTTTACATCTACCACTATAGCCTGATAATTGCCACCTTCGGGGCTGCTGCGGTAGAGGCGGTAGCGTTCAACCTGGTTAACATCGCCCTGCATTAATGCCGGGTGCGACAGGATGAGGTAATTGCCCTGCAAACCGGTTTGGCTGAAATTGGCAAATGTAAGCGGTTCTAAAGAAGAAACGGTAAAAACGCCGCAGTTTACCGGGTTACAGCCGGGCAATACGCAGTTAATATCGCAAACGGTGGTGGTGTTGCTAAAGAACAGTTTCCGGGTAGCCGGGCCGCCGGCAATGGCCGGCAGGTAAAACTTGTAGGTTCCGCCTTCAATAACCGGCGTAAAACGCAGGCGGTTGGTAAGGTCGTACAGTACCGGAGCCGTACCGCCGTTAAAATTGGTAATTTCCAGGTATTTGTTGGCGTTATTGGCAATGGTAAACAAAAACTTCCGGGTATTATTTAAATCGAAAGTGTGCGGATAGGTAATATTGGCATACACTACCGAATTTTTATCGGCATTGGATATGTCGGCCACGCCGGTGTATTCCACATCGGTAAGCGGATCGACCAGTTGGGTAAGAGGTAAATTGAGGTGATAAGTATGGTTTTCATAACCTTCATAAACGGTATCAACATATAAATTGCCGCTCACTTCTATAAGCAGGTGGTGGTCGGGTATGTTGGTCAGGTCGTCAGATTGCCCTATAACCTTGGTTTCAAGATGAGCGGTAAGGGCGGGATTTCCGGTGTACACATGGTCGGTATTGAGTTTATACAGCTTGGTTTCACCTTCAATAAACTGCAACCCGGTAAAACCTTCGCCGTTGCCAAAATCGGCATGGTAGTTGTTTACCCCGCCAAGATTTCTGAAGGGTTCTCCGCCGGTAAAAATGTTTTTAAACCATTTAAGGCTGGTATGCCAGAAATACTCTTCCTTGGGCGGCAGCGGGCCGCTAAGGTCGTTGGCGGTGTTCTGATAGCGCAGGTTTGCCGCACCGGTGCCCGATGCGGTTAAAAAATAAATGGCTGTATCGCAAAACAGGCTTTGGAAGGGGTTTAGTTGCCATTGTTGCTTATCAAAAAGGCGGGTATCGTAAGAGCCGTCGTTAGGTACGCCGTAAAACTCTACATAATCATTGGCACCCAACTCGCCGCTGTTGCTCACATACAAGGGCACTTCCTGCCCCATGTAATACATTTTCAGTTGCGAACCGTTAAGGGGCAGCCCGTTGGCTTCCAGCACACTGTAGGGTATGCGGTACAGCGATTGGTTTACTACTTTTATTTTAAAATGCGGTTGGGTATAGTCAATCCACTCGTTGCCGTAATTGGTTTGTGCCGAGGTAGTAACAACGGTTGCAAAAACGGTAAGCAATAAGAGGAACACTTTTTTCATAGAAAATACAGGTTGGTTAAAAACGTAAAGATGAAGAGCAGCATCCCGAAGGCATTGCCGGTAAGTTAACTTTTGTATGAAACTAAAAGAAGCATTTATTTTTAAGGGAATAAAGGTAAAAATGGCATAACATAACCGCCCTTGCCCGAAAAAAAAGAGGCAGCTTGCAGGGTTTATACTGTAACAAACGGCAATGGTCTGTGTTTAGTTGGCGGCATTTTTAGGTCGTTTGGTAAAATCGAGCAGAAGCGAAACCACATGCGAGTAAACACCATCTGAAATACGGTTAAGGCCGGTAAAGGCATAATCTATGCGCACTTCCTTAATTTTAAGCCCTATACCCACACTGGGTTGTATGCTGGTAAAGGTTTGCCCGTTGGTATCGTTTGTAAACTGCTGTATGTTGTTAATGCCGCCACGCAGGAAAATAAGGTTGTTGTATTCCAGTTCCAGTCCGGCATGAGGGTCAATGCTTACGGGGTCGCTTTTAATGAGCGTATTGCGCTTGCCGTCAAAGGTAATATCCAGGTTGAGTTCAGTAAGCAACGACAGTTTACTTTGCCCGAAGGGCTGCCGGTAAGCACCACCCAAAATAAGGCGTTGCCCCGTAAGTTCTACCGAGTTTACCGGTATTACGTTATCGGTCAGTTCGAGTTTTTGTTTTTCTTCTTCGGTAAAGCTAAAGCCCCAGGTGTTTACCGTGGTGGTGGCGTCTTTGAGCATAACACCAATGGTAAGGCGCTTGTTGGGTGCATAGCGCAAACCTGCATCTAAACCAAAACCCCATGCAGTGGCAAAACTGCCCACGCGGCGGTGAATTATTTTTACACTGCCGCCAATGCTTACCTTTTTTATGTTTTGGGCATAAGATAACAACGCAGCATAATCGGCTGCCGAAAAGGTGGTGATATTGTCGTAGTTAATATTGCCGTCGGGTTCTACCAGATTCAGGGTATTGGGTATATCATCTACCCCAAACCGAATGGCAGTAATGCCCAAGAAGCGTTTTTTATCGCTGATGGGAAAAGCTGAGCCGATATAATCATATTTCGCAATGCCGGCAAACCACTCGGCGTGCATGGCCGCTACCTGTGTGCCCGATATTTGTGTAAGCCCCGCCGGATTCCAGAAACCAGCTGTTACATCTTGCACCGAAACAGCCTGCGCATTACCCATAGCCAAACCTCGGGCGCCAACACCCAACGATAAAAATTCGTTGCTGTACGTGCGTATTTCCTGCGCATAAACTCTGTTGCCAAACATGGCAAACAAGCCCAAAATGACTATGAATGCTGTAGTTTTTGATTTTTGAAACATATTAGTTAATTGGTGTTACTCAATTTAAAGGCATACTTTGCCCTTTTTTTATCTTCAAGAAGATGTGTGAACTCCTTTTTTGGTTGCGCAACGGGTAAAAAAAGTAACCGAAGACAATACTGTTGCCTGTTGCTTGTCCGAATGTGCAAAATAACACATTTTTTACCGCACTACACAACCCAAAGGACAAATTTGGAGGAAAAACAATGGCGTGCACAAGGCAACTCCTTGCGTTGTAACAAGGAAAAAATGGGTTAAATTACATTGCCCTGCTGCCAACTTTGCACCCAACAAGGTAGTTGTAAACTTATTTTACCGGTGTATAAGTAGTTTTTGGCGTTGTATAGCGCCGTTTTTGTACTGTGCCTCTGCTATATACAAACCGGCGGGCAATTGAGCAATGCCAATTTGCGAACCGCTGACAGGGCTACACCCCAACACCGCCACACCCGATATGGCATACAATTTAAAGGCAGCTATCTGTTGCCAGTTTGCAAGAAAGAGGGTGTTTTGGGCGGGGTTGGGGTAAACTACCACTTCAAAACTCCCCCCCTCGCTTGCGAGGGGACTTGCCCCGATTGCTCGGGGGGCTGGGGGGGAGCACCTACCGTGCCGCCGCCGCTTTCTGTATCTATGAGCGCTTGCACCATGCTGGTATCTGAGCAGACAATGGTGGTAAGGGTAACAAGATAGCTGCCTGAAGCGGGGTATTGGTGGGTAAGAGTGCTGCCGGTGCAGGGGGCGTAGCCTTGCCCGCAGAGGTAGGGCGGGCTGCCATCGCCAAAATCCCAGATGTAGTAGCCGCCGTCTGTGCTGTCGGGGTAGGCGTAGAGGGAGATGTTGGTAAATTGTATTTCGTTTGCGCCTTGCGGCTCATAGCTGAAGGCCGCCGCAGGCTGGGGGAGTAAACCCATGCAGTTGGTTTTTACAATATACACTGCTGCAGCACCTATATCATTTCTACCGCCTAACAGAATGCTGCCATCGGGCAGTATGAGGTGGGTATAGAAATAATCATGACCGGCATCGCCATAGATGCGTTTCCATAAAATTTCACCATCAAGTGCTACTTTTTTTACATACCCATTAGTGCTACCTAAGTGAGAATTGCCGGAAATCAGCAAATTACCATCGGGTGCAAAGGTAATATAGCTTGGCTGCCCTTCATCTTCGCCTTCAAAATATTGCCATTGAATAGTGAAGGCAGTATCTAATTTTAAAAATAACTCAGTATAGTAGTTTCTTTCTCCTGCTATATAAAAACTGCCATCTTCGGATTGGCAAAACGAGATGGGTCCTTCTGCATCTCCGTTTTCAAAATAGGTTTTTTGCCATTCAATCTCACCATTTCCATCTAATTTATACAGCAACATATCGCCTGTGTATTGCCAGCCTTCAAAGGCTACCCATGTTTGCCAGCGCTTCACTGATCCTAAAGCGTAGTAGCCTCCATCGAGGGCAGGCAATATATCAAAAAATTCATTATGGTAAGAGAAATTATCATAGACCTTCTCCCATTCTGTGCTGCCGTCTGCACTGAGTTTTACAATATAGAGTTTGATGTATGAACTAATTGTTGGTTTTGCCAAACCAGCTAAAATATAACCGCCATCGGAAGTTTGCAGAATAGATCGCCCTACGGAGTGATATACAGTATTAGTGCCTGTAGGATTCATATCCAATAGATTACCATTATGCGAAATACGCATTAAATACGCCCGCCAAATTTCAGTCGTATCTGATTGAGACTGGGTGACTGAGATAGCATAACCGAACTGAGTCTTTACAGCATCCCAAGCAGGAGTGCTAAAATCGGGGTTGGGGTATTGATGTAGTGCCAAAGTGTCGCCAAATTCGTTCAGGCGCATGTAATATGGAAGCCATTTATAATTAGAGTAAGACAAGGCGGTTCCAATAACAATATATGTCCCATCCGGATTAAGAAACAGTTTTCGTGCATCGCTTACATCCTGAACATCATATACCCGCTCAAAATATTTTGATTGTGACTTTATCGTACTATGTAGAGTTAAAGTAAGAGATAATAACAATAATGTTTTTTTCATATTACAGATTGTTCCTTTTATGTTAATAAATATCAAGCATTCTGCAATAGTCTATTATTGTTTGAGTTCACTTAAAAAACCCGTTGCAATTTGGGTTGATTAGGGAGAAAAGATATTG
>MTCR01000056.1 GCA_002212725.1 Sphingobacteriales bacterium TSM_CSM | reverse complement strand
GCTGCCGAAGGAGCAAGTTCTGTCTATGCCGCCGATTTGGATGGCGATGGCGATATAGATGTCTTGTCGGCCTCTAATTGGGATAGCAAAATAGCGTGGTATGCCAATGACGGCAACGGCAATTTTGGGGCACAGCAAATCATTACCATAGCTGCCTTTGGTGCAAGTTCTGTCTATGCCGCCGATTTGGATGGCGATGGCGATACAGATGTCTTGTCGGCCTCTAATGGGGATAACAAAATAGTGTGGTATGCCAATAACGGCAGTGGCAATTTTGGGGGGCAGCATATCATTACCACATCTGCCTATGGCGCACGTTCTGTCTATGCCTCCGATTTGGATGGCGATGGGGATACAGATGTATTGTCGGCTTATGATGACAAAATAGCCTGGTATGCCAATGAGGGTGTAGGCAACTTTGGCGAGCAGCAAATCATCAGCACGGCTGCCTATGGCGCACGTTCTGTCTATGCCTCCGATTTGGATGGAGATGGTGATATGGATGTTTTGTCGGCATCATTCAGTTATGACAAAATAGCTTGGTATGAAAACGACGGCATTGGTAACTTTGGCGTACAGCAGATCATTAGCACGGCTGCTAATGGCGCATGGTCTGTGTGTGCCGCCGATTTGGATGGCGATGAGGACTTAGATGTCTTGTCTGCTTCTTGGGATGATGACAAAATAGCCTGGTATGAAAATTTACTAATAACCGCAATTGCTACTCCCCATAAACCATTAAATTCGCTACTTCTCACCCACATCACCCCAAACCCTACCCAACACACCGCCACGCTTACCTACCACACCCCCCAAGCCCAGTCCGTAACCCTACACCTCTACGACCTCACCGGCCGCCTGCTACACACCCAAATCTTGCAGCCAACCGTTGGCACAAATAATTGTGTAATATATATGAACATCTACCCGCAAGGCATATACATAGTTACCCTCAACAACGGAACGGAAGTGGTTAGCGGGAAGTTGGTGAGGGAGTAGGGGGTTTTTGCTGTTCCTACGTAGCCTCCGTATCTCCGTTGCGTGGGGTTTAAACCCCACGCAACGGAGGAGCCCTGCACAATGGCTGTAAAATAAAAACTGCCCTTTGTTGTGCAACACCGCTTTATTGTTACATTTGTAACAACAAACCGCGCGCTATGGAAACTCTGCTGGTAATTTTGGTTGTGGTATTGCTGTTTATGCCGCTTGCAGTTATTTACCTGCTGTTTAAGGTAAGCAGTTTATCGGGTAAGTTGCATGATGCAGAGCAGTTGGTTCAGGAATTGAGCAGCCGATTGAGCAAATTAGAGTTTAACCTAAAACACCTTTCATCGGGCAAAAAGGAAGTTGTCGAAACAGAATTACCACCTGCGGTTGATTTACCCGAACGTCAGTTGTTCAAACATCCCGAAGCGCAAAAAGAAATAACCCCCGGTGAGGAGTTGTTGCCGCCGATACCACAGCAGGAGGAACTCCTTTTGCAAACGGGTAAAGAAGAAGAGGAAAAGAAAACCGGTTTACCCGAAAAAGAAAAACAGCAGGAAAGCATTTTGGTGGTTGACGTAGTGGACTATAACCATGCAAAACCCGATGCCGATACCATAACCGTACCGCCTGCCGAGAAAGGCGAAACAACGGGCGGCAGGGCATCGGTTTGGAGTTGGCTCGGCGGTTTGGGCGGCGAAAGCTGGATAGGCGTGGTGGGTTCGGTGTTGCTGGTTATTGGCGCAGTTTTTTTAATTACCTATGCTGCTCTTAAAGTGCCGCCGCTTTACCGTTTTGTAATCATCAGCGGTTTTTCGGCGGTGGTGGGTGTGTTGGGGTTTGCCTTGCAGCGCTACCGGCAATGGGAGGCGCTGGCAGCATGGCTTCGAAGCATTGGCGGCGCTTTGTTTTTGTTTGGCTGCCTTGGCTCCGGGGCTATACCCGGCCTGCAATGGATAAATAACCCTGCCGCTGCCTTGGGTTTGTTGTCGGGTGGTATTTTGGTAAATTTGGTATTGGGTTACCTGGGTGGTAAACAGGTTTTTGCTTCTTTGCACGTTGTCTTGAGCCTTACCGCGTTAAGCATGGCGCCGCACAGCATTACCACCCTGCTCATAGGGGCAGTGGTTACCTTGTTTGGCATTGCGCTGGTTTTTCGCGAAAAATGGGATGCCCATTTGCTGGTAACACTTACCGCTTTTTTTGTTTTCCATTTTATATGGTATGTTTCGTTGGGTACAACTTATACCGATTTGCAGCCCCTGCAACATTACACTGCCATAGCCGTTTATTTGGTTGTTGGCATTTGCGGCGCGGTGGTGCAT
The DNA here is from genome assembly GCA_002212725.1 of Sphingobacteriales bacterium TSM_CSM. Lineage (GTDB taxonomy): Bacteria > Bacteroidota > Bacteroidia > Chitinophagales > UBA2359 > UBA2359. The sequence goes on along the minus strand of MTCR01000056.1, from coordinate 19,246 downwards.
TACCGCCAAACATACAGTCAAAAACGGTTTGAAGCCTTGCCTTTTATAGCACACCTGCTCAACTGGCTGTACATGTCGGCTGCCATTGCTGCGCATTCTATGGGCACACAGTGGAAAACCGTGTATATTGGCATTGGCGCATTGGCTGCCTTTTTTCTTGCCCGAAGAGCCAAAAAAGCCGGCATTGACTGGCTGTATTATACCGATACGCTGCTGGCGCAAATTGCCATGCTGCTGGCCTTGCTCTCACTTACCGACTGGAAATGGTCGGCTGACCACGAAATTACCATTCTCAGCCTTATGTATCTGGAGGCGCTGGTGTTTATTGCCATTATGTTGTTGGAACAGGAACAATGGCTGTATAGAACCGGCACATTGCTTACTCACCTGCTTGGCGCCGGTTTGCTGGTGTTAGGCCTTTCCGAAACTATAAACGGCAACGAAACCGGCAATTTGCTGCACGCCGGTATGATGTTGGTTTCGCTGGCAGCATCGGGTGGTTTTTTGGCCTTCATGATGCAACGATTTGAAGCCACGCCTTTCAATGCTATCGATTCGTGGTATCATATCAAACAGAAAAGGCCCAATAGCATATCGGTAACAGGCATTATTACCGGTTTGCTGCCTTTTGTGGTGTATGCCTATTTGTACAACCAACTATGGGCGGTTTATGCTGTTGCCATGTTGTTTATAGTGTTGCTATACCTTCGCAACAGAGCGCAGGTAAACGGGTTGGGCATTGGCTTGCTGGCCGGTGTATTGCTGTTGCATTATGCCGTTTGGCAAAATGTGTATGATTACCCACAGTGGTCAAGAGGGTATCAGTTTGCCTATACATTACCCCTGTTGCCCGTTTCGGCGGCAGTACTGGTATGGAGTTATGTGAAATCGGGCAACACGTACCTGCGTTGGCCGGGTATGTACCTGCTGGTTTTCGGTCTGGCATTTACGGCATATTATTTTCTGGAGCTGCTTTGGGCATTTGCACCCGCTCTGGTTTGGCTGGCTATGTCATTGGCAGCGCTGGAGACGGCAAAATGGCTGCAACGCCACTTTGCCGGCGCTACAGACACACAGGGCGAACCCGACCGGTATTTGCTGCAATTGGGCTATTGGTTGCTGGTGGCCTTTATGATAAGGCATTTTACGGTGCATACTTATTTGCAGCAAGAGGTGGCAGCAGGCATTAAGGTGCGCTGGCTGGCAGAGGCGGCCGGTTTTGGCGCGCTGCTCTACTGGGCATTGCAGCAACCGCCGCAAAGTGGAAAGGTATATCCGCTGTGGAGTTTTGCCCAACCCCTTATGCCCGAAATGCTGATGGCTTTTTCCATTGGGGTTGCGCTAACTGAAGTACAGGAAATTTGGTACCCGGCTGTTTGGGCAGGGCTGGCGCTGGCGGCGCTGCTCATTTCGGTAAAACGGCAACAACCCGAAACCTCGCGCCTGCGGCTTTATGCGTTGGGGTTAAGTTGGGCAGCATCGGTCAATATCATTTACCACAGCATAAACCAAATCAGCTCCGGTATGGGCTGGCTGGAGCCGGCCTGGGTTTCGGGCTTTGCGGCCATTGTGCTGTTATTTGTTTTTGTCACCTTGTTTTACCCCTACCGGCATTTGCAGGGGCTGTATTTTCCGCCCCTTATAAGCGGCGTTCTGCAAACGGTAACCGGCCTTATTCTGCGCCAAAGCATGTGGTGGATTTTTTACCCGCTTTTTGTGGCGGTAGCAGTGTTTTTATACTACTCTTTCCACAAATCGGTGCTTACCTTGTGGTGGGTGGCAGAGTGTTTCCTCATTTTCAGTTTGGCTATTTACACCCGTCAAAATCATTTCAGGTATGTGGCTTTTGCCGGCATTGTGGTTTGCCTCATAAGGCTGGTGGTGTATGACCTGGCGCAAACCGGAACCCTTGCGCGCGCACTGGCATTTTTGGGCATGGGCGGTATTTTGCTGGCCATGTATGTGGTAGGCAACCGATTTAAAGACCGCATGGCAGAGCAAGCCGGCAATATAAACACCCAAACATAACCTAAAACCCGCCCAACCTTATGAAAACAACCGATTTGTTTGTAGAACTGGTGGTTATTGGCATGGGGCTGTTTATTAACCTGCTCCTGTTGTGTGTACTTTTGTTTGGTTATGATTGGTTGCAGTACGATGTAATACCGGCAGCATCATTATTGCCGGTAATTGCGGTAATTTACGTGCTGGGAATTGTGTTTGACCGATGTTCTGATAATTTTACCCGAAATACCGATAGTAAAATCAGAACCTCTTATTTTTCCGATTCCAAAGAATTTCTGCTTGCCCGCGACAATGCTTTTGATGCATCAGATTCCATAAAATCGCTGCACGATTACAACCGTAGCCGAATGCGCATTTGTCGCTCGTGGTTTATTTACTGGGGTATGATGGCCATACTTGCTCCGGTTGCAGCGTGGCTGAGAATGCCCGATGTATATGCCAAAAAAGGCTTGATGTTGTGTTCTTTCCTGCTTTTTGCCCTGCTGGCATTTGTTACCCGGTATGCCTGGGTAAGCCTTACGCACGGGTATTATTCACGTCTATATGACTATTGGCGCCTGCATGGACGGTGAAAAGGCGGGTAATATTTGTATAAGTAGCCGGTTCCTACTCGCAGCCGCTAAACCACAGGTTGCAAATAAACAGAAAAAAAGCACTATCTTTGCGGCTAAATATTAAAAACCCCTAACCGCCCTGCCAAAATGCCACGTTACGCTGTTTCCGATATTCACGGCTGCAAAAAAACCTTTGAAAAGCTGCTGTTTGAAGCCCTGCAACTACAAAAAACCGATGAACTGTACCTGTTGGGAGATTATGTTGACCGCGGCCCCGACAGCAAAGGAGTAATTGACCTTATTCTGCAAATGCGCCAAGATGGCTACCGGGTTTTTACCCTGCGCGGCAACCACGAAGATATGATGGTTAGTTGCCTTGAAATGGAATTTATGGATGACATGCACCTGTGGTTGGAGCAAGGCGGCAAAGAAACCCTGCAAAGTTTTGGCGTAACCAACCCGCACGACATTCCTGCTCAATACTGGCAGTTTTTTGATGAATTGGAAATGTACCTTGAATTGGACGATTACTTGCTGGTTCATGCCGGCTTTAATTTTACCAAAGGCAACTGCTTTACCGATAAACTGGCCATGCTCTGGATAAGAAACTGGTATTCCGATATTAAACCCGATATGCTTAACGGTAAAGCCATCATTCACGGGCATACACCCACCCCCGATTTTTTGATTATGCAAATGGCAGACGTAAAACCATATATGGTGCAAAATATAGATGCCGGTTGCGTTTACTACAAATACCCCGGCTTGGGTTATCTGTGCGGTTTTGATATGGACGAGCATATTTTATATTTTCAGCCCAATATTGATTTGCCCGACAAAAAAAAGTAAAAAAGCCCTCCCGAAAAAACAGGAGGGCCAACAAACTATTATGAAAAAGCACCACTTTTTTTGTTTCTGTATGGCTGATCAGCGCAGCAATTCTATATAGCCGGTTTGCCTTACTAATTGCTGGTTGGGGTTTATAAACTGCAACACATAAAAATACGTACCCGAAGGCGCTTCCATGCCGCTTGATTGCCAGAGGCCGTTCCATGCAGCGCTGTTGGTATAATTTTTATCGGCGTGCATTACATCGCCCCAACGGTTAAAGATGGTCAGCTCTATAGAGATATTTTCAAAACAAGGCGAATCGGCTCCCGATATAAGAAACAGATCGTTTACCCCGTCTGCATTGGGCGAGAAGGCTTGTGCCGGGGTTAGCAAACAATCTTCTTCCGAAAAACCCGAAACAACGATGGTAACGGTAGCCGTGTCGCAAACTTCATTTACGCAAAGTGAATAAGTAAACACATCGGTACCCGAAAACCCCGGGTTGGGTATATAGGTAACTATGCCTCCGGGCATATCGGTAAGAGCGGTTCCGTTTTGCGGCTGGGTAAGTATGTTTACCTGCGGCTGACCGGCCGCGGGGTTAAAAGTATCGTTGTTTAAAACGGCAATAAAAACATTTTGGCCGGCATTGGTTTGCGCTGTATCGTTTACCGCCGCAACTTCTTCGGCGGGTGGCATAAGTATGGTTATGGTAACCGTTGCTGTGTCGGTACTGCCGCTGGGGTCTGTAATGATGTAGGTAAACTCGTCGGTACTAAAGGTGCCGGCGCCGGGTGTGTATTGCACCTGTGTTCCAAACTGTTCAACGGTACCGTTTTGAGCATTATTGAGCAGTAAAATTACTATCTCGTCGCCATCGGGGTCGGTATCATTGGCCAGCACATCAATCAAAACAGGTGTTTGAAAAAAAGTTTCCGTTGTATCGTTTACAGCAAGCGGCGGTTCATTACCCGGCGTTATGCTGCCCACATTTATGGCAACCACGGCGGTATCACAAAGCCCCTGCGGGTCGCAAACAACATAGGTAAACAAATCGGTTCCGGTATAACCGGCATCGGGGAAATAGGAAATGATATTGCCTTCTATTATGGAAGTGCCGTGTTGGGGCTGTGTAGCGGTTGAAATGACAAGCGGTTGCCCTTCGGGGTCGGTGTCATTGTCCAAAACGGGTATTTGCACCGGCGTATCGGGCGTGGTAATGGCTACGTCGTTTAATGCAATGGGCGGCTGGTTAGGCACAACTGCGGTTACAGTTATGGCAACGGTTGCTTCATCGCAATTGCCGGCGTTATCGCAAATGGTGTAAGTGAAAGAATCGGAACCAGAAAAGCCGGTGTCGGGCATGTAGGTAATAATACCCGATGGCGAAACGGTTACGGTTCCGTTTGCCGGATTGGTGGTATCGGTTACCGATATGTTTGCGCCGCTGTCGTTGCTCAATACGTTAAAGGTTACAGGGGTATTTTGGGGAGTGGTTGCAACATCGGGTACAGCAGAAACATCTGCGGTAATAATTACGGTAACGGTTGCTTCGTCGCAATCGCCGGCGGGGTCGCAAAGCAGGTAGGTAAACTGGTCGGTGCCGGCAAACCCGGGGTTAGGCACGTAAATTATTTGTGGCCCGTTAATGGTGGCGGTTCCGTTTTGCGGCCCGTCGGGCAAAGAGGTAATGGTAAGTTCTCCCAACGGGTTGTTGGCGTCGCTGTCGTTCAGAATAACCAAAATAAAAACGGTGGCATTTTGCACGCCAAAAGCGGTATCGTCTTGCGCCACGGGAGGCACGTTGCCGTTACCTACGGTTATGGAAACATAGGCGGTATCGCACAAGGCGGGCGAGCCGTTGTCGCAAGCCATATAGGTAAAGTAATCAACCCCCTGAAAACCGGTATTGGGTGTATAGGTGGCAATTCCGGTAGCGGGGTTAACGGTAACTGCTCCCTGCATCGGAGCCGACAGAATGGTGGCAGCAAGGGGTTGCCCGTCTGGTTCTATGTCGTTGTCAAACAACATAATATTAACGGGCATGGAAGGAAGGGTTTGTGCATGGTCATTATCGGTAAACGGATATTGATTGCCGGGCGGCACACCAACGGCAACTGCTACGGAAGCCGTGGCACAAAGCCCCTGCGCATCGCAAACGATATAAGAAAAATGGTCAATGCCGGTAAAGCCCGGGTTGGGAGTGTAGGTAATGGTGCCGTTTGCGTTGGTAATAACGGAACCGTTGTTTGGGGCAAGTGTGCCCGATATAGTGAGCGGCATTCCTTCGGGGTCGGTGTCGTTGGCAAGTACCGAAATGGTTACGGGTGTTGCAGCGGCAGTTTCGGCCATATCGTTGTTGGCGGCAGGCGGTTGCGGGGCTGTGCCGGCAGGCAGCACGGTTATGGCAACAATGGTTTGCTGGCAAATACCACTGTCATTGCAAATCTGGTAAAAGAAATAATCGGTGCCCGAAAAACCACCAAACGGAATATAGGTAAAGGTGCCATCGGTATTGGGCACTACCACGCCGTTGTTGGCCAAGCTATATGATACAATATCCAACCCTGTGCCGAGGTCGTTTTCCAAAACCGGAATGGTAACGGAAGTGCCAAAAGGAGTGGTTGCCACATCGGGCTGTGCAAGATAATCTTCAATTTCGGGAGTTGAAAAAGGCGAAACCATTACGGTTACGGTTGCCGTTTTACAGGCAGCTACACTGCAAGGAGCGCAAACAGTATAATCAAAAACCTCTATGCCCGAAAAACCTGCATTGGGCAGGTAAGAAACAGTACCATCGGGCAAAACGGTTGCTGTACCGTTGGCCGGTTGCTGGTTCAGTTCTACGGTTAATACATCATTGCAGAAGGGCGTATCGTTGGCGGTAACATTAATGGAAACAGGCAGTCCTGACATGGTTTGTGCCGAATCGTTTTCGGCATCGGGAACATTACAGCCTACCTGAATGGCAACATAAGCAGTATCGCAAATACCTGATGCCGTGCAGGCAGTAACCACTACCGTATCGGCGCCGGTAAACAATGGCAGCGGCGTATAGGTAATGCAATTGCCCGGCATTTGGCTAAGGCTGCTGTTAAAACTTGCCGAAACACCGGTAATGACTGCATTACCCAACCCTGCAAGGTTGCAGAACGAAACGCAAAACTCAACCGGTGTTGCCTGGCTGGTACACGTTTCGGTGTAATTTTCGCAAGGTTGAGTAACCTGTACATAAACGGTGGCGGTGGCGCAGTTGCCCGCCGGGTTGCAGGTTTGGTAGGTAAAAGAATCGGAACCAGAATAACCTGCATCGGGCGTATATACCATAACCCCGCCCGAAGCAATGGTGGCAATGCCGTATTGGGGTTGGGTAATGGCGGTTATGCTAAGAGGTTGTCCGTCGGGGTTGATATCGTTTTCCAGCACATTTACTGATACCGGCACATTTTGCTGTGTTGTAACGGCATCATCAACAGCCTGCGGCTGTGCTGCATCGCAATTTTCGCTAACGGTAATAAAGGCAAATGTTGTGCTGCAATTTCCCTGCCCGTCGCAGGCGGTAATAGCCGCTATGTCTTCACCGGTAAAACCTTCGGGGGCATAGTAGGCCAAACAGCCGTCAGCATCGGGCATGTTAAGGGTTCCAATGGTGGCCGAATATTCGTAGTCGGTAATATCGGCATTGTCAATATCGCAAAATTCGGGGCAAAGATCTACTGCGCCCAAGGGCGGAATACACACGTAAATATCGGGGTTGCAGCCCGGCGTTACCACGCTTTCCACATTAATGACTACGGTTGCCGTATCGCAGAGCGGGCAATTGTTGCAGTTAACATAGGTTATGACATCGGTACCCGAAAAACCAGGGTTGGGCGTGTAGAGGAGCGAGCCGCCATCGGCAGCTATGGAATAAGCGCCAAAATCGGGTGCATTCAATACTACCGAAACTGACATGGTATTGTTAGGGCACAAAGGATCATCATTGCCAAGCACCGGCAATTCGAAAGTGCCGCCTGAACTTAGCGGCTGCGCAATGCCGTTAAAGGTGAGGCTGTTGTCTGAAATAAGTGCCTGATCGTTGGCGGCAACGGGCGGCAGGCAACCCACATGCACATAAATTACCGTAACCGAGCAGGCAGCCGGGGTTTGGTCATCGCAAACATCTAAATACACTATATCGGTTCCCAAAAAACCCGGAAGCGGGGTGTAGCGCACACAGGTATCGTTCAAAAAAACAAGGCTGCAATTAAAGGTAGTATGCCCGCCAACTACTGCGGCATGGTCGCCGTCGGGGTCAATGTAACTGTTGCACAACACAACCGGTGTCATGGGTCCGGTGCAGTAGGTAAGCGTATCAACCAGAGGCGGATTGTTTTGTGCCTGTGTATATAAGCCAAAAAACAACAAAAGTACAACAAGAGCTTGTTTTACAGCAACAAGATAGCCTTTCCGGTTGTTATAGCCACCATATATGGCCGTGTGATTAAGTAGTTTTTTTAAAGTGCTCATAATAGTTTGATTTGCCGGTTAACAAATACGGCGTGTGGTATTTAACCTGTACCAAATTTTGCGCCACATTTTGCCAATATTGGGCAAATAGCGCTTAAACACCCGTCTGCTAATGCTGCAACCCTTTATGGCAAAGGGTTGCGCAAATTGTCATAAAAATGCCATTTATTCAAATGCAAAGAAAAATACCCTTTTTGTGGCAAAGAGCCGTAAAAAAATGTAAGAATGCTGCTACATGCGCACCCCATGTTACGCGATACCGCTGCCTGTATTTGCTGTTGTGCGGGGCTATGTTACTGGCATCCTGCCGTTATTCGGGCGAATGGCGTACGGCAAATGCCGTTACTTACGATGGCAGGCAGCATTTCGGGCTTAGTTTCCCCGATTATCTTAGCGAGGAAAAAGAGCATAAACTCAACAAAACCGCGCCGGTGCAATACTGCAATTACTTCAGGAATTTTTATGCCATTGCCGATGATACGCTTACAGAAAGCAACTACCGTCAAATTGCAGCCGGTGAAACTGCCCGCCTGTTTGCCCTGCTAAACGAGGTACAGCAAACAGATACGCAAAGTTTGGTTATAAACGGCCTGCCCGCTTTTATGGCCGGCATGGCCGGCAATGTTGGCAACAAAGACCTGAACGAGCGTATTTACTACCGCCTTGTTTTTATACAGGGAACAGCCAGGGTGTACCGCCTTACCATGTGGGTTTGGGATAAGAACCGCGAAAAATATGTTGCCGATATGGATAAAATTGCCGGGTCTTTTAAAGAAATACATTAACCGGGGCCGGGGTGGAAAACACACCATTCAACGGCTGTTTACTCAAACCTTTTAAGGCTGTTGGGGGCAAAAGTCCATTCGGGGGTAACGAGGTCGCCGGTAAATTGGGCGCTGTACCAGGGGCTTAAATCGGGGTTATCGGGGTTTATGAGCAGGTGAATTTCCTGCGCAGGCATATAACTTTGTGCCAGCAGAAACACCTTTTTCCCTTCGGCATTTTGCGCTACGTCCATTACCAAAACAACGTGGCCGGGCATTCCGCCTTTAATAAACACATCTCCGGAAGCAATATTTTGCAGGTTGGGTACCGGTTGCAGTTCTTTGCTTAGCGAATAGGTGCCGGCATAGGTAAACACCTGTTTCAGGTATTGCCTGAACGAAGCGTAGGAGACAGAATTTTGAGCCGAGGCCTGTTTTTGCCAGCTTACCTTATTGCCCGAAATAACCGGCCGATAACCCTGCCGCCATTGACTGTACTGAGCGGGGTGCCCCGATGTGAAATTAAAATGAATGCTGTTGTATTGCCCGGTTGCCCACAGGTATTCTGCCCGAAGGCGCATAACGGCATCGGCACATTGTTGGAGATCTTCGGTGCCGGGGTCTATGTTAAATACGGCTGCATGGGCGCTTTGGTTGTATTTGGGGCTGCCATCAAACAACAAAACGGGCGGTTTACCCGGTTTAAGCGGTAAACTGCGCAGGTAACCGGCAAAAGAGCCGGCCGGCATGGGTATGCGTTCATAACCGGCTGGCGGTGCAATGCGGTTTTGCAGGGCATCTGCTTCATTGGCAGGGGTGGTTAGCCACGGAAATTGCAGCGCTGTTTGTTTTGCCTGACGTTGGTTTTGATTGTCCGAAACAGCAGTTGGCAGCGCATTATTGTCGGAAACAGGCTGTGAAACTGGCTCTGCCGGAGCTTGGGCAGGCTGGTTTGTGTTGCGCATGGCGGTTGCCGGTTGAATGGGTTTTTGTATGCTTGCGGTTTCAGAATGGTTTTCCGGTTGCGGTGTGTTTGTATTGCTGGATTCAAAGCGGTTTGCATTGCAGGAAAAAACCAGCAGGCAACCCAGCAAAAAGGCTGTAAGTTGTTGAGAGGTAATGATCATCATGGGTAAAAAACAGGTGTTTAAAAAATGAAAAATAAAGCCATTCAGGCTTAACTTTGCAAAATTTAGTGTTTTTGACCTCCCGAAATACGTTTGGTTACATTTACCGTCTTTTTTTACTTTTTTTCAACATACACTACCAACGGTTTTACAGCTTGTTTCGTTAAGATGGTTTAGAGGTTGCGGCTTTTTTATTTTTTTCGGCAAAAGTTATCTTGAGTAAAAGCCCCGTTTGTTACCCCTACTTTCTGTACCTCGTATTTTTAATCTACATTATTTTTAGTACCTCTAAATTTAACCAAAATGAAACACTTTTTATTACTCATTGCTTTGTTAACCGCAACATTGCCGGTGTTTGCAAACGGTGTTTGCGTGGTGGATGCCGATGCCGCAAAATATTTAAGATTAGTAAGTTCAGACGTGCAGGTTGAGGTATATAACCAAATTTCCATAACTGTTACTACCCAACAGTTCAGAAACGAGTTTTCGGAGGAGGTAAATTTTAAATACGGATTTCCGATGCCTGAAGGCGGCAGCGCTACCGGGTTGCGTTGGTTTACCAACGGACAATGGTACGATGCCGATTTTAGTCCCGAAGCCCAAGATACCATATTGCCCGGGCCGGGCGGCGGAACAAGCAATACCAATCTGCTGTCATTTCTTGGCGCATTTCCGCTTTACCTTGAAGTAAACGAAGCGCTTGAACCCGACTCGGTTATTACCTTTGAACTTACTTATGTAGAAATGTTGCCTTACAAATTCGGGATAGTAGAATATTTTTATCCGAATGATTACCAACTTATTCAAAATATACCTTTTGATCTGCAAAGTTTCAATTTTACTCTTTCATCGGGCAGAATTATTGAAAACCTGACAACTACCTCTCATGAGGACGAAGCTAACATAGCTTTTTCCGACTATAACGGCACCGTAACCATAATGCTTGCCGAACAACCCGCTGATCGCAATTATGAACTGCAATATACCCTTAGCGCAACCGATTTGGGGTTGGTGGGTTTTAGCAACTTCTTCCCCGAGCCGCCCGCTTGCGATGAATTCGGGCAGGGCTTTTGCGCTTTCATTGCCGAACCTGACGGATCGGCCATTTCGCCTACCATTAATAAAGTGTTTACCCTCATCATTGACCGTTCGGGGAGCATGTACGGCACTAAAATGGAACAAGCTAAAGGTGCAGCTGCCTTTATTGTGCAAAACATGAACGAGGGCGATCGTTTCAATATTATTGATTTTGATGATGCAGTTACCAGCCTTTTTACCACACACCAGTATTTTAACTCAGGCACATTAGCCACCGCCCTCAGTTATATTTATGGCTTGTATGCCGATGGCAGCACCAATATTTCGGGCGCTTTTGAAACCGCCATTCCACAATTTAGCGCTGCCAGCACCGACACTTACAATGTAATTATATTTCTTACCGATGGCGAGGCAACGGCAGGCATTACTGATACACCCGGCATTCTTGATGTGGTAAACAGCCAAATAGCCACAACCGAAACCGACATCAGTATTTTTTCTTTCGGAATTGGCGATTATGTAAACGAGCAATTGCTTACACTTTTGGCCAACCAACACAATGGCATAGCCACATTCCTTAAAAATGACGAACTGGAGGAGGTAGTTACCAATTTTTACCTTACCATTCAGAATCCGGTATTACTCAACACCAATATGACATTTAGCCCCAATATGGTATATGAAACCTACCCCATACCCCTGCCCAACCTGTTCAAAGGCATACAAATGCTGGTTGTTGGCCGCTACGACACACCGGGTATGGTAAACGTAAACCTGAGCGGAAATGCCTTTGGTTCGCCGGTAAGTTATGATTACCCGCTTACACTTTCCGAAACCAATACCCTGCAAATGCAGTTTTTACCCAAACTGTGGGCAAAGCAAAAAATTGCCTATCTCCTGCAGCAATACTACAGCACAACAGGAACCGATGCCGAGGGGATACATGACCAGATTGTAGATCTTAGCACCTGTTATGGGGTAATTTCGCCGTTTACCAGTTTTTCCGATAATACCGGCACTACCGCTATTGAACAGGAATGGCTACAGGAACCGCAAAGCAGCAACACCGCTGTTGTTATTAGCAGCGTTTACCCAAATCCGGCAACAGAGATGGCACAAATTAAATTTACGGTAAAGTTAGCCAATACCCAAACTGCCACCATTACCATTTACAACATGCTGGGGCAGGAAGTAGCAACCTATACACTGCCCATAAACGGCTTAGGCGAGCAAATGTTTACCTGGAACCTGCAAAATGCACAGGGGCAAAGGGTAACAAACGGCAACTATTTTGCCGTAATTACTACACAAGACGGCACTGCAACAGGTAAAATTACCGTTTTGGGGCAATAACTTTCTTCTTCATCTTATCTGCCCGGGGTTCTTGGTTAATTCCGGGCAGTTTAAGTTAAACTGATATGAAATACTTCTTTATACTGCTGCTGAGTACTACTATGGCACACGCCCAGTTTGCAACCGCCGACATACAAGGTTTTGTTACCGATAGTGTTGGGCAGCCCTTAAGCGGGGTGTGGGTTTGTATTCACTATTCCGGAAAAGTAAGAACTACACAAACCAATATGGCAGGTTATTACTCCCTTCCGGGTATACCTGTTTATAGAGCCGACCTATATTTTTACCGTAGTGGCTATATACCGCAGCCATTTAAAGATATTTACCTGAAAGATGGGCAATTAAAACAGGTAAATATGATATTACATGCCGAAGGACACTATACTTCCTTTACCATTTACGGAGGCAATGTGGCGTTATTGGAGTGGTATAGTTGTGTACTTTATTGGTGAAAAAAATCCGGGTAAACGGAAAAAAGGGCAGCTATTCAAGAGATAATAGTGCTGCTATTGCCCGATGTTGCTCCATTTAAACGAATGTATGTTGTTTACTTGAGGCGTTGATACTCCTCTCCCGATATATCGGGAAATGATGTTAAGGGGGCTAAATATAATCGCCAAACTTCAACTTGTTTAACAACCACAGCCAATACAATGGTGACGAATTGGCCTAAGAGATGGAAGTAGCAGTGCAGCAAAAAAGCTACCATGCAAAACAAAAAATATCACATGTTACTCGCATGTCTTGTTTGTTGGGTTAGTGCGGGCAGATTTTAGGTACAAATATGCTTACCGCTTACCTAACAAGGGTAACATTGCCTTTCAACTGTTGAGTGGTTCCGTTGGTGTAAACAACGGTGGCATAGTACACATAAACACCTAAAGGGGCTGTTTTTTCTTTATACATACCATTCCATCCGTGGTTCTCAAGCGGGGCGCCGGTTTCGGAAAACACTTCATTTCCCCATCGGTTATAAATGGTAAGCGATACTTCTTGAATAAGGTAACCGGTTATTCTAAAAACATCATTCACCCCATCGCCATTCGGGCTAAAAGCATTGGGTATCAGCAAGCCGCTATCACTCGGTATGTGCAGGCAAGTGCAGGTATTGGTGTCATATTCATCGGTGGTAGTTGCATCATTGTCGTTGCAGTCGGGCGGCGGTATGGGTGTGTAAATACAGTCGCAAATGAGCGCGTCAAAGGTATCGGCGGTACTGCAGTCGTTGTCGTTGCAAACCAAAGCCTGCGTAATGGTTACCGGTACGGGTATTGCATTACTTCGGCACGAAACGGCTGTTTGGGTGGCGGCCCAGAAGTAAAACACCCCCGCAGTATCGGTACTTACGTACATTGGTAAAACTATTTCGGGTAACGTATCACCGGTGGCAATGGGGAGGTCTGTGTTGGTTAGCGGTTGCGCGGCAAACCATAAAACTTGTTGGTTATTGCCTGTACTTGCCCAAATCGCAGGTAATTGCCCCCCTTGGCAGGTTTCGGCGCTGTTTACCACAGGCTGCAAGGGTTGCTCTGCAAAAATGTTTACCATTTGGGTAGCAGTACAGCCAAAACTGTTGACTATGGTTAGCGTATAGGTTATGTTGCCGGTAATGGCGGCGATGGGGTTGGCGCAGTTGGTACAACTCAACCCCGTTGCAGGAGACCAGTTATAGGTGTAATTGCTAATGGGAGAGCCTTCAAAAAGCGGTAAGAGCGTTGTATCTGCCGTTGGGCATAAAGTGGTATCGGCGCTAATGGGCAGCAATGCCGGCAGCGGGGCTACCCAAACCGTAACACTGTCGGTTGCGGGGCAGCCGTTGGGCGCTGTAATGTTAAGGTAGTAAGTAGTCGTGTTTGAAACAGTAGCTACCGGATTGGGGCAATTGGTACAATTCAACCCTGTTGCCGGAAACCAACTGTATATGCCGCCGCCCGATGCCGATAATTGCGCCGTTTCGCCCGGACAAACAATGACATCGGGCCCTGCATTTGCGGTGGCGCTGCCCACTTCTACACTGTGCGAGGCAGTTGTAGTGCAAAGCCCGTTGGTTACCAGCAGGTCTATGGTATAAATGCCGTTTTGGGAAAAAGTAAATGAAGCAGTATCGGTGTTGGCAAACAGCAGAGTGTCGTTCACCGTCCAGGCATACGCATAATTGCTGCCGGTGCAACCGGCGGTAAAAGTAACCGCTTCACCTTCACAAATAAAAGTATCGGAAGTGGTAAAATCGCAGGTAAAACTGCATGGTTGATCGGCGGGTTCGCACTCAATACAAGGCGTATCGCGGTTAATCGGGTAATCTTGAGTTGTAGAACTAAGCGTCATTTGTGGAAAAACAGGGTTGGTAACCGTGTGCGAAATACCGATGGGACTAATAGTTTCAGTAGAAACGGTCAGGTTCATATCGGTTAAAATGCATGAATCAAAAACATCGGTACCTCTAATAACCACACGGTCATTTACCCCAAAGGGGCCGTTTTTCAGAAAACCGGTTAAAATAAACGGCGCATCGGGAGTGGCGGCATTGTAAGTCAGGTCAAAAGCGCCTTTTTGGTTGTTTTGGGTGGTTTTTGTCCATAAATGGTTGCCGTTGTTATCAAATTTCATAACACAAGGCGTAAAATCTGCGCCCGAAAGCAACCAATATCCGGTTAAATAAATGGCATCGCTGAGTGGCAAAATGGTTCTTATTTTACCTTCGGTAAGAATATTCCCGATGGTGGGGTAAAAACTGCGCACCCATTGTACATTCATGGCAGCATCTAATTTCAGTAAAATAAAGTCTTGCCAGCTTTCACCATCTACCGGATCTCTGTCCATGGTTACCACATAACCACCGTCGGGGTGTTGGGCAATATTTTGGCTGCTGGCCCAAAATGGCAATTGGTATTGGTTTTCGCTCAACACGGTTAAGTTGGCATCAAGGTGCATAATAATAAGCGTTTTGTTATGCTCAATTTCGCCGCTTACAATAATACCGCCCGCACCATCGGGTATAGCGCCGCCCATTTGGTCATCTCCGCCAAATGAAAGGGCAACCGCGGTCAATTGGTTGCCGTTGCCATCTATTTTCAGTATCCCGAAATCATCTGAGGTTCCGCCGGAATCGTTATACCAGCCGTAAATAAAATAGGTATCGGCAACAGAAGCAACGATGTTTGGCGCTACCTGCCTTCCGGCGGCTGTATATTGTTTGGCCCAAAGCAGATTACCGCTTGCGCTGATGCGATAGCCAATCCAATCCGAGTCGAAATTCCACGGTGTGCCCGAACTCATCAGGAACCCGCCGTCGGGTGTTCGCACCGCTCCCGATGGTCCGTTGCTAAGCCCCGGGTAGTTGTTGCTCCACAACATTTCGCCGGTAGCGGCATTCATCAGCCCTGCAAACGGGTTGCTGCCATACAACATAATACTTTCATCGGAGGCAGTGTAAATGCCGTAGCCGGTATTATCGGCCGTAGTGCCGTAGTAGCTGGAGTAGCGGCAAAGTTCCCCTTCAACTACCTGAAACACATTAACCGCAGCCGAACCTGTTACCACAGCATTGCAGTAACCGTTGCCGGCGCTAACCAAAGTATAGGTAACAGAATCGGTTGGTTGAACCGGTATAAACCAGGGGGTTTCGGTAATATTGGTTTCGGTATAGGTATTGTTGCCATCGGTATAGGTTAAGTCATAGGGCAATGAGCCGTTCCAGATTACTTGCAGCGTGGCAGTCATGCCTTCTACAATAGTAGTATTTCCACTCAAGGTAGCTGTGGGCATGCTCACTGTTACAGTATGCGAAACGGTATGGCTGCCGTAGCTGTTGGTGGCGGTAAGGGTAATGGTATAAGTACCCGGCAGCGCATAACTTACCGATGGATTAACTGCCGTAGAACTTGCAGGCGTACCACCCGGAAAACTCCAGTTAAACCCAATTACCGGCGGTCCCGAACTAAGGTTTACCGGCGCAATGGGTTCGGTTGTACAATACACTTCATAGGGTATGCCGAAATTGGCCACCGGTGGCACTTGCAGGCAGTTTACAATCTGCTGCACGTTAATTAACCCCGCGCCAATTTGGCCAAGGAATTCGGGGTTTTGGGCATCTATGTTGGTGGCGTTGTTTTTAATGCAACTTTCCACTTCATCGGGGGTAAGCGCATTGTTGTAGCAAAGCATTAAGGCGGCTACGCTGCTCACAAAAGGGCAGGCCATAGAGGTTCCGCTTAGTTCGCCGTAAGCCGAGTTGTTGGTTGACAGAGCGCTCATAATATCCAGCCCCGGCGCCATAATATCTATGGTGGTGCCATAGTTGGAAAAATAGGTTATCTGATCATTGGGTGCGGTTGCTCCTACGCTTATAACATGGTCATAAGAAGCCGGGTACATAGGTATAGATACGGCATCGTTTCCGGCGGCGGCAATGCAAACAATACCTTGGTTATGGGCAAGGGTAAACAAATCCTGGTAGGTTTGCGAAAACGCACCGCCACCCCACGACATGCTCAAAATATTGGCGCCGGCGGCTATGGCATACGCTACGCCCTCATAGGCGGCGGGCAGGCTGTTGCCATCGCCGGCATTGGGGCTGCATTTAACCGCCATTATTTTACTGTTGTACCCCACCGATGCCATACCTGTGCTGTTATTGGTAGCTGCCGCCACAATGCCCGCCACATGCGAGCCGTGGTCAAATGCCGGCGGTGCGGTAGGGTTGTTGTCGTTATCGGCGGCGTCCCAGCCGTTCAGGTCATCGGCATAACCGTTGCCGTCGTCATCAAGGCCATTGGCGGGTGTTTCGCCCGGGTTTACCCATAAATTTGGCGCAAGGTCTTCGTGTGTAAGCAAAACGGCATTGTCAATTACGGCAACAACCACTTCACTGCCACAATTTGCCATGTTAAAATTGCAAGATCCGCCCAGCAATATATCAAAGGCTTCTTCTGCAAAAGTGTTTTGCCAGCTCCACTGTTGGGCAAAAAGCGGGTCGTTGGGGGTGCAAAAAAGGTGGTAAAGCGGTACCTGCTCGGCATAGTGCACGTAGTTCAGTTTTTCGAGCGCAGCAACCAACTGCAATGCCGGCAAATCGGGACGTAACTGAACCACATACACATCAGTCAAACTGTTACCCGGTAAATGGCGGAAAGCCTTTTGTACCGATATAACCCCGAAATCTTGCCACAACTTTGCCATTTCGGGAAAATTATTGCCAAGTTCGCGGCATTGTGCCGGGTTGTCTGCCCGATAAGTAAAATCGCAGGCATTGTTTATTTTAACAAACAAACTGCCCTTCACATAAGCAGGACTATTTTGGGCAATGAGGCGGCTAAATGGAAAAAGCAAGGTAACCAAAACTACAAGTGCAAACAATATTGCGGTGTACAGGTGTTTCATGGGCAACAGATTAAGGGAGTACTAAAACACCTAAAGTGATGTTTTGAAACAAATATACTTCCATTTAAACAATATACAACACTATTGTCATTTTTTTAATTTTCGAAAATGCAATTGTGTAGGCATAAAAACAAAACGGGACAACTGTTTAAAGAGTTGCCCCGCTTTGGGTTAAAATAACAGAAGACGGATAAACACTATTTCACCAGCATTAATTGTTTGGTTCCGGTTTTACCGTTTGCCGTTACA
The DNA here is from genome assembly GCA_002212725.1 of Sphingobacteriales bacterium TSM_CSM. GTDB lineage: Bacteria > Bacteroidota > Bacteroidia > Chitinophagales > UBA2359 > UBA2359. Next base: position 1,417 of record MTCR01000056.1, on the reverse strand, counting down.
ATTTGTATCAGGTAAGCACCCGATGCGTAATTGTTCAGGTCAAGCTGAGTGCTAAAGGTGTTGAGGTTGTTTAGAACCATCAATTGCCTTCCTGTTTGGTCAAATACGCGCACCTGAACAATAGGATTTTCATTGGTTTGAAGCAAAACAGCCGAAGTTGCCGGGTTGGGGTAAACCGTAAGATTTGCGCCCAACGTGTTTGAACTAATACCGGTTGTCGTATTTTGAGTTCCCGAACTATTATTGCTCATCATGGCTGCGTAATAAGTATCCATCGGGGTTAGTCCGCCATCGGTATCCGATGCTGCCATACCTTCAATAATACCACCGCCAAAACCATCGCAATTGGCGTAAACCCATGTAAAAAACTCTTCGTTGGTGGCAAATTCGGGCGCTTCAAAGAAGCAGGCGGGTATGCCTTCAATAAATGACGGGTCGCAGTTTTCTGCTACATAGTTCAGATATTGCTGGAAGGTAGGCGGTAGGCCGGCCGGGTCGGTAAATAAACCGCTCAGGCAATCGGGTAAAACAGGTCCGCCGGTAAATTCATCGCAATTTTCTACCAAATAGGCATAAACATCTTCTACTGTGGCAAATTCGGGCGCTCCCGCAAGGCAGTCACCATAACCGGCTTCAATCAGCGAGTTAATTACTTCTTCAATGGTAGGCATTCCTGGTCCACCCGGTCCACCGGGACCCCAAGGTCCGCCACCAATCGGGCAGCCTTCGCAGGGCGGCGGGGGCGGCGGGGGTAAAATGGTATCGCCGGTACCCGGTCCTCCGGGGCCCCACGGTCCACCCGGACCCCAAGGTCCGCCACCGATTGGGCAACCTTCACAGGGCGGGAAAGGCGGCGGTAAAATGGTATCGCCGGGGAATTCGGGAGCGCAGTTTTCAAAGAAAAATTCTAAAACATCTTCAACGGTAGCAAATTCGCCGCCTGTGGCAAGGCAGTCGCCAAAACCTGCATCAGTTAATTGGGCAATCACCTCTTCTACGGTCGGTCCGCCAAAAGGCGGGGGTAAAATGGTATCACCGGTACCCGGTCCACCCGGTCCCCAAGGTCCGCCACCAATCGGGCAGCCTTCGCAGGGCGGCGGGGGCGGCGGGGGTAAAATGGTATCGCCGGTACCCGGTCCTCCGGGGCCCCAAGGTCCGCCACCGATTGGGCAGCCATCACAGGGCAGGAACGGCGGCGGTAAAATGGTATCGCCGGGGAATTCGGGAGCGCAGTTTTCAAAGAAGAATTCTAAAACATCTTCAACGGTAGCAAATTCGCCACCTGTGGCAAGGCAGTCGCCAAAGCCGGCATCAGTTAATTGGGCAATCACCTCTTCTACGGTCGGTCCGCCAAAAGGCGGGGGAGGTGGTAAAATGGTATCGCCGGTACCCGGTCCACCGGGGCCCCAAGGTCCAC
>MTCR01000172.1 GCA_002212725.1 Sphingobacteriales bacterium TSM_CSM | reverse complement strand
TAGGCTTATATACAGGCTGCCTGTTTAGTGGCAGAGTTTGCAAAAGTTTTCCGGTAAGACTATATACTTTCAGGCTGCTGATTTGTTGCCAATCGTCGGTTCGCAACGAAATTAACGCTTCGTTTGGGGCAGGATTTGGTGCTACTTGCAAAACATCTTTTGTAACTATATCCGCTGTCGGGTTTGTTTTGAAATCAACAGGAGTGCGGTGGTATTGGTTGTTCTGTTTTGTAGCGACGGCGGCTTGTGCAAATAAAGATATATGGCTTGTAGCATTGTTATTAGAAGCCATGCTTTGAATTTGAAAAGCAACGGGACTTAACGCTTTGCCTTCAAAAGGCATCTGGTCGGTATTGTTCCAAAGTTCGTACAGATAGGCGTTAAAAAAGTTGTAAAAATCTACATCTTCGGGCGTTTCTTGTGACAGGGTTTGCAACAGGCTATCAGCTTTTTCCAATTCCCGCTCATCGGTATAGGTGGCAATTAGTATTTTGTTGCCTTCGGTATCGTTTCGAAGTTCGGTTTCTGCTTTGGCTTGGGTAAGCATACTGTTTTGTAAGTAGGTGCGCATGAGTTCGGCATAAAAACGCTCATATTCTTGTTGGGTTGCGCTTTGGTACATGCGGTTTTGCAGGTAGGCTATGCGCACTGCTATCTCGCCACCTTCAAAAATAAATGAATTGCAATCGTTATAATCATCATTGCAATCAAATGTTTCTACATTCCCACTCACCAGCGTAGGTTCATAGCCGGGTTGGTAGGTTACGTTAAAGGATTCGGTGGCATTGGCGTAGTATATATGGTAGGTGCCGGCAATGGTGGCGGGGTTGTGCCAGTTGTTGGCGGTGGGGTTGATGTTATCATCAGCAGCAATACATCCTCCTTGGTCTTGAAAATCGGGGCTGTCAAAGATGCGGAGGTCAAAGTCGCTAAAGGCGGAAAATGTGTTGCAATCTATTTGTACGTTGGGGTTGTTGTTGCCTTCAACCTGTACGGCGGCGCGGAAACGTTGTACAGCAGCCTGCGCCGCGTTATGAGGCTGAAAGGTGTTTTTTAAGACCAAGGCACCACCTATACCTGAGTTTTGCAGGGCAATGCCAAAGGGCTTTTCGTTGTAGTCATCGGGCAAAACGCTTACCGTAATGGTGTTGTTGTATATGCTAAGTCCCCGTGTGCCAAGCGCATATATGGCATAGCTGTTTTTGTTTAGCCGCAAAAATTGGTTTTGAGATATTAACGAAGCTGTATTACCATTGAGCGTAATGCTTTTACTTACCTCATCAAAAACATTTTGCGCAACAAACAACCCGCTTTGCAACGACCCTAAACTATATGCGTCTATGCCTTTGTAGAGGTTGCTAAAATAGCAGGGCGTTCCGTTTAATGAGGGTATAACCCAACCACCATATATATTGCTGATAATGCCCGTACCGCGTTCATTTACCGCAAAAGAAGCGGCGGCATTTTGAAATGTACAACCCTGTACTACATAGGGGCGAATGGCATAAATGCCTGTGTAGCCAATATTTTCAAACATATGTGTACTGCCAAAAGCGGCGCTAAAGGTAACAGTACAATCTGATAAGCGTGTAAACAGGTTATCGCCTTTAAATTGGGGCAGCAGGTACGCGCCAACAGAATTGTTAATAAAATGAGTTTGCTCTATAAACAACGCACCACCGCCATAAGTATTATTGGCATCGGTAGGCGGCAAAGACCCATCTATAAAATCGCCTGCCTGTATGCCTGCCTTTGCCCCCTCAATTACTACATTACTTTTAAACCGGGCAATGCCGTGGTGTTCAAAAAACATTCCATCGGAATAAGCAGATGCGGGTATGGGTTCAAAAGCGTTTCCTTCTATCAATATGCCGCTCCATATAGTTTGGTTGCAGGAATTGCCGCGCAGAATAGTGTTGTTTTCTGCAATTAAAACGCCACCTTTTTGTACCACAATACCCGATGTTTCGTCTTCAAACTCAACAAGGGCATTGTTTATATGCAAGGTTGCGCCGGCAGGAACCGTTATTTTACCCAGAATATGTATGTTTTCAAAAGACCATTCAGTAATTCCGGCAGCAAGGGTTTGCTCACTAAACCAATTTTGAGCAAGGGTTTGATTTACCTCGCTCAAAGGAATGATGCAGTTTTGCAATACAGGAGCATACAAAGGCGCATTTAACAAATGCTGTTTTACTCTGTCTTTTTGTCCGTTGGTTAAATTTTGCTCACAAGTAGGCCCTACATAAGACATAACATTATCAGTTAATGGATTATAGCCCGGCGGCATTGTTTCAAGGCAACCTAAGAGTGTAATAAGTTCGCAAGTTTCATCATCAATTACACCATCTCCTATACCCGGATCGGCAGGGGTATCGGCTACATAGTCGCCACATAGGCATGGATTGTCGGGATATACCTCCGGTTCTGTGGTTTCAACACAGCCATCTTCACCGCACAAACCATGAAAAGTATGAAACAAACCCAAACAATGCCCCATTTCATGGGCTAAAATGCCCGATTTAAACACATCAACAAATTGTTCCGATATAGTGTTGCCATTATTATCTATTTCAGTACTTCTCCAGAACCCTTTAACCATAAGCCCGTTTCCGGGAATACCGGAAGCCCAGCCAAACCCTCCGCCAAATGCTGCAGCCTCTCCTTTGGGGTAAACAAAAATAGTTATTGCATCATTAAAAAATAAGTCGGGAAAATTGAGGTAAGTACAACTATTGGGGTAGGGTAAGCCCGCTATACAGTATTGGGCTTCATTATCTGTTTGATTGTACAGGTCATCATCATCTAAAAACTGTATGCACGCTAACCGGAAATAAATATTGTGCGCAGCAAATGGCTCTTGCATCAAATCTAATGCCTCATAAACGTCTTGTAATGTTCTGTCACAACTGCCATCAGAACGGCGCATAAGGTTTACCGCAATACGCAAATAATAAGGGTTTGTTATGGGTTCATTGCATGGCGGAGAACCCACAACTGTTAGCGCATTAGGATAGTTGCTGCCGGTACTGCACATTTCTGACTGCGCATATACTTTGCGGGGTTGTACAAAAATAAACAGCATCATGGCGCTAAATTGAACAACAAGGGTTAATACATAACGGGGGGTAATGTGTTGTATCATAACATTTGGTTTTACGTGTAAAATGCTGTGTTTTTACAAAAATAAACCATTATGTTTAACAAAACAATAGCTGTGCAAGGAAAATATTATAAAACAACACAACCAATTTGCATCTATGCTATGTATGGCGCTCATGTTGCCTAAACAAAACAATTTCTTGTAAAACATTTATGGCATAGTGCTTATCTTTGCCTAAACCTTAACGGCAAATTTCTTTACCCATAAACTGCACAACCCCCAATTTTTTACATGAACCGCCAACTCATTACCACCGCCGATGGCTCGCACTCTGTTTTTGTACCCCAACTCAATGAGCATTACCACTCCATACACGGCGCCATACAAGAATCGGAACACGTATTTATAAACGCCGGTTTGTTGCAATTGCCAACAGCAATAACATGGGTAAACCTGCTCGAAATTGGGTTTGGTACCGGGTTAAATGCCTTTCTTACCTTTTTACACAACCTTGCTTTTTTACAAAGGCATATTACCTATACCGGCATTGAAGCCTATCCGATTGACCCAAGCTTAGCCAAACAGTTAAACTATGTGCAACAACTAAACGCACAACCATACGAGCCAATATTTACCGCCCTGCACACCTGCCCCTGGCAACAAACAACCAGCATTGCCCCCAATTTTACCCTGCTTAAACAACAAACCCTGCTGCAAAACCTGCAATTTGCGCCCCAATACCACCTTATTTATTTTGATGCCTTTGCCCCAACCGTACAACCCGAACTTTGGACCGCCGCTGTTTTTGAACAAATGTACCGCGCCCTGCTGCCCGGCGGCATACTTTGTACCTACTGCGCCAAGGGCACCGTAAAACGCACCCTTAAAGAAGTGGGTTTTGCAGTAGAAGCCCTGCCCGGGCCGCCCGGTAAACGCCAAATGACGCGGGCAATAAAAGGGTAAAACGGGCAAGCGCCTTTACCCCTTTTGCAAACCCCAAATGACAAACCTTGTTGTACATTGCACAAAAAAATCCGGAAACATGAAACACACCCTTGCAGTATTTTTTTGGGTGGTATTTACCACAACCCTTACCTCATGCGCTGTATATGATAGTCAGCGGCTTACGCGCACCGAGTTATATTTCGGGCTGTCAAAACCCAATGGCGCTTATATTTCCGAAACAGATTGGCAAGCCTTTGCCGATTCGGTTATTACCCCTGCTTTTCCGCTGGGTTCTACCATTGTAAACGGCAGCGGCCAATGGTTGGGCAACAACGGGCGGTTAATTTCAGAACCATCAAAGGTGTTAATAGTTTTTTCAAAAATGACCAAAACCCAATCGCGCAAAATAGAGCAGGTGCGGCAGCAATACAAAACCCTGTTTAAACAGGAGGCGGTTATGCGGGTAGATAAAAAAATGCGGGTAGGATTTTAAGCATTGCCCCTGTGAGGTTAAAAAAGCCTGTATCACCATTTTCCCGCTCGCGCGTGGCTAAGCCTCGCGAACAGAATAAACCCATCAAAGCTTAGCCTTGAATTATTCTCAACTCACGAGGCACAGCCTCGCGCACGCAAGGGAATGTTACAAGCAAGCGTAAAAGGCAATTTGACAGCAGCAAAACAACTGATATAGGCAAGAAAAAAACAAACTGTTTCACAGTTGGGCACAAACATACAAACCATACTAAAACAGGACAATGAATAAGCCGACACTCAACAGATATACCATTGAGGTTTGTTGCTATTGGATGGAACTACGCTAACGCATTATTACTTCCGAGTTATATGCGCCGCGTTTCAGTTTATCAGCAACCTCGGAGAATGCGTTTAAGGTAATGTCAATGTCTTGTTGCGTATGGTCGGCGGTAGGAATAAGTCGCAACAGAATTTCACCTTTCGGAATAATGGGGTAAATAACCATAGAGCAGAACACGCCGTAATTTTCGCGCATATCGTACACCAGTTGGCTGGCTTCAACAGGAGAGCCGTACATATAAACGGGTGTTACACAACTTTGAGTGTTGCCAATGGTAAAACCGCGCTCGCGCAGGCCATTTTGCAGTTTGTTTACATTATGCCAGAGTTTCTCTTTTAATTGGGGTTGCGTGCGCAGCAACTGCAGGCGGGTAAGGGCACCTTCAACTATGGGCATGGGCAACGATTTGGCAAAAACCTGTGAGCGCATGTTGTATTTAAGATATTGCATAATATCTTTTTCGCCGGCAAAAAAAGCGCCAATACTGGCCATTGACTTGGCAAAAGTAGAGAAATAAACGTCAATTTGGTCTTGTACGCCTTGTTCTTCGCCGGCACCGGCACCGGTTTTACCCAACACGCCAAAACCGTGTGCATCATCTACCAGCAGGCGGAAATTGTATTTTTTCTTCAGTCCTACAATTTCCTTTAAAATGCCCTGGTCGCCGCGCATACCAAAAACCCCTTCGGAAATTACTAAAATTCCGCCGCCGGTTTTTTCTGCAATGGCGGTGGCGCGTTCCAGATTTTTTTCAAGACTGGCAATATCATTATGGGCAAAGGCAAAACGCTTTCCAAGGTGCAAACGCAGTCCATCAATGATGCAGGCGTGGCTTTCGGCATCATAAACGGCAACGTCGTGGCGGCTAAGCAGCGAGTCAATGCCTGATACAATACCCTGATAGCCGAAATTTACCAGCAAAGCAGATTCTTTTTGCACAAAATTTGCCAGTTCACTTTCTAATTGAAGGTGTTGGTCGGTTTCGCCGGTCATTAAGCGGGCGCCCATAGGGTAGGCCAACCCCCATTTAGCTGCCGATTCGGCATCGGCTTTTCGCACTTCGGGGTGGTTTGCCAGCCCCAGATAGTTGTTTACACTCCAAACAACCACTTCCTTTCCTTTAAAGTACATGCGGTTACCCATTTCGCCGGTTAGTTTCGGAAAAATGTAATAGCCTTCTGCCTCTTTGGCGTACCTGCCCAATGGGCCACGGTTAATTCTTATTTTTTCAAAAATATCCATGTGGAAATATTTTTTATGATTAATATTTACTGATTTTTAACTTTAGAGGGCAATTGTTTTTGCTTTCCATGGAGGTAAAATCCCTGTTGCAACATCCATTGGTCATTAAATATCTTACCCAGATATTTAGCGCCGTGGTCGGCAAAAATAAGTACAACCAAATCGGTTGTGGTAAGTTGCTTCTTAATTTTAAGCAGCGCCTGAAGAACTGCCCCGCTTGAGTAGCCTGCCAATATACCTTCAGTTTTTGCCAGTTTTCGTGCTTTATGGGCGGCACTTTCATCGGTAACTTTAACAAATTGGTCAATCAGGTCAAAGAATAAGTTGCCCGGAATAATGTTTTTTCCGGTTCCCTCAATGCGGTAGGGTTTTATTTCATTTTTGTCATAAATGCCGGTTTCGAAGTATTTTTTCAACACCGAGCCATAGGCATCAACAGCAATAATTTTAATGTTATTATTTTGCTCTTTGAGGTATTGCGCTGTGCCCGACAAGGTGCCGCCGGTTCCGGTACTGCAAAGAAGATGGGTAACTTTACCTTCGGTTTCTTCCCAAATTTCCGGACCCGTGCTTAAGTAGTGTGTACGTGCATTTTCGAGGTTATAGTTTTGGTTTACGTAGTAACCTCTTGGTGTTTCACGGGCAATGCGTTTGGCGGTTTCATAATAGGAGTCAGGGTCTTCGGGTTTGGCATTTTTAGGGCAAATTATTACCTGTGCGCCCAAGCAGGAGAGCATATCTATTTTTTCTTGTGATATTTTATCGGTAACAGTAAATATGCATTTATAGCCTTTAACGGCTGCCACCATAGCCAAACTGAAGCCTGTGTTACCCGATGTGGCTTCTACCAAAATTGAGCCCGGTTTTAACTGCCCTTTGCGCTCTGCTTCTTCAATCATGTGTAATGCAATGCGGTCTTTGGCTGAGTGGCCGGGGTTAAGACCTTCGAGTTTTGCGTAAACCGGTGCAGGAATATTTCGCGATATCTTATTGAGCCTTACGAGGGGGGTGTTCCCGATGATTTCGAGCAAATTGTTGTAAATCATTGGCTAACAATAGTTAATGAGTTAATTAATTATTGCACCCAACGGGTTGCATTTTATGTTCGAGTTACCTGACATCAAAGTTACCCAATTTTGTTAAATGCGAAAATAAATTTGCAAAATTTCTTTTTTTAATATCGACTAAATATATGCTTAATATACTTTGTTGATATTTTCAGAGAAATAACAGTTGTTTTTTTGCCTTTTGAGTGTTAAGAGGGTATGTAAATACTACCCGCACCCGCTCGCGCGAGGCTGTGCCTCGCGAACAGAATAACTTCATCAAGGCTTAGCCTTGAATTATTCTCAACTCACGAGGCACAGCCTCGCGCACGCAAGGTTTAAACAGGAGGCGGTTATGCGGGTAGATAAAAAAATGCAGGCAGGATTTTAAGCATTGCCCCTGTGAGGTTAAAAAAGCCTGCATCACCATTTTCCGCTCGCGCTAGGCTGTGCCTCGCGCACGCAAGGTTTAAACAGGAGGCGGTTATGCGGGCAGATAAGAAAATGCGGGTAGGATTTTAAGCATTGCCCCTGTGAGGTTAAAAAAGTCTGTATCACCATTTTCCCGCTCGCGCTAGGCTAAGCCTCGCGAACAGAATAAACCCCATCAAAGCTTAGCCTTGAATTATTCTCAACTCACGAGGCACAGCCACGCGCACGCAAGGTTTAAACAGGAGGCGGTTATGCGGGCAGATAAAAAAATGCAGGTAGGATTTTAAGCATTGCCCCTGTGAGGTTAAAAAAGCCTGCATTACCATTTTTCCAGCAATTGTTTCAGTTCATTAGCCACGCTAAAAACTTCGCGTTTATTGCAGTAAACGGTAATTTGGCATTGGTCGTAATAGTAATGCCGTTCAACCAATTTATTTTCAACGTAGGTAAGCAGTTTTTGTTTATTTTCAAAGCCGGCAATAAGGGGTCGGTGCAGCATGGCTTTGCGCAGCCGCTTAGCCAGCACGCGGGGCGAGGTTTGCAAGAAAATGGTAATGCCATGTTCGTTCATCCAACGCATATTTTCGTTATGGCAGGGTGTGCCGCCACCGGTTGCAACAATTACCTCTGCATATTGAATGGTTTGCCGCAAACATTCGGCTTCGGTATTTCTGAACCAGGGTTCGCCTTTTTGTTCAAAAATCTGGCTAATGCTTAAACCGGCAATTTGTTCCACCAAAGTATCAAGGTCTATAAATTTACAACCCAGCAAGCCGGCCAACAACCTGCCTATGGTACTTTTACCGGTTCCCATAAACCCTATAAGAAATATGCGTTTGGGGTGCAGGTTGGTTAGTTGGTTCATGTTTAACAGTTTTACCCTGTTGTGTTGCCTTGTTTAATGCTGATAAGATACGCGCGGGTCTAAAATTCCGTATATAATATCAACCAGCAGGTTAATTACCACAAACAGAGAGGCGGTAAACAATACAGCCCCCATGGCCACCGGAAAATCGAGGTTGTTAAGGGCATTAATGGTAACATAGCCCAACCCTTTATAGTCGAAAATAATTTCAATAAAATAAGCGCCAGCCAGCAAACCTGCCAACCAGCCCGAAATGGCGGTAATAACCGGGTTAAGGGCGTTGCGCAAAGCATGTTTAAAAACAATTTTCATGCGTCCAAGTCCTTTGGCCTGTGCGGTGCGTATGTAGTCTTGCGACAACACATCGAGCATACTGCTTCGGGTAAGCTGCATAATAATAGACACCGGTCGTATGCCCAGCGCCAGGGCGGGTAAAATCAGGTTTTTAAGTTGCAGCACTTCTTCGCCCAGGTCATTAATTTCATACAGGCCGCCGGAGTAATTTAACCCGGTATAATCTCCCAGCCAATAGCCGAAAATAAGTGCCAGAATAATGCCCGAAAAATACGATGGTTGCGAAATACCTAAAACCGAACCCACCAAAATGGCATTGTCGGCCCAGGTAAATTGCCTCACTGCTGCAAAAACACCCAGCACAATGCCCACCACAGAGGCAAATAACATGGCAGTAAGCGCCAGAACAATCGTTTGTGGCAAGGCACTCAACAGCATGGCGGTAACCGGCTGCTTGGTCTGGTAAGAGCGCCGCAGGTAAGGCGCCTTTAGTACCAGCACTTTACCGCCCGCACCAAACAGCGCAAGGTAGCTGTATTTTTCTTTGTTTTGCGGGGTGTTTTCATGTAAGGAGATGGGTAAAACATCGTTTAAGTACATAATAAACTGCACACTTCGGGGTTTATCTAAACCCAGTTCTTTGTTTACCGCCTCAATGGTTGCCACATCGGCGCGCTGTCCAAGCGTCAGGCGGGCAGGGTCGCCAAGGCCGTTAAACAACCAAAACACAATTACCACCACACCCAGTAGTACCAGTATGCCATACAGCAGCCGCCTTGCAATATAATGTAGCATATAAACTCAAGCAGATATTTATTGACCAAATTTAAAACTGCCTCAAAACACCAATAGCTTTGCAGGCAGCATTGCTAAAACAGGGTAAAGATAACAAAAACTTGCGGCATTGCACCTGCCGGTAAAACAGCAGGGGTAAAATAACCTGTTTTGGCAGTTACCCCCATCAAACTTCAAAAAATAACCCTTATTTTAAGGTAAGATTGCTGCAAATTCCGTAATTTTGTTTGTTCAGACTTTTTTATTGTAAAAATTAAGTATCCGGGCGCTATGGTTTGCAGCGCATACAGGCAGCTAAAACCCTTGTTCTCTAAAACAGAGCAGTATTTATACCCGGTATTATTTGCGCTTTATTATTTATGAAACAACTAACCAGTTTAGACGCTTCTTTTTACTACCTCGAATCCTACCGCACCCCCATGCATGTAGGCGGTGTATATGTGTTTGAAAACCCCAACCCCGATAAACAATTTGACTATCAGGCATTTAAAAATTACATAGGCTCACGCCTGCTCAGGTTTCCGGTTTTCAGGCAGCGGCTGGTAGAAGTGCCGCTCGATTTGGGGCACCCTTATTGGTTTGATGACCCCGATTTTGAGCTTGATTTTCATATTACCCATGTAGCCCTGCCGCCGCCGGCCGATACTGCCGAATTGCTGCGGTTGGCAGCCCGGTTTTTCAGCCGCCCCTTAGACAAGCAGCGCCCCTTGTGGGAGGTAATGGTGGCAGAAGGGCTGAACATGCCCGGCATACCCGAAGGCGCTTATGCCGTTATACCCAAAGTACACCACTCGGCTATTGACGGAAAATCGGGTGTGGCAATTATGGAACTGCTTTTCAACACCCATGCCGACCAGGAGGTTATTTTGCATTTGCCCGCCCTTAAAGCCGAGCGCATTCCTACCAGCATAGAGTTGCTGTTGCGCCATTCGGGCGAGGCATTCAGCACGCCATTTAAACTTGCCACCCTTATCAGCAAAAGCATTGACAGCTTTTTCAGGAACAATGCCACGCAAAAAATAAAAGCCGTAGAAGGTAAACCGCCACCGGCGCCGTTTACCGCTCCCCGAACCCTGTTTAATGTGCCGGTAACGCCGCACCGCATTGTGGCAGGGGTAGAGTTGGAACTTGAACGCATAAAAGCCATAAAAAATGCCGTGCAAGGTACTACAGTAAATGATGTTATTTTAACCATCTGTGCCAGTGTGCTGCGCCGGTATTTGTTAGAAAAAAACGACCTGCCGCAAAAACCGCTCATAGCTATGGCGCCCGTTTCGGTAAGAGGGGAGGGGAGCGAAAATAAAATGGGCAATCACATATCGGCCATGTTGGTTTCTTTATCAACCGATATAGAAAACCCGCTCGAAAGGCTGAAAACCATAAACAAAAGCACCGTTGGTTCAAAAGTACACCAAAAAGCGGTAAAAGCCGAAAAACTCATGGACTATATACCCTCGCAACTGGAAGCCATGGCCGCCCGCTTTTATACCCGTATGAAAATTGGCGAACTGCATAAGCCTATTTTTAACCTGGTTATTACCAATGTGCCCGGCCCCTCAAAAGCCATGTATATGAACGGCGCCCGTATGCTCAAAAACCTGGCAGTTGCTCCTTTAATTGATGGGCTGGGACTGATAATTACCGTTTTCAGCTATGCCGGTAAAGTTTCCATAGGGCTAACCTCCTGCCGCGAAATTATGCCCGATATTAAGCAATTTGCCGCCTATTTTTTAGATGCATTAACCGAACTGGAACAATTGGCGCTACCCCCGGCACCCGTTAAAGAGGAACTTGCAGCATTACCCGAACCACTGCCCGAAACAACAACGGTAAATACCTTAGAACCGGTTGTACAACCCAACAAAAAAAGCAAAAAGAACAAAAGCTGATTTTTTTCGGCCAATAACCAATTCCCAAACCGCTATTGCCATCAACCCGTTCATCTTGTAAACAAACTCCATTTCCGACCATTTTAATAACCATTTCCTCCATTGATTAACAACACCTTTTATGTTTGAAACAATAAAAGCTGCCCTTAAACAAAACGAAAAAGAAGTAGAAAAGCCAACCCCTCTCATGATGCTTATGGAAACCCGAACCATATTTGAGTTGGGTATGTACATGGCAGCCTACCCCTTGCTGCGGCTCTCACCACCCAAAGGCGACGGGCATCCTATTATGGTACTGCCCGGTTTTATGACCGGCGATTTAACCACCCTGCCGCTTCGCCATTTTCTGAACGCATTAGGCTATAATGCTCACCCGTGGAATATGGGACCCAACCTGGCCGACCAGCAGGTGGAACTGCCCCTTATGAAAAGGGTAATGCGACTCAGCAACAAGTATCAGCAAAAGGTAACCCTCATTGGTTGGAGTTTGGGCGGCGTGTATGCCCGCGAAATTGCCCGCGTAATACCCAACAACGTAAGGCAGGTTATTACCCTGGCCTCGCCCTTTGCCGGAATTGATAAACCCAACAACGCCGTTTGGATTTACCAACTTATTAAAGGCGGCGCTTCCTCGCGCGATTTGCATCCCGATTTGCTCGACCGCATAAAAAAACCCGTGCCCGTACCCTGCACCGCCATTTACAGCAAATACGACGGCGTAGTATCCTGGCAACATTGCGTAGAACAATGTGAAACCGAAATAACCCAAAACATAGAAGTTGAGTGCAGCCATTCCGGTTTTGGACACCACCCGGCCGTACTCATGTGCGTGGCCGAAATTCTGGCTCAGCCTGAAAACGACTGGCAACGGTTTAACAAACACGACGGCTGGCGAAAATGGTTTTACCGTTAGTTTGCCTTTTTGCTGCCATACACCCACCATACACAAGGGTAACTGCCCATGCACCACATAGCCGTAGTTTCAACCAACCAATACAAGTACTCCGAAACCTTTATACACCGGCATGTGGAAATGTTGCCGGCCAAGGTGCATTATTTTTTCGATGGTTACCTGCCGCATCATTACACCACAAAAGGCGTAACAGGCCGGGCGCAACCATTCGGGGCAAATTCTTTATTGCGCCGGCTACAGCTTAAACCACCCAAAGAGCGCCTGCAACTGGCAATTCAGCAATACCTGTTGCAACATAAAATTAAAGCAGTGTTGGCAGAATACGGCCCAAGCGGGGTAGAAATGCTGCCCGTTTGTGAGGCGGCCAACATACCACTGATAGTACATTTTCATGGCTACGATGCCTACCGGCAAGATATGATGCAAACTTACGGCGGTCAATACCCGGCTTTGTTTAACCGTGCCGATGCTGTTGTTGCCGTATCAAAACACATGTGCCAACGGCTGCAGGATTTGGGTTGTCCGCCACACAAAATACACCATACTGCCTGCGGTGCCGATACAGACTTGTTTAATACCCGATGCCAACCCGAAAACAATCCGCCCCTGTTTGTATCGGTAGGGCGCTTTGCCGATACCAAAGCCCCCCACCTTACCATACTGGCTTTTGCCCAAGCGCTGAAACTGGCGCCGGAAGCCAAACTTGTAATGGCCGGAAACGGACACCTGCTGGAAGCCTGCCAAATTTTGGCAAAAGCCTTGCAAATAACCCATGCCGTAACTTTTTTGGGCAGTATTTCTCATACACAGGTAATGCAACTCATGCAGGGCGCAAGGGCTTTTGTACAACACTCTGTAACAACACCACAAAACGATACCGAAGGAACCCCTGTTTCGGTAATGGAAGCCGGCGCATCGGGTTTACCCGTTATTGCCACCACCCACGCCGGCATACCCGATGTGGTTATTCACAGACATACGGGTTTCTTGGTTTCGGAAGGAAATATAACCGGTATGGCAGCTTATATGGAAAGGCTGGCCAATGAGCCGGGGCTGGCAGGCGCATTAGGCGCAGCGGCCGCTAAACACATCGGGCAACATTTTACCCTTCAGCAACATATTGATACATTATGGGAAATTGTTTCGGGGTGTATAAAAAAATAAACCGGTTACTTGCCGCAGGAAGCAGGTTGGTAATTTGTGTGGCATTATTTTATGCCTGCAATAACCAACCGCCAAACCAGATAGCGCAACCGGCAAACATGCCCCAACTACCCGCCAACCCCGACACTACCTGGTTGCAAACCCTGCATGATACCCTGCAAACCCTGCAAACCCCAATGGAACAGGTTAATTTCTTGCGCACTTTTGCCTTTCATGTTACAGATTTGGGCTATGGAGAGGTTAATACCCAACAACTATACCCCAACCGCCAACTTACACTTAACCAATATTACTACCTGTTTCAAAACGATTTGGCAGGCGTTTATTGCGGAGGCGCCGCCCAGTTTTTGCATTTGCTGTATAAACGCTTTGGCTTTGAAAGTTGCCTTTATAACATGGGCGGCAATAATGGCAACTCGCACATGCAAACTTTGGTAAAGGTGAATGACAAGTGGTATGTGCGCGATTCTTTTTACCACCTTACCTATTTATATGCACCCGACAGCGCCGAACTTGACTTTTGCACCATGCTGAAACTGCTCAAGCAAGGTAAGCACGATTCAATATTGGTGCACCAAAATACGGCATTACCCAATACCGATATACTCTATCGTTCCGAGGAGGTGCGGGTTGCTTTGGAAAAAGAATTCAGCTATTGCAAAATGATGGAAGAATGCAACATTCACCCTCAAATATATGACAACCCCCGTTCCTTTGCTAAGGTAAAGGTGGTTTTTCCGAGGACATTTTTTTTGCTTACTTATTTTGAAGGTAACAAATATGCCGATTTTTTAAAACAAAACCAATTGCCCCCGTATTATGTTTACCTGTTTCTGTTTCCCGATAACTCCACCAATCATCATATTCAATGTAACTGACTTATGACTGCAACAGCAGCAAACTTTGTAACGCTAATGCTAAAAATTAACCCGTGTGCGGCATATTAGGTTGTTTACCGGCAATACACCCAACTCCGTTTAATGGTGCGCTAAACCTGTTGCAACACCGCGGCCCCGATGGACAAGGCATTTGGACCGATGACCGGAAACGCATTACTTTGGGGCACCGGCGGCTGTCTATTATAGATTTAAGCCCCGATGGCAGCCAACCCATGCAGTATGGTAAATATGTTATAACCTACAACGGCGAAATTTACAATTTTCCGGAGTTGAAACAGGAATTGCAACTGCTGGGGCACAAGTTTACCACCCACACCGATACCGAAGTGCTGCTGGCCGCATTTACCCAATGGCAAAACCAATGCTGGCAACGCCTCAACGGCATGTGGGCACTGGCAATCTGGAATTCCGAAACCGCTGCACTCACCCTTTGCCGCGACCGGTTCGGGAAAAAACCGCTTTATTACTGCCTGCTCTCTGACGGCAGGTTTGCCTTTGCATCGGAAATGAAAGCGCTCATGCCCTTTTTGCCGCAGGTATCTCTGGCAGATGATTTTGAGTGGATGACACAAAACATGTTTGCCTACGAACCCACCGAAAAGTGCCTCATTAAAGGCATTTGCCGTTTTCCGGCGGGGCATTGGGGGGTATATAAAAACGGCAGTTTAACCACCCAAAACTACTGGAACACTTTGGAGCACCTGCACCCTGTACCCGCGCGTTTTGAAGAACAAACCGAAGCCTTTGCCGCCCTGTTTACCGATGCCTGTAAAATACGAATGCGTGCCGATGTAGCAGTGGGTACTGCCCTAAGCGGCGGGCTGGATTCCAGCGCGGTGATTTGTGCCATGGCGCACGCAGCCCGCACCCAACCAGAACCGCAGTTTGCCAACCGTTGGCAACATGCCTTTGTGGCAGCTATGCCCGGAACCCCCTTAGATGAAACACCCTACGCAAAAGCGGTAACCGATTTTTTAAAAATACCCGCCACTTTTGTAAATATTGATGCCAACGAAGGACTAAAAAACCTGCCCGAATACCTGTACCTGTGCGAAGATTTATACATTACCTCGCCTGTGCCAATGATACAAACCTACCACGCCGCAAAAAAAAACGGCGTATCCGTATGTATTGACGGACACGGCGCCGATGAACTTTTTTCGGGCTACGATACCTTTATGTTTCATGCTTTTTTAGATTGCGGTTTCAACCCGCGCCAAATACAAAACCTGCTGCAAACCTATCGCAATTTAAGCCCGCCTAACGAACCGCAATTTGCCAAACCGCCGGTAAGTTTTGCCAACTATGTACAATGGATAACCGGCAGCCGCAATTTTTTTAAACTGCTGCCATACCTGCCGGCTGAACTGATAAAAGCATTTAGCAAACCCAAACCGGTTTTCCGAAAAAACCAAACAAACATTCACACCCCCGATGACCTTGGCGCACTCAACAAAGCGCTGTACCAACTGTTTCATACCCAAAACCTGCCCACCTTGTTGCGCAATTACGACCGCTACTCCATGGCATCGGGTGTAGAAATACGAATGCCGTTTTTAGACCACCGCATTGTAAGTTATTGTTTTTCAGTACCTTATACCAGCAAATTCCGGCAGGGTTATACTAAAAGCCTGCTGCGCCATGCCATTGCGCCGCTCATGCCGCCGCAAATTGCCTGGCGGAAATATAAAATGGGATTTCAGACACCCATTGCCAATTGGATGCAGGGCGAATGGAAACCATTTTTTACCGGAATTATAAACGAACCCGAATTTGCCCGATGCCCGTTTATGAACCCCCATGCCGTAAAACAAAGCATTGAAGCCGTAATGCACAACCCCAAAGCCACCTACCGGCAGGCCGAAATTGCATATTCGGCAATAAATCCCTACCTTTGGCACAAATTTGTGTATAACCGTTTTTGTCAAATTTCTAAAATACAGTGGTAAATAAGCATAGTTCAGGTAAAAAGGCGTTGGTATTGGGCGCCGGCGGCTTTATTGGCAGTCATTTGGTAAAGAGGTTGAAGGCCGAAGGGTATTTTGTGCGCGGTGTTGACCTGAAATACCCCGAATACAGCCCTACACATGCCGATGAGTTTATTATTGGCGACCTTAGAGATACCAAAGTTTGCGATTTGGTAATTGACCCGTCTTTTACCGAAATTTACCAGCTTGCAGCCGATATGGGCGGCGCAGGCTACCTCTTTACCGGCGAAAACGATGCCCATGTTATGCACAACTCAGCCATGATAAACCTGAATGTGGCCGATATTGCCACTAAGAAAAAAACAGGACGCATTTTTTACTCTTCATCGGCCTGCATGTACCCGGCCTACAATCAGCAAGACCCCGATAACCCCATGTGTACAGAAGCATCGGCTTACCCGGCCGACCCCGACAGCGAGTACGGCTGGGAAAAACTGTTCAGCGAGCGATTGTACCTTTCCTATTTCCGCAATTTCGGATTGCAGGTGCGCATTGCCCGTTTTCACAACGTATATGGGCCCGAAGGCGCCTGGCAGGGCGGCAAGGAAAAAGCGCCCGCAGCAATATGCCGCAAAGTAGCCCAGGCAAAAAACGGCGGCAGCATTGATATTTGGGGCGATGGCACACAAACCCGCTCTTTTTTGTATGTTGATGATTGTGTGGAGGGCGTGTTTCGGTTAATGCAATCGGAACATACCGGCCCGTTCAACATCGGGTCTGAAGAAATGGTATCCATTAACCGTTTTGCCGAAATGATTATCGGCATATCGGGCAAGCAATTATCGGTCAATCATATTGATGGGCCAATTGGCGTAAAAGGGCGCAATTCAGATAATACATTAGTAACAGCCGCTATTGGCTGGCAACCAGAAATTACACTCTATGAAGGAATTAAGCGTACCTATGAATGGATTGAACTGCAAAACAGGTTATGAGTAATGGTTTATGCATCTGCAGCTCATAATTCATAATTCATAATTCATACATAACTACATGCAGCCATACCTTTCCATAGTAGTAGCCTCGCGCAACGATAACCACGGAGGCGACATGCTGAAACGGATGACCATTTTTGTAAACGGCCTTATTTACCAAACCCGGAAACACCGCCTGCCCACCGAACTGCTGTTTGTAGAGTGGAACCCGCCGCAAAATGCCCCGCTGTTGCATGAGGTACTGCCCAAACCGGTAAACCACCCGTTTTTAACCATACGCTACGTGGTAGTGCCGCCCCAAATACACCAAACCTACCGTTTTGCAGGCGTTATGCCTTTATACCAAATGATTGCCAAAAATGCCGGCATACGCAGGGCAAAAGCCAATTTTATACTCTGTACCAATGTAGATTTGCTCTTTTCCGACGAATTATTTTCCATTCTTGCCCAACAAAACCTGCAGGAAAACTGCTTTTACCGCGCCAACCGTTGTGATATACCCGCCACCATACAAGACAGCTGGAGTTTTGAACAACAGTTGCAGTTTGCTCAAAGCAATATCATGAACCGCGTTGGGCTTAGCAACTACTACCTGCACCTTACCAATGCCCACCCGTTGTTAACCAAAAATAAATGGATTGCCCGGCAGGTAAATTACCTGGTAGGGCTTAAACGCAAATGGTTTAATAACCGGCAGGAAACTGCCCTTTGGACATTAGACACCGATGCCTGCGGCGATTTTACCCTTATGAGCGCTAAAGCCTGGCACGATATACAGGGCTACCCCGAATTAGACCTTTACTCTATACACATAGACAGCATGGGGTTAATAGCTGCCGCTGCCCTGGGCTACCAACAGATAGTATTTGACGAAACCGCCTGCACCTACCATATTGACCACACCGACGGCTGGGCTTCTATGAACCCCATAGAAAAAGTGCATTTCTGGCATAAAAAGCCCGGCATTGGCTGGGATATAGTATCGCAATGCGGGCAATATCTGTTGCAGCATAAAACAACTTACAACCTTAACCAGCCCAACTGGGGATTTGCCGACACAGCTTTGGAGGAAATTGTCTTGTAAACCCACAAGTCTGCAACAGGTAAAGCAGGTGCGCCGCTATTTTATTTGCAGTAAATCTTTTTACTTATGAAACAGGTGTATTACCTTAGCGCACCAATACTACAAAAAAGTACAAAAAACCATGCAGACAATTGGCATTTTAGGCATTGGCAAGCTGGGAATTTGTTTTGCCCTTAACCTGGAGCAAGCCGGTTACCGTGTAATAGGCGTAGATGTTAACCCGCAATATGTTGAACAGGTAAATCAAAAAAAATTAGTTTCTTATGAACCGGGGGTAATGGAATACCTGCAAACATCGCGCAATTTTATTGCCTCTACCCAAATTACCGATGTACTGCAAAGTCCGGCCGAACTTATTTTTATTGTGGTAGCTACCCCTTCAACCCCCGATGGCGGCTACGACCACTACCAAGTGGAACGCATTGTGGTACAGTTAATACAACAAGGCAAACAGCCACAAACCCGGCACTTGGTAATTATGTGTACCACCATGCCCGGCTATTGCGATACCGTTGCCCAACGGCTGCAACCATTTAATTATACGGTGAGTTATAACCCGGAATTTATAGCCCAGGGCAGCATTATTCACGACCAGTTATACCCCGACCAGGTGCTCATTGGTGAAGATAATGCCGATGCCGGGCAAAAAATAGCCGGCGTTTACCAAAAAATGTGTATGAATACGCCGGTTTACTGCCACATGAGCCGCATGAGCGCAGAAATATGTAAATTAGCCACCAATTGCTTTCTCACTACCAAAATATCTTTTGCCAACTCCATAGGCGATTTAGCGCTGAAAGCCGGTGCCGAACCCGATAAAATTCTGGCAGCCATTGGCTCCGACAGCCGTATTGGCAGTAAATATCTGAAATATGGTTTTGGGTACGGCGGCCCCTGTTTTCCGCGCGATAACCGGGCGCTTGGCAAATTTGCCGATGAACAAGGCTACGAAATGCTCATAAGCAAGGCCACCGATGAAGTAAACAAACGCCATCTGCAATTTCAAACACAAGCATGGCTGCAACAATACCCTGAAGCTGAACAAATTGTGTTTGACCATGTAACTTACAAAAAAGGCTCGGTTATTCTGGAAGAATCACAGCAGTTGGCCTTAGCAGTACAGTTGGCAAAGGCAGGCAGAAAAGTACTTGTAAAAGATGTGCCGGCTGTAATTGAGCAGGTAAAAGCCCTTTACGGCAACTTATTTTTGTACGAGTAATTAATTAAACCATGAATTTCCGGGTAAGTAAGGAAACAGTGCAGACATTTTTAAACAAGCACTGGCAAAATGGCAACATTTTTACCATTTTGGTGGGAGTGTTTACCTTTTTGTTGTTTGCAGAAGATTTTGCCCGGTATATGTCATACCTGTTGGTAAAAACTGCCTACAAATCGGTTTATGATTATGTTTCCCTCCATTATACCACACATACACACCTTGTTTTCCGTCTTTTTGTGGGTGTTACGCTGTTGCCGGTGGTTGCTCTTGGCGCATATTTTATATACCGGTTGTTCAGGGTATTGCAAAAGGGCAGCCTTCAGCAAAGAGCCGCTAATTTTTGGGGTGTAAGCCGGCAGGAAAGCTACGAAAAGGCCTTGCTCAGGCAATTCATAATTACCCTGGTAATTTTTGCCTTCTTTTCGGCAATGTACTACGTGTTGAAATGGCTGGTGCCCCAATATTTCCTTTTTTTCAGACTGCAACTTATTTTAAGCTGGTTTTTAATTATAGCCTTAATTTTTCAGTTTTATGCATCGGCTTATGTGGTAAAAGACCGCTTACTGCCTTTTGCCGCGCGCTTTTTTACCGAGCCTTTGTCTGCCTATAATCTGGCAATATTCAGAATATTAATGCTCAAATGGCTAAAAAACCATTATAACTACCGCGTGTACGATACCGCTTATTGGGCGGCAATGCCACCCGAAGCCCGGGTAGATTTACCCTATATGGGGTGGTTTATACAGCATATACCCATTAGTCCCGAAATATACCTGTTTATGGGCAAATTGGGTATTATACTCAGTACTATGGCTATGTGGGGCTTGTTTACCCGGCCTGCTTTGTTGCTCAATATTCCCGTTTCCATCTATGTTTTGGGAGTACCCATGTTTTTTGGCAAGCTTGCGCATCAGCAAATGTGGGTTTGGTTTCCGGCAATTCTGGCTTTCAGCCGGTGTGCCGATGTGCTTTCGGTTGACTGGCTAATAAACAAGTATATCCGCAAAAAAACTCCCCTGCAGCCCTTAACCAATGCGGCATATGCGTTGCCGTTTAAATTTATATGGCTGCATTACGGCATTATTTATTTCTATGCCGGAATTGTTAAAATAAGCCAATGTGGGTTAGACTGGGCACTGGGTAAGAGCATGATTAACCAAATTCAACTGGAATGGTTGCAGAATTATGATATGATTCCTGCGTTTCGCATTGACTATTATCCGGTACTTGCCCATGCAGGCGGACTGGGAGTTATTATTATGGAGTTATTTTATCCGTTTTTAGTGCTGTCTTCCCTTACCCGGATTATCAGCTTTTTGGCCGGGTTAAGTTTTCATAATACAGCGGCCTATTTCATGAATATAGGGTTTGAGGATTTACAGCGCACTTACGTTTCGTATATTAATTTTGCCGGAATTTTTAATTGGATTAAAGCAAAATTACCCTTTCCGCAGTTTGCAGTTGAAATGCCCCCCCAGTCGGGTAAAGCAAGCCGGCGCTTTTCCGATGCATGGCAGTTGCCCTCCTTTAAAGCAGTTTTTTATATAGGCACTTTTTTGTTCGGCATTAATTTTATGTGTGGGTTGCTTCGCATACACTCCTGGCCATTTTCCTCTTATCCTACCTATTCACGCATAGTATATGATTACCATTGGTATGTTTATTACGATTCCTATGACAAAGATAAAAACGCCCTTAACCTGTATGAACTGGGTAAAAAGGCAAATCACCGTATGGAAACATACACCCCCATAGAAGACAGGATTTTTGAAAACTATAACGCTAAAGACACTGCCACTTTACGAAAAAACATTGGCAGACTATGGGAAATATGGATTGATAATGTTCCTGCGCTGAAAGAAAACACCGATTCGGTGGTGGTTTATCTTCGTAAATCGCCCATTGCTCCCGAAATAAAAGACAGTATAACAGAAGAGCATCTGCTTGCAAAAATAATTAATGACAAAATCATGCTTTTGCCTGCAGTAAAATAACTATAACCAACTATTTTGTATATGTTGCAGTTAGTAACCCGGTTTAACATCAGGCACACGCTGTTGCTTTCTTATTTTGGTTATTTATATGTGGCTGTTGTTTTGCATTGTTTGTGGTGGGCTTACTTTGGCAGAACTACTATTGTTACCACTTTTGTATTAGACTTGCTGCGAGTGGATAATGCGTTTTTTATGTGTTAGCTATTGTAAAATTC
>MTCR01000171.1 GCA_002212725.1 Sphingobacteriales bacterium TSM_CSM | reverse complement strand
GCAACGGCAACACGGCAACCTGTTCATTTACGGTAAACCGCGTGGACAACACGCCACCTGCCATTACCTGCCCGGCTACGCAAACGTTGGCATTGGGTGCTAACTGTTCGGCTGTATTACCCGATTATTCAATTGGAAGCAGCAGCGATAACTGTGGTATTCCTACGGTAACACAGGTTCCGGCTTCGGGTACTACACTATCGGGAACAACTACGGTTACCCTTACTGCCAATGATGGAAACGGCAATACGGCTACCTGTTCGTTCAGTGTATTGGTAAATGATGGTATTGCACCGGTAATAAACGGTTGTCCGTCAAACCAGATAATCTGTACGCCTACGGCTACGTGGACTGCACCAACCGCAACGGACAACTGCAGTACACCCACATTGACTTCGACAGCCAACCCCGGCAGTTTATTTGGAATTGGGGTAACCACTGTTGTTTACACAGCAACAGATGCATCGGGCAATACGGCTACCTGTTCGTTTACCGTTTCCTACACACCACTTGTTGTAGTAACCAATATTTCCAATTACAACGGAGCGGGTGTAAGCTGCAACGGCGGCAACAATGGTACAGCTACGGCAACGGTTACATCGGGTACTGCACCTTTCAGCTATGTATGGAGTACCGGCGCTACTTTATTGAATACCGGCGCTACTGCCTTTGGCATCAGCGGGTTAACTGCCGGCACTTATACTGTTACGGTAACATCTGCCGACGGATGTACGCAGGTGAAACAGGTTACGCTTACTCAACCACAGGCGCTTAACTGCAATGCTGCTGCTACTGCCGCAAGTTGTGGAGATAATAACGGCAGCATTCAGGCCAGTTCTACCGGCGGGGTACTGCCGTACAGCTACAGCCTGTTGAGCGGCACAACGGTTGTACAAACCAATGCAAGCGGTACGTTTACAGGGCTTGCACCCGGTACTTACAGTGTGCAGGTAACCGACGGCAACGGATGTGTTTGTTCGGTTGCTTCGGTAACGGTGATAGATGCCGGCAACGGCGGCACCGGAAATGCGTTGGCAGGCAATGTCTATGAAGGCATCGGAACCGGCAATACCATTATACCCACTTTGTATAATATAGCCACCATTGAAATAAACGGCGGCGTATTGCCTTACAGTTACAGTTGGACTACAAGTGGTTATGTGCAATACTCAACGGTGTTAAACGCAACCGGAACAGGGGTGGTTATTACCGTTGTATATTCTGATAACGCACTTTGGAGCTTAACCGTAACCGACAGTAACAACTGCGCCAACTCGCAGATAGTGTATGATAACTACTTTAACAGTGGCAACACCTCCAGCCAAATTCTGGATATAGTGAGTGAAATCATTACGCCCGATTTTGGCGTTTCCAACGGAAGTATTTCGCTGCAGGTAGAAGGGGGAACGCCTTGCGCGGGCAACCTGCCATACAACTATCAATGGTCCGGACCTTCCAACTTTACCGGTCTTTTCACCAATGGCCCGACGCAAACCGGTTTGATAAGCGGCTGGTACATTGTAACGGTTACCGATTGTTCTGCAAATACACCTCAAGTTACGGTTGGCTGGTATTGGGTGCCGAGTAAGATACGCGGACGGGGTAAAGATGCCTTGAGCAATGACATGCTTCAGGTTATGCCCAACCCGTTTGTTCAAACCACGAGCATTCAGTTCAGTTGGCCGCAGGATGATGAGTTGCGGTTAGAGGTATATGACTTATCGGGTAAAATAGTGCAAACGCTGTTTAAGGGCATTGTGCGGGCCGATGAGGTGCATACCATTAACTATGATGCAGCCAATTTGCCCAACGGCATGTACCTGTGCAGGTTGGTGAATACCGAAGGATGGGAGTTGCATACCAAGATTATGCATCTTCAAGGGAGGTAGATAACCTGAAATAAATAGCAAAACCCCGCTTGTTTGTGCAGGCGGGGTTTTTGTTTTCCTGATTTTTGTACCTGTGATGCCGGCACATGCTTACAATCTGCAAGCCTTTTGCTATCGGGCGAATTTTACTGACAACAAAACCGCAAGTTTATTCGGACTTTGGTATTATATGCCGGAGTTGTTATGAATATGGTTGTTGAATAAAACTATTGGTGTTACCTGTGCTGCAACTTAAGGCAGCGTAATTAGTGAGTAAATCCATGCAAAGGCGTTACAGACCGGCGGGCAACAATATGCTGTGTTGCCATGCGTATTGAATACAGGTTTCAGAATGTGTATGTCAGCGGCTTTATGTTGGCCGGCACTGTTCGGGAATTTTGGGCAGGCAAAGCCATGTTCATAAAGTGCAATATAGCCTGAAGAAAGCGAGTATAACATACAATTTTGCTCAGGTTTCTGTCTGTTGGTTCAATTAATTAACAAAGCCATATCGTTTATATATTCAGCCGGTATAGCGCACATTGTTACAGACTGTTTTTCAGTAAAGTGTTAAAATCGGGTCCGGACTGAAAAAAAATTTGGCACTACTGCCAAAATAGTGTAATTTGCCCCTTAAACCTTGTGCAAGTGCATTTTGTTATTGTAGCGCAAAAGACGAAAGGCATATTTTGATTGTTTTTTATTTTATTTAATTTATTAATCGGTGTCCGGTTGGTTTTTGCGTATTAAATTGTTTAATTAAACTAAGCTATGAGCCTGTACAGCGGTAACTACGAATTGTTAATATCCAAGTTAGACCAATTTATAAGGAAATATTACGTAAACAAACTCATAAAGGGGTTGCTGTACAGCACGGGCATAATTGTGCTGTCTTTTTTGGTTATCAACCTGCTTGAGTATTATTTTTACCTTTCCACCACGCTGCGCAAGGTGTTGTTTTACGGCTTTTTGGGTTTAAGCGGGGTGTCTTTGGTAAATTGGGTATTTTTACCCCTGCTCCATTACTTCCGGTTAGGGCAAGTTATCAGCCATGAACAAGCTGCGCAAATCATCGGGCAGCATTTTACCAACGTAAAAGATAAACTGCTCAATATTCTTCAGTTGAAGGAGCAGTCAAGAAGTGCATCAGACGCCACGCTTATTGAGGCAAGTGTGAATCAGAAAATTGAAGAGATAAAACTGGTGCCGTTTGCCAGCGCCATTAACCTTTCAAAAAACAGGCAGTATGCCAAATATGCCATTGGCCCGTTGCTGTTGCTGCTTGCCATATTGATTGGTGCGCCCAACCTTATACCCAGCAGCGCTGCAAGGCTTATAAACAACGACAAAGAGTTTGCACCGCCTGCCCCTTTTACATTTACCGTAGCCAATACCAGTATGGAGGTGTTGCAGTTTGAGGACTTTGAC
This sequence comes from Sphingobacteriales bacterium TSM_CSM, assembly GCA_002212725.1. Classification (GTDB taxonomy): domain Bacteria; phylum Bacteroidota; class Bacteroidia; order Chitinophagales; family UBA2359; genus UBA2359. The sequence continues at coordinate 18,759 of MTCR01000171.1, read as the reverse complement.
CTGAGTGTAAAAGTTGACGGTTCGGTACTGCCTGCAGAAGCATTTGTGAACATCAACAATTTTCCCTATAAACTCAAAAAAAACACGGCTACCGAGTTCAGCTATAAATTCAGCAAAATACAAAAAGACGTTACGTTTTACCTTGAATCCAACGGTGTACAATCGGAACCCTATACCATAAAGGTAATACCCAAACCCGTTATGCTCAGTTTTTACGCACAGGTGCAATACCCTGCGTACACAGGGCAAAAAAGCGAAGAGTTGCGCAATTCGGGCGATATGGTACTGCCCGCGGGTACTACCGTTACCTGGAACTTTGAAGCACAAAACACCGATGATATTCGGGTAAAATTTGACAATGCTGCCCCCGTTAGCGCCGCCAACAAAGCAGGGCAGCAGTTTACCCTTTCCAAACGCCTGTTTAAAGATGCAACCTACACTGTTTACCTTTCAAACAGCCGTGTTCAGAATGCCGACTCCATCAGCTACAACATATCGGTTATACCCGACCTTTACCCCGTAATTACCGCCACCGAAAAACGCGACAGCGCCGACAAAAAATACCTCTACTTTTATGGCGATGTAGCTGATGACTACGGCGTAAGAAGGCTTGAATTCCGCTATAAAATTGAACCCAAAGAGCAGGCTGCTGCTTCGGATTTGGGGTATCAGGTGAAATTTGTAGATATTGGCGGAGCCGATTTAAAAGCCGCAAGCTTTACCTATATGTGGGATGTAAACCTGCTGAACCTTAAACCCGGCGACCGCCTTACTTACTTCTTTGAAGTGTGGGACAACGACGGCGTTAACGGCAGCAAATCTACCCGCTCGCAAATGATGACCTACGAACTGCCCACGCTGGAAGAAATGGACGCACTGGCCGACGCCAAAAACGAAGCAATAAAAGACAACCTTGAAAAGGTAAAAAACAACGCCAAAGAACTTAAAGACGAGTTTAAAAAACTGCAGGAAAAAATGCTGCAGAAAAAAGAACTTGCATGGGAAGACAAAGACAAAATAGAAAACCTGCTGCAAAAGCATCAGCAAATGCAGGAAGATATTAAAAACCTGCAAAACGATTTTAACCAAAACCTCGAAAACCAAAAAGAGTTTAAAGAATTTTCGGAAGACCTGCAAAACAAGCAGGAACAACTGCAAAAACTCATGGACGAACTGCTTTCTGATGAAATGAAAGAAATGCTTGAAAAACTGCAGGAACTCCTTGAAAAACTCAATAAAGAAGAAACCATTGACCAGTTGAAAGACTTTGAAATGAACAACGAACAACTGGAAAAAGAAATGGACCGGATGCTGGAGTTGTTTAAGCAACTGGAAATGGAGCAAAAAATGAATGAAACCATTGATAAACTCAATGAATTGTCGGAGCAGGAGCAAAAACTGAGTGAGGAAACCAAACAACAGCCCGACGGCTCTAAAATGGAGCAGCAACAGCAAAAACAGGAAGATATCAACAACAAGTTTGAAGATGTTAAGAAGGATATGCAGGAGTTGCAAAAAATGAGCGACGAGCTGAACAACAAGATGGACATTCAAAAACAAACCGAACAACAGCAACAGGAAATAAGCGACGAAATGCAGCAGAGTATGCAACAAATGCAGCAGCAGAACTCGCAAAACGCCAGCAAAAACCAGAAAAACGCCAGCAAGAAGATGCAGGAAATGGCACAAAACCTGCAACAAATGCAAATGCAAATGCAACAGCAGCAAATGGAAGAAGACATGCAGGCTATACGCCAACTGCTCGAAAATTTGGTGAAGTTGTCTATGGACCAGGAAGATGTGATGTACGACCTGCAAATTACCGATATAAATACCCCTAAATATGTTGAGTTGGTGCGCAACCAGTTTAACCTGAAAGACGATGCCCGCCTGATTGAAGACAGCCTGATGGCACTAAGCCGGCGCGTGTTTCAATTGCAATCTTTTATAACCAAGGAACTAACCGAAATTAACCGCAACATGGGCGATGCCCTGGAGTACCTTGCCGACCGGAAACCCGGCCAAGCCGGCGCTAACCAGCAGTTTATTATGACCAGTGTAAACAATCTGGCGCTTATGCTGGATGATGCCATGCAGCAAATGCAACAACAAATGTCGCAACAAATGCAAGGCAACCAAATGTGCCAGAAACCCGGCAATAACCCCAAAGGCATGAAAGGTATGGGGCAGTTGCAAAAACAACTCAACGACCGGATTACCAAACTACAGCAAGATATGAAAGAGGGCAAAATGCCCGGAAAACAAATGAACCGCGAAGCAGCCGAACTGGCAGCCAAACAATCTGCCCTGCGCAGAGCCATGGAAGCCATGCAGCAACAACGCGATAAAGACGGCAAAAAAGTAGGCGAGGGACTTGGCGACCTGCCCAAACAAATGGAACAAACCGAAAACGACCTGGTAAATAAACGCCTTACTGCCGAAACGCTAAAACGGCAGCAGGAAATCCTGAACCGTATGCTGAAAGCCGCCGATGCCGAAAGAGAACAGGAGTGGGACAACAAAAGATTAGCCGAAACCGCCCGCGAGCGCAACCGCCAAATTCCGCCCGAAGTAGAGGAATATCTCAAAAAACGGCAATCGCAGGTAGAACTTTACAAAACAGTACCACCAAGCCTTAAACCTTATTATAAATCGCTCGTAGAACGTTATTTTAAAGCAATCAGTTTCTGATAAACGCCCGGTGACCTTTTACCATGCCCTGCCGTCTATAGGGTAAATCAGGCAACCGGGTCATTGGCAATAACAACAACCGGAGGGGGGGTAAACAGGCATTACTCCCCCAAACACCGGGGCAAATGCTTAAAACAAAACCGAATTATCCTGCTTCAATTAAATAGTATATATGCAACAATTTTTACAGAACATGCCGCAAAAACACCGCTTTACGCTTAAACTTAGTTCCTGCCCGGAAAATATAAACAAGGTAGAGCCATTTCTGCAACAAATTCGCCAGCGCTACAACCTTAGCGAAGAATTGTATTTTAATATGCTATTAGTACTTACAGAAGCCATAAACAACTCCATACTGCACGGCAATGGCGCCGACCCCTGCAAAAATGTAATGGTAAAACTACGCCCGTCGAAAGCTGCCCTCTCTTTTACCATTACCGACGAAGGTTGCGGCTTTAACCCCGATAAACTGCCAGACCCCACCACACCCCCCTGCCTTTTGAAACCAAACGGGCGCGGCGTTTTTTTAATGCGCAAACTCTCCGATTATCTTCAGTACTCAGAAGATGGTACAAAAGTGGAAATTAAGTTTAATATCCATTCATAACATATCCCTTGTTTATGTATATGCCGCACACTTTGCGGACAGTAAAGGAAAATCTTGCATAAACAACAGGAAAGTAATTTAGTATGCCGGTAAATTTTTATATACAACCCCCTTTAAAGTACCGTCTTGAGGGCAAAAAGAAGATTAAGGAGTGGGTAAAGGCAATTTTAACCGCAGAAGGCAGATATGACGGAAATATAAACTATATATTTTGCACCGATGAGGAATTATACCGGATGAATGTAGCCTACCTCTCACACCATACCTATACCGACATTATTACCTTTGACAATGCCGACGACCCGCGTTTTATTGAGGGCGATATTTTTATAAGCATAGAACGCATAACCGAAAACGCCGCCAAATACGGGGTATTGTTTCCGCAGGAACTGCACAGGGTAATGGCACACGGCATTTTACATTTGCTGGGCTACAAAGACAAAACCCCCGAACAGCAGGAGCAAATGCGTGAAAAAGAAAACGAATGTTTGGTGTTGTACGAACAGTTGAAAAGCGCGTAACAAATTACCTGCAACTTTTACCCGATGGTGCAGCTAACTGATGCATGGGCTAAAAATCAACATCGGGCGCTGAGAAGTTTTCTGAAACAACCTGAAAAGTAGTACGCCGGTTTTGCTGATGTTGCTCTTCGGTACACGGAACACCGTTGCTGCACTCATTTACCAAACGCGTTTCGCCATAGCCCTTGGCAAGCAGGCGGCGGGAGTCTATGCCCAACGACACTAAGTAATTAACCGCTGCCTGTGCGCGGTTTTGCGACAGGGTTTCGTTATAGCGGTCAGAACCGCGCGAGTCGGTATGTGAGCCGAGTTGTATTTTTATGGCGGGATTTTCTTTAAGCAGTTGCGCCAGTTTGTCAAGGGTAGGTTGAGCATCAGGTCTGATGTCGTATTTGTCGAGGTCGTAGTAAATATTTTCGAGCACAATTTCTTTTTGGCGGTAAATTTTATCAATGAGCAGTTCGGCAAAAACAAAAACGGTGTCTTTGCCTTGTGTGCTGCGGTTTTTGGTACTCACTTCGGCCGATTGTTTAAAGTAGCCGTTTTTAAAGGCGGTAAGTTTATAATCGGTGTTGGGTTCCAGTTCAAGGGTAAATTTACCGGCGGAGTTGGTAATAAGCCGTTCAGAAATACGGCTATCCACGCCAAGCCCAAGTACTTCGGCAATGGCATCGGGCACGGCCTTTGTACCTGTAATGCCGGAGTTGGGGTCATCGGCTATTTTAAAGGTATTTTGCACAACCTGTCCGTTAAGTATGTACACAATTTCTTTGGGTTTGGCAGTTGTGGTAATTGCCGGCGTATCGGGCGGGGCAACTTTTGGGGTTTCCAGTACAAAGCCATAAATATCATCATTGCCCATGCCGCCGGGTCGCGAGGAGGTAAAAAAGCCGGTTGCTTCAATAGAGTCGAGCAATTCGGGTTTTACATAAGGTTCAAAGGTGAGGGCAAAATCATCGGCTGCCGAGTTAATGGGGTAGCGGAGGTTTTTGGGATTTACCCATTTTTTTCCCTGCCTTGTTGCGGCAAAAATATCAAGCCCGCCCATACCCGAATGCCCGGAAGAGGCAAAATAGAGTTTGCCATCGGGACCAATATAAGGAAACCCTTCGTAATATTCGGTGTTAATTTCGGGGCCCAGGTTTTCGGGGTCGCTCCAAAAACCGTCTTTACCTTTGGTAACACGGTAAAGGTCTTTATCGCCAAAACCGTTGGGGTTATCGGCAGAAAAGTAGAGTTCCATGCCATCGGGGGTTAAAAAAGGTTGCCCGACGTTAATGGTATCCACATCAAAGAGCGGCATCATTTCGGGCAGCGTCCATTTTCCCTGTTCATTTTTATGGCTGGCGTAAATTTTGCAATAGTCGTCGCTTTTGTGCGGGCTTCCGCAGGCGGTAAAAAACACTTCCTTATAATCGGGGCTAAAGGTGGCAGTGCCTTCGTTGTAAGCCGTGTTAATAGAGTCGCCAAAAAGGCGGGGTGTATTAAAATCAGACCCCGATTTTCTTTCGGCAACAAACAAATCGGAGTGCTTTTCGCCGGTCCAGCCGTAGAGTTTATCGCCGGTAGCGCTGCTTCGGGCCGAGGTGAAAACGATGAGTTTATCCTGGTAAATAACCGGTGCAAAATCGGAGGCAGGCGAGTTGAGGCTGTTTACCGGAAAAATTTTGTGCCCGGTAGGTTCCTTTTGCCAGTCTAAGGCCTGCCTGCACGCCTGCAACTCGCGCGAACCACGGGCGCGGTCGGCCGGGTTGTTAAGGGTGTATTCTTTAAACAGTTGCATGGCTTCGTTATAGCGGCCGTTACTTTTTAGCATGAGTGCATACTTAAACAAAAGCGACTGGTCCTGGCTATAGTCAAGCGCTTTTTTGTACCAGCTTTCGGCATCTTTGGTGCGGTTGGCCATGCGGAAACATTCCCCTATTTTATATGCCAGTTCCGATTGTTTGAGTACATTTTTTTCGGCATTATAATTGTCAATTAAAAGTTGGCTGGCAGTTATGTATTGTTTGTTTTCAAAGGCCGTAGCGGCATCTATGCGGGGTTCGAGCAACAGGCGGCAGGCGGGAGTAAGACCCAGAAATACCACAAAGAGCAAAATAACAGAAAACGAAGTTTTATACATGGTTCAAGATTTGTTGAAAGCAATATAATAACAACCGAAAGTGTTAAAGTATTGTCAGTAATGCGCAACATAACAAACGAAAGTTGTTGCGGTAAACAGTTTTACAACAATACAACAAGTGTAAGACGTTGGTTGTTTGGAGCAGTTTGGTAACCCATTGCGAGTTGACTTTTTTGTTTTTCTAATTTTGTTTCATTTCGGTGCAGGTAATTGCAGGTGCCAGCAATGTTTTAAATACATAACAAATAAATGCATTTGGTTGCCTGTTGCCAAACCATTACGCCATTGGCATACAAGACATAGAAACCGACCACAGCACCCTGTGCCGGTAAGCAGTATGCCCGACCCTGCCGGCAATAAACCCTTTGGCATAACCCTATGAAATAGCGGAGATATTGGCGGCAATGTTCACAACAATACCTTTAAAACTACGGTAAACGATGCCTGCCCTACTCCGGGCGCAGCTTCACGATTGATACGCATGGAAATGTATATTGGTAAAAATGTATGAAATCGTAAGAATAGCGCCACAAGAAGTTCCGATTGTAAGAACCGTTAATGGTGATGCAATTTGCATATACATGTTCAAAAACCAGTTAAATAACTATGACGCCCGTATTTATAAACTCACCTCCACCGGCGACACGCTTTGGAAGCGGCGCATACCCGGCGCACCCGCTAATAACAACATCTGCATCAAAGACATAGCCGCTACGCCTGACCGGCGGTTGAGTGTTATCGGGTTATTAACTACTTGCATCAAAGCAGTTGGGTTGTTAAGACAGATAGTTTAGGCTATACTTGCAGCTAATTAGGTTGCGGCAGCAGGGCAGTTATAGCCAATATTGCCATTCTTCCCGCTATGAGGAGCAAATGCACATAGCACCCAACCCGGCGCAAGACCGCGTTACCCTTTACCCGCCCACCCCTGCTGCCGCCGGCGGGCAGTTGTTGGTTTACAACGCATCGGGGCGGTTGGTATGGAAGGCAGCGCTGCCCGGTTATGTTTCGGATTATACCTTTTTGGTAACCGGTTTACCCGCAGGCATTTACTTTTGCAAGGTTGGCGCAACTACGCAAAAGTTGGCGGTTATCGGGTAAAATTAGCGGTATTCATACAATTTGTGTACGGCAATGAAAAAGACCTGAACACAAACCCCACTGCCGAATATGGCGGTGGGGTTTGTGCGTACAACGATAAAGTTGTTTGAGACAAAGTTAAAGCACATAAAATGGGAGTTGGCGGTTGACAGCATCGAACCCAGCGGCTATGCTATTTAGTTTCGGTATTTACCGGGTTAGGCCTCACCCATTTTCTTTTTAAGTGTTAAAATTTCATTTTGTAAATCAAACACAGTTGACATCAGTTTTTCGAGTGTAGTTTCGTTGTTGGGCATCTCTTTGCTGATAAAGGCTTTTGCGCGCCACAGTTCTTTTATATCGTGTTTGTTTACCAAATAAGGCTTGTAGTTGGCATTGTCGGAGTGCAACATAATGGTATCGCCCAATTCGGGGTTTAAAAACACCCTTTTATACACAATACCTTCGTTTTCGGTGAGAATGATATAGGTTTGTCCGTTTTTTATATCCTCCACTTCCTCTACATATTCGGCAATAATGATAGAACCGGGGGTTAAGGGCAACATAGAGTCGCCTTTTATTTCAAAAGCGCGGTAGGTACCGGCGGGTAAAAAAGGCAGCCTGAATTTAGGGAGCGATTCAAGATATTTGGGGTCGGTATAACCATGCAAATATCCTGCGCTGGCTTTTTCGGGTACCAGTTCAATGTTTTCGTTACCTTCCTTGTCAACGGTAAGTGCCAACACTTTTGTTTTGTAGGGAAGCGATTCTTTTGCTGCAGAAGTATTGGCTGCTGGCATGGTCGAATCAGACCCGAAAACACTGGCATCGGCAGTTAGCGCAAGGTTTTCCTTCAGCAGCCGGTCGAGCGAGATACCAAAAAGGGCAGATACCTTAATAAGGGTATCGTTGCCGGGTGTGGCACGTCCCTCTTCATACGAACCCAACGCCGACCTCTTAATGCCAATCCTATCGGCAAATTGTTCTTGGGTTAATTTTTTTTGTTTACGAATAAACACCAGATTTTCGTTTACTTTTTCAAGTTGCTTTTTGGCTTTCCCTATGCGCCGGGGTTTCTCGTTTTGGAGCTTGGACATAATCAGAAATTTAGGTTGTGACATAAAAGGCGGTCAATTTACCACCCTACCGACCGGTTTTACGAGCTAATCAAAAAAATGCAAAAAAAATTTGCAAAAAAGTGCAAAAAAATTTGTCAAAAACTAAAATAGTTAGCAATTTTGCGGAAACAAAGCAAAAAGCCACTAAACAGCGGTAAATATACTAAAAATGTTTGGGTAATTTACCTTACAGCTAAAAAAATTGAGTTTTTTTTAAAAATAATAGCAAAACTGTTTAACCATTAAAATACCGAGCCATGTCTGTAAATCAATCTAACCAACAAACCGTGTACGCCACCAACACCATTAATCTACACACCATTATTCTGATAGTAGTGGTTGTATTGGTGTCGAACTTTGCAAATTATGCCCTGACAGGTAAGAACACCGCCGGCGAATTTGACTTTACCGACCGGGGGTTGCCATCCGGAAGCCTTTATATGCTTGATTTGGCCGAACCCTTTGTGAAAGACACCTATAGTTTTGAGAAAGAAGTAAGAGCAGTAGCCCGAAAGTTGAATATACCACCCGAGTGGCTCATGTCTGTCATGTATTCCGAGTCAAAGTTCAATGCTTCGGTTTCCAATCACCGGGGCAGTGGGGCGGTGGGGTTAATTCAATGGATGCCACAAACTGCTAAAGATTTTGGCACAACCGCCGAAGCGCTTAAAAAAATGTCGCATGTTGAACAACTGGAGTATGTTTACAAGTACCTGAATTTGGTACGCAATAAATATCATGAGTTTAATAGCCTTACCGATTTGTACCTTGCCATTTTATACCCGCGTGCATTGGAAGGTGATTTTTGTTATACCCTGTACGCAGACCCGTCTGAATCGTACCGCCAAAATTCGGGTTTAGATGAAAACGATGATGGAATGGTAACGGTTCGCGATATTGATACACGTATGAAACGCATTTTTCCCAGCGCTTACCTTATAACTAAAGACGGGTTTAGAATGAAAGATGCCGATACCAATGTTGCCGGGTTGTAAACAGCGTTTGTTGTTTATGGTTTGGCTGCTTCTTAAATACTGTATGCCCCCGAAAGCAAATTGGTTGCATCGGGGGCATTTGTTTAGTGGTTTAGTATAGATTTACCATATTAGTTGTAATTTTGCAGCCAATTAACTCAATGGCATGAATCTTACCAATCCGGTTTCAGTAATTGAAATTTGCAGTTTAATAAATGCACGCGTATTTCCGGGGCAGGCAGATTGCATTACCGGCATTAATGAAATACATAAGGTAAAAGAAGGCGACCTTAGTTTTGTTGACCATCCCAAGTATTACAAACGGGTGCTGTTGTCTGCAGCATCGGTAGTGTTGATTAACAATGCCGATGTTGAAAATCCGCTTCAAAAAACCTTAATTGTTTCCGACGACCCTTTTCGCGATTTTAACCGCCTTACCCGGCACTTTTCCCCGTTTAAACCCTTTCCTGCACATACTACCAAAGCACGCATTGGCGAAAATACCCTTATTATGCCCGGTGCGGTAATTGCCGATGAAGTAACTATCGGAAATAATTGCCTCATATACCCCAATGTAGTTATTTACCCCAATACCCATATAGGCAACCATGTTACCATACATGCCAATTCGGTTATAGGTTCAGACGGGTATTACTTTAAACGTCGCCCCGAAGGATACGATAAATTGCTTTCCTGTGGCCGGGTAATCATTGAAGACCATGTGGAAATTGGCGCATGTTGTACTATTGATTGTGGCGTTACAGGCGATACCGTTATTGGGCAGGGAACCAAGTTCGACAACCATATACATATAGGTCACGGGGCGGTAATTGGAAAAAACTGCCTGTTTGCTGCACAGGTTGGGGTAGGGGGTAAAACCATTATAGAAGACGATGTAATTTTATGGGGTCAGGTTGGCGTATCTAAAACGCTTACCATTGGTAAAGGCGCGGTGGTTTTGGCACAATCGGGCGTACCCTATTCGCTCGAAGGGGGTAAAACTTATTTCGGTTCTCCTGCCCAGGAGGCGCGTACCATGATGCGGCAGTTGGGTTTGCTAAAGCAATTGACAGCCGCCTGGGATAAGGTGAAAAAACTTCTGTAAACTTCACCACAAGGTTGCAAACCACCAAACTGAACCGGTTTCCTGCATAAATCAGGATTGCTTTATTTGCCTTTCTCAACACAGTTGCACTGTAAGAAAGGCGTGTTGCTGATTTTTTATAAATTCCGATATTATCGAATATGATATTTTGCAATTCTATCTGAATTTCAAAACGTATATATACCGATATTACTGCTGCCTGCAACACCCTGTGCCGGTTGATAAACACCTTATAGAAGGCAGGGTTCAACAATCCGTGGAGTTGCCACACCTGTATTTACCCGCTTTTTAGGGGTTTTTGCCGGGTCTGAATCCGTCAAGCAATAATGTGCTTCAGGTACTAATTTTCTGTTTGTAAGTAACTGATAATCAGTGCATTATACCTTTTTTAGTACAACTTTACATTTTATAACTGCTTAAAAAAAGTGTGTATCAGCTTTAGAACCGATAATTTTTTATATATTCTTCTTGTAACTTTGCGAACTTGTTGTGCACGCGTACAAAAGCAGTTAGCGGGTAAAGTATTTTAGCGCTTTCTGAACGGTTGTATCAACGCTTTTTATTCGGGTTAATTTGAACGAATAATCACAATAATGTAAACTTATTTCCTTGTTTGTGACATTTCGGGCGAAATGATTGTCTAAATATCTAACTTTGACATAAGTTTGTTTTTTAAGTATATTGAAAAAATCCGGTTTCCGATGAAAATATTTACTATGAATAAGCTGCTCTTTAGTGCCTGCTTACTTTGCCTTACACTATTGCCCATACAACTGACACATGCGCAAATAGTTATTAATGAAATTGCCGCCGACCCCGGCAACTATGATGGTCAAGGCGCCGAGTGGACAGAACTGTATAATGCCGGCACTGCTGCCGTTGACATCAGTTGCTATGTTTTAACCGATGGCGAAGAAATTATCCTTTTTCCAAGCGGTACTTACCTGCCTGCCGGCGGTTACTTGTTGGTTTACAACAGCAACTTTTTTAGCTGTGCCACCTGCAATTGGGATCCGGCTATCAGCGCTCTTATAGATAATGTTGGTTCACCGGCATCGCCCGACCCCGACGGAACCACTTCCGTTGATGTGGCTACCTGCGGTTGCACCAACCAAACGGCTGCAAGTTGCTTTGCCGTTACTTGGGATAATGGCGGTAACACCGACCGCGTAGCCCTTTTTGATGCTAACGCAACAATTGTAGATGCAGTTTATTGGGGCGATGGTGCAAAGGAAGCCCCGGCCGGCGCGTCTATTCCCGAAGGCAATTTCACTCAGGGACCTTTAACCACAGGAACCGGCGGTGATATTGCAGGAGGCGGAACAACCGGTTGTACCCTGCCGGCTGCTAATGATTACACTATTCCTGCGCTTCCTGCCCCCGCTTCTTCCAATGCGGTTTGGGAATTTGCCGGCCCCGATAATGTGGGTTGTACTACTTCCTATGGAAGGATAATTAATGGAGTTGGAAGCGGACAAGCAGATTGGGCAGCAGATGTATGGCCTACGCCCGGGCAATCGAATACCATTGCCGATTACGGCATTTCCTACGCAGTGAGCGGCGGTTCGGCAATAAATTTTACCACTTCCGATGCCATTACCATCAATGTTTGTTCCGGCGCTACCCTTACATTTAGTGCCGATATCAATGCTTTTAATCAGGTATTTAACGATGCCGATGGTGATGCTGGTAACGCTGTAGTTTTGGGTAGCGGTTCACTCATAAATGCTGCCGGAGGTTTGTCACTCACCAATCAGGCGTGGACAGAAGCCGCTATTACAACCGCCGGCGTAACCAATCTTAGCTATACTACCACCGCTATTACAAATGCAACCACCATTACGCTTAAAATTAAGGAAAACACACAGGCCAGTCCGCTCCTTAATTCCAACGCATCGGGCTGTGCCGGTGCAGGCGCAAATATAGGCGGAAGCGGTGCAGCCGGCGAATGTTATATTAACAAGGTAATTACGGTAAATGTGGTAAACCCTGTTACCGCCATATCATACACCTGTACCAATGGCGTTGTAACCGTTACCACCACCCCCGCATCGGGTTTTGGCGCTTATAACTTGTTCCTGGATAACAGTACAAATAATACATTAGACAGAAACTTTACGGTTACCGCTTCGCCATTTGTGTTTAGCGTAACGCAAGGTACCGCAACCGATTACACCCTGACTGCTACCGGCCCGCAAACCCCCAATTGCGGGGCGTTGCCCGCTGTAACAGGTGGTCCCTTATGTGTGTTTGCGCCGCCCTGCCCTTCATTTACAGCCTATGATGCCTGCTCTACGGCAGCAGGTGCAAAGTGCCCGGGCGATGTCATTAACCTATCACTTACAGGCACCAACCTGCCCAATGGCGGCACTATTCAATGGGTAAATGACACTAACAACAACAATAACGTATATGATGAACCTGTTAGCTCTATAATTGCCACGCAAAGTATAACAGTTGGCGAGCCGGTACCTTCCGGTTCGCCCGTTTTAAATGAAGTGTTGCCCGATGCCACAATAGAAACCAGCCCTAATTTTGGCGAGGGTTGGGAAATTGCAGGTACGCCGGGTACCGGTATCGGCTGTTATTATTTTACCGATGGCGATTGGGTAGTGCAGTTACCTTCAACGGCGGTTATTCCTGCAAATGGTTTCTATGTAGTCGGAACCAATTTTTCCGATGCCGGTTGGAACACTCATATTGATTATACACTTACCGCTTCTTCGTCGGCAGGAGGGTTTCCGAATTTAACGAATCCGGGCACCAATGGAGAATTTTTGGTAATGTTCAATGCAAGCAATGCCTTTGTTAACGGTGTATATTGGGGCGCATCAACCGCCGGTGTGCCAAGTCCTTTAACAACAAGCAATGCGCCTGCCACCTCCGGCGCTCCAACTCTTCAGGTTGCGGGTGCCGGCTGCCCCGCACTGCCTGCCAATGCCTCCATACAAACAGCCATTCAAAGTAATGCAGGTTCGGTAGCAAACAGCAATACCACAACCTCTGCCAACGAACAAACGGTAGAAAGGGCAACAGATGTAACCGGAACCTGGCAATTATCGGCAAACCCGGGTGGTACAACCAATACCATGGGCGGCAGTAATATCGGCACAACCACAATACTTAGTCCCACCTGCGCGGCATATAACATTCCTTTATCGGCATGTAACACCACCTTAAACATCAAACCGCGCATAAGCCCCGACCAGACAGGTTGTTCTCCGGGCAGTGCTTCACCTACTTTAGCTACGCGCACTTATACTGTTACCTGCCCCACCGCAGGCATTACCGGTGAGGCGGCTATCTGCGCTGCTGCTTCTGCAAGTATGCCGGTTGTCATCACCAACAATCCGGTGGCGTGTACCAACGCTATCATACAGTATTCGGTTAATGGTGGCGCAACCCAAAGTTTTGGCCCTGCGACCATCAGTGGCGGTATAGTTACGGTTACCGGATTAAATACCGGCACACCGGGCATGACTGCATCGGGCGGCACCGTAACCTTGGTAGGTGTTGCGTTTAGCGGCGGAGGTTGTACCGCCTGTCCGGCATCGCTCAGCGGCTCATTTGCAGTTACGGTAGCAGTTAATCCTGCCGCACCTGTGGCTTCGTCCCAGGATATTTGCAATGGCCAGGCTTCAATACTGACAGCAACAGGCACAGACAACCTCAATTGGTACTCCGATGCGGGTTTAACCACGCAAATAGGCTCCGGGGCATCTATAGCCTACACCGGCACAGGCAGTACCACTCTTTATGTTCAAAGTACCAATCCCGATACAGGCTGTAAAAGTGCCTCCACTCCGGTAGTGGTTACAGCCAATCCGGTACCTTCGGCAGTGCCAACCGGCAGTTCGGAAGTTTGTGCAGGACAGTCCATTACACTTAATGCAGGTGCTTCGGGCGGCACGCTTACCTACACCTATTTCTGGTCCGAACCATTAACAGGTGGCACTCTTACAAGTATCAACACGCCAACTACCGGCATTTCCAATGCGGTTGCCGGTGATGCAGGTGTATATACTGTGTTGGTAACCGATTCTAAAAACTGCTACGTTCGGGCAACAAAATCAGTTACGGTAAATGCATTACCCGCTGCAAGCATATCGGGTACTACTTCTTATTGCGGCACTGCCGGCCCGGCTACGCCGCTCACCGCAAGCGGGGGCGATACTTATTTGTGGAGCACTAATGCAACTACGGCTGCCATTACACCGGATATATCAACGGTTGGTCAAACAACTTATACCGTTACCGTAACAAATTCTGTAACCGGTTGCAGTGCCACTGCAAGCACAATGGTTTCTGTAAATCCGTTGTTCAATATTTGTCAGGGGGCAACTATTTCTGCGTCAACTACCGGATGTAATGTAACAACCCCTTACGCACAAGTGTTTTTGCTTACCGATGCAGCAGGCCTAATTCTGCAGATTGATAATGTGGTTACCGATTGCGCGGCCACTTTCGCAACGGCTTTGCTTACTGCAGGTAATACCTACCATGTTTATGCGCTCAACTACGATACCACTAACCCGCCATCGCCAAATTACGGGTTGGGGGTAAATGTAAACAGTATTGGCAGCATAACACAGGGCTGTTATAATACCGACACCTTCCTGCCGGTGTATATGTGTTACACCATTGTAGGACCTCCGGCTTGTTTAATAAGCGGCAATACTACGGTATGCCCTTCTTCTGCCAATGTGTATGCTGTTGCAACGCCTATGACAGGTTATGCATGGTCTATATCCGGAAACGGCAGTATTACCGGCGCACTAAATGGCGCATCAGTAACCGTAACGGCAGGTACTGCTTGTAGTACACCATTCACCTTGTCGGTGACCGTTACAGATGCAAATGGTTGTACAAGCTCATGCAGTCAACCGGTAGATGTTAATGACGCCACACCGCCTGCAATTCAAAATTGTGCGGCTGTAACTGCAGCAGGCCCGGTGAGTTTGGCTTGCAATACAGCACCTTCCTCCGCTATGGCTTTGGCGGCTATGGGTGCAATTTCAGATAATTGTGGTTTGGCAGCAGGTTCACCAACCGTAACACCGGGTGTTGTTACCGGTATATGCAACAAAACTCAGACATTTACCATATCGGCAACTAATTTGTGTGGCTCAACAACTTCCTGCGACATAACCTATACATGGACAACTGACACAACTGCGCCATCGTTTGCCTTGTGTACCGACGGCGACCCCGCCAACAACACCATAGCGCTTGGCTGTAATCCTGCCGGATTGCCCACCGTTGCCACGGTAATTGCGGCAGCCGGTGCAATTACGGAAGGTTGCGGATTGGGGACAAACACACCTGTTGCATCTGTAACATCCACATCAACCGTTGCTTGTATAACCACACAGGTATGGACAGTAAGCGTAACCGATGCCTGTGGCAATACAGGCAGTTGCGACATAACCTACACATGGACAACTGACACAACTGCGCCATCGTTTGCAGTATGTCCTTCCAATTTGGTATTGATTTGTGATGGTAATTACGCAACAGAAATTAATAACTGGTTAACAACAGCATCGGCAACAGATGCTTGTGGTGCAACCATTACCAATAGTTTAACGCCTGCAGCTATCTCAACGTTGACCTGTGATGCGGGAAGCGTTACCGTAATATTTACTGCAGCAGATGCTTGTGGAAATACTGCCACCTGTTCTTCACAGATACAGTTTACGCAAAACCCATCTATCCAGTTATATAAAACCATCAGCAGCCTTACTGATAACGGCGATGGTGTAACAGGCATAGGCGATATCATTAACTATGCCTTTACCGTAACCAATACAGGCAACGTAACACTGACGAATATAACGCTGAACGATCCGTTAATATTTGAAACCGGGGGTCCGATAGGCAGTCTGGCGCCGGGTGCAAGTAACAGTACTGTGTTTACAGGTATCTACATTATTACACAAGCCGATGTAAACACAGGCTACGTACAAAATACGGCAATGGTAACGGGTGTTACCCCTTCGGGCGGCAGTGTTACGGATATATCGGATGCGGGTAATGATACTGTTGAAACACCATCAGGCAATGGCGGCACCAATGGCAACCCGACGGACGACCCGACTGTACAGCCTTTGAACCAGTCACCTGCTATTCAATTGTATAAATATGCAGTAAGTGTAAACGACGTAAATGGAAATGGTTACAATGATGCAGGTGATGTGGTGCATTATACATTTACCGTAACCAATACAGGCAATGTAACTTTGTATAATATAATAGTGGCCGACCCATTGGTAACAGTAGTTGGGGCACCAATAACGAGTTTGCTGCCCGGTGCAAGCAATAGCACAACGTTTACGGCTACTTATACGATTACAGCAGCCGATGTAAATATTGGTTATGTGGAAAATACAGCTACTGTAACAGGCTACGAGGCAGACGGCACACCTGTAACAGATATTTCAGATGCCGGTAATGATGCAACGGAAACCGGAGATGGTGATGGCACTACCAACGGCAATCCGACGGACGACCCCACAGTGGTGGTTACAATACCGCCCTGTACCGCCAATGTAAGCGACATACCCGATGAAGAAATATGCCAGGGTGATGTTACGTCTGACAATGCACTTCCTTTCCCGCTTGAACCTTACAGCATTATCTATGGTGCGGCTCCTGCACCGGCAGTTTTATACAGTCTTACCTATTTACTCACCGATGTTTCGGGCAATATATTGCAGGTGAGCAACCAGGGTGGGCCATATAATACGGCAAGCAATGTTCCGGCCTTTACTTATAGTGGTTTGGCTGCAGGTAATTACCGCGTTTACGAAGTGATTTACCTGACTACTGATGGTTCGCTGACCAATACAGGTGTGGGTAATAACATCAACTCGGTGGGATTGACCAATACGGCAAGCACTTGCCTGGATGCTACTTTTGCCGACCTATTGATTCATCCGCGCCCGGCAGTAGTAAGCCTTACCTCAAACAGTCCGTTATGTTCGGGTAATAACCTCCTGATTGATTTACAAGCAACGAACGTAACCGTAAACGGCGTTCCCGGCTTTCCGATAGCAGGTTATCAATGGGATGTTCCTGTTGGCCCCAATGTGAATGCAGAAGACTTGTTAATCAACAATGCAACGACAGCTGACAGCGGTCTTTACACAGTGACAATAACCGATAGTTTTGGTTGTTCTGCTACTTCAAGTACAACGGCAACGGTAAATCAAACGCCGGTCCTTGCCGAAGTACATACCAATGTAAGTTGTAACGGCGGCACAAATGGCACTATTACGGTTTCGCCTACGCCCTCAACAGGAGCATATACATACACTTGGAGCGCAGGCGGCAGCACAAGCAATACGGCAAGCGGTTTGCCGGCAGGTACCTATACTGTAACTGCAACGCTGAACGGCTGTTCGGCAACTATATCGGCAACAATTACCCAACCTACGGCATTGACGGCAAGTATTATCAACATAACCCAGCCAAACTGTTTTAACGGGGTATCTGCCGATAACGGCACTGCAACTGTTGACGTTACGGGTGGTACAAGCCCTTACGGCTACCTGTGGACAAGTGGTGCAACAACTGCTACGGTTAGCAACCTGGCACCGGGCAACTATAGTGTAACCGTTACTGACTTTAATAACTGTACGGTTGTGTTGACAAATGCACTGGTGTTGAATGCGCCGGATTGCTGTACTGCCAATGTGAGCGATATACCCGACCAGGAAATCTGTCAGGGATATACAGGTACGTTGGTGTTTCCGCTTGAACCTTATGGCTCACTTTATGGGTCTGCACCGGCTCCTGCATCCTTGTACAGTTTGACCTATGTATTAACCACAAGCGGTGGCACCATTCTGCAATTTGCCAATATGGGTGCGCCCTATAACACAGTAAGCAATACGCCGCCGTTTACCTACAGCGGGTTAGCAGCAGGCAACTATCGGGTGTATGAAATTATCTGGCGTACTGCAGATGGTCCTTTGGTAGGCTTGACAACCGGCGGCAATGTGGCGGTAGTAGATTTGACAAATCCGAACAGCAATTGTCTGGATTCAACTTTTGGAGATTTATATGTTAACCCTGCTCCGGTAGCTACTGCCAACAGCAACAGTCCGGTATGTGCCGGCAATGCACTGATACTAACTGCAACGGGCGGCGTAAGTTATGCATGGAGCAGCACAGCAGCTATACCGTTCAGTTCTACCAGTAACTTTGCACAGATAAACGCTGCTTCATCGGGTAATTCGGGTACCTATACGGTAACGGTAACCGCCAACGGTTGTACTGCCACGGCATCGCAAGCGGTTACGGTAAATACTGCTACGGCATCCATAACTGCCGGTGGCGCCACGACGTTCTGTAGTGGCGGCAGCGTTACACTTACGGCAAGCGGCGGCGGCACCTATTTGTGGAGTACGGGTGCCACAACGGAGGCAATAACCGCCACGGCATCGGGAACTTATACCGTAACGGTAACTGCCAACGGCTGTACGGCTACGGCATCGCAAACGGTAACGGTAAACAGCGTTACGGCAAGCATTGTAC
>MTCR01000060.1 GCA_002212725.1 Sphingobacteriales bacterium TSM_CSM | reverse complement strand
GCCGCTGATGAGCACCAACGGGTCTTCCAAAGCGCTGCCATTGTAGGTATAGCGCACTAATTTTTCGCGGTTGCCGCCACTGTAGTAGTTGTGAACCACATACACATAGGGATTATTGGCAAAATCGGGATGCAGGGCCATGCCCAACAACCCCGATTCGCTGTATTCATAACAATCGGGTATGGTAACCAGGAGTTGTTGTTCTCCGGTTTCGGGGTTTATGCGGCTAATGCGGCCGTTGCGCTCGGTTACCCAAAGCCAATCATCGGGCCCCCAAAGCACTTCCCACGGCACATGCAGCCCCGATGCTACGGTTGTTACTTCCAATACTGTTGAATCTAAGGTAATAGTGGTTTGCGACTGTATTGTTGAATGGCTTTGCAATAACAAAAACAACATACAAGCCGGCATAAACAGTTTAAATAATTTCATTGGACAAAGTTTATAATATGATTTTTATGATTTAATATGACCAAATGTTAACACCCCAATCCTTCGTAAGTTTTGGCAGTTGGGCTATGGATTTACCTAAAATTTACCAAAGATACACTTTAAAAGTGTAAGATACAAGTACCCTGCAAAGAATGCAGCCGGTAAAAAAATGTTTGGCAGTTTGCCGACCGAATTTGGCTTACTGCTCCCAAAAAGCAAAAGCCCCGAACCGGAAAAAACCGGTTCGGGGCCGAGCCTTTACCTGCCGGAGCAGGTAAAATACGGGAAAGGTTATTCTTTCACAATGCGTTCGGTAGCAACCGAAATACCATCGGTTACAGAAACAAAGTACATACCGGCAGCAAAGTTGCTTACATTAATGGTAACCGTGTTTACACCGTCGTGGGCATCAACCTGTTGAGCGCCCATAAATTTACCGGCCATATCGTAAATTTCTACGGTAATGGCTTTAGATTGAACGGCATTAACGGTTAACTGTACAAAGTCGGTAGCCGGTACGGGCACAACAGCGCCAATTCCAAACTCAATGCGGTTGCGGGTAAGCGAAATTACCTCAGTGCTGCTTGATTGTCCGCTAAAGTCAACCTGCGTAACGCGGTAGTAGCTTACACCTGCGGGAGCGGCTTGGTCTAAGAACTGGTAGCTTTGGGCAACGGTGGTAGTACCGGCACCATCGGCGCGGTAAATTTCGGTAAAGGTGTTGCCATCGGCAGAGCGTTCCAGCATGAAGTAGTCGTTGTCAACTTCGCTGGCGGTAACCCACTGCAACAGGTTGCCGTTGTCTTGTACTTTACCGGTAAACGATAACCATGAAACATAGTTGCCTTTTTCGCAATCGGTAGTTTCGGAAACGGTGGCAGAGTTGCCATAGTCATCGGTTGCGGTTAAGAACCAGGTAGTAGCATCGCCAATAGGCGGCGTTACGTAGCTTACACCGGCATAAGTTTCGCCCGATGCATTGATTTCTCCGCTAAGCGTATAGGTAGCGGCGGGGTCAAATTCGGGGTAGCCGCCTGTTATGCTGTATGCATAGGTAGTAAGACCGGTTGTATTGTCGCAGTTGGGGGAGCCAAGGTTAATAACAATGGGTGCAAGGAATACAACGGGAGTAGAAGTTGCCGATTCTTGCGTACAGGGGTGCGAAATATCGGGTACGCCGTTGCCATCGGCATCAGCTACGCCTACCAAAGCCGAAATGTAGTAAATGGTGTTGTAGTCACCTCCAAAATCGCTCAATGAGAACGAGCCGTCGGTGCTTTCGGCTAAAATTTCGGCGGGCGAAATAGCGGGGTTGGTGTGAATGGCATAACCCACAAACGAGGTATCGCTCAGAGTGTAAGAGTCAAGCACAGCACCTGCAGCATCGCCGGCAGATGCAATTACCAGGTCGGCGGGCATATTACCCAACACATCATCGGGGCATTTGGTACAGTTGGCAACACCTTCTACTATGGCAGAACAGTTTACTGCGTCAGTAATAATAATGTTATAAGCATCGCCATCGGCAATACCGGGTATTACAAACGGATTGCCTTGTTCGGCAGTGTTGGTACCAAATAAAGTTCCGCCAATGGTATAGCCGTTTGTTGCATCGGGCAAGCCGCCAACAACGGTTACTTCCAGGTCAACAGCGCCTACGGTTTGGTCGCAGGTGGGGTTAAGGAAAATCTGAATAGGTTCACCTACGGTAAAGACAACACCGGTTACGTCTAAGTCGGCGCAAATAGTGCCATCGGCAATTAATCCTGCTACATCAACACCGGTAGTAACGCCAAATTCTACGGCAGCCAAAATAGCGGCTTCGTCATCAAGGCTGTAACAGAAGGCGTGAACGGTGTATGAGCCTGCAGGGTAGCCGCTGAAATCAATAGCACCGGAAGCGCTCAGACCCTGAATGGTGAGTTCGGGACCGGAGGTAATTACGAAAATGGTATTGAAACCTACCTCTGAAGCACCTTCAACAGTAATGGGATTGCTGATACCGCCGCCGCAAACATAGGTAGTAAGGGGCGGAACTACGGTTCCGTAGCTGGCATCGCAAACTTCAACACCGCAGGGAGCAGTTACAGAAACAAGTACTGATTCGCCGCTGAGGTTATCGGTAACGGTAAAGAGGGCATCGGTACCGCAGTTAATGGGGTCGCTCACAAAGGTTGTGCCGTCAAAAATTCCGCCCGGGCCAACGGTATAATCACCGCTGCCGGAGAGTACGCTGAACACTACCACATACTGCGTTCCGCCGATGGTGGTAGCAGCCTCAGAAACGGTTAAGGGCGGGTAGCCTGCACATTCGGGGCTGGCGGGGTCTAACGAGGTAATGGCAATACCGGTAACATCTAATGCGGCACAAATAGTGCCATCAGCAATGAGGTTGGCTACATCAACACCGGTTGCACCGGCATCAATAGCATCTAAAATGGTTTGCTCGTCGGCTAATGCGTAGTTAATAACATGCAGCGTGTAAACACCGGGAATGTTATCGGCAGGAATTGGAATTTCTTCGCAAATTGAAAGAAGTCCCAAAATATTGAGTTCGGGTCCTACGGTTACAACTAATGCGGTTGCATAACCTTCGTTGGTATTGTTGCCATCTGTACAAACACCG
The DNA here is from genome assembly GCA_002212725.1 of Sphingobacteriales bacterium TSM_CSM. Lineage (GTDB taxonomy): Bacteria > Bacteroidota > Bacteroidia > Chitinophagales > UBA2359 > UBA2359. Next base: position 19,050 of record MTCR01000060.1, on the reverse strand, counting down.
CTAAAGGTGGTACCGGGGCAAACGGTAGTTTCGCCGGTTGTATAAGGTATTCCGAAGTTAGCTTCGCAGAATACACATTCTTCAACGGTAACGGTGATGGCATTATCAGAAAGGTCAAAGCAATCGCCGGAAATTTCATCAATGGTAGCGCCTACGGCAATAGTTCCTTCATAAGCTAAACCATAAATGTAATACATACCGGCGGGAGCGCCGTTAAAGTCGAACGTGTTGCCGGGGTCTGGTCCTGCCACAACGTTGCCGTCTGCATCGGTCACTATATATTCGTAGTTCATGGTGCTGCCAAGGTCGGCAAATACGCCGTCAAAGTCAGTGCCATCTGATTGCAATACTACAGGCGAACCGGTATTGATTTCGCGAACATAGATATCCTGGTTGTTGTAGTCTTTACCTTCGAGGTTGCCGGCTGCATTGCGGAACACCATGCCGATGCCGTAAATAGTAGTGCCGGGAGCCAAGCCATAGTATTCGGCATTTACGGTAATTTGCCAGAGGTTTTCGCCGATGTTGGTCATTTCACCCACGCCGTCGTCTTGTCCCCAGTTACCGACAACCGATTCCCATGCGCTGCCGGGGCCGCTGTAACCTGCGCCGGAGTGGATATATACTTTGTCTGAGCCAACCAGGCCGGTAGTACCTTTGGTGGCATCGTAGGTAATGGTAATCAGTTGTTCGCCGCCTTCACCGCCGGTGGTAGCTACGGTTACAAAATCTTCGGTGGCATCGTTGTTGCAGAAGGTGGTGGCATCGGAAGTGCTCAGTTCACCACCGTCGGCAGCACAAGGCAGTGCGCATGTACCAACAGTTACACAGTAAACCGGGTCGGTGCTTACTGCATAGCACAGTTCGGGCAGCGGAATGGGAATGGGCGGTTCGTCAAGAAAGCCCAAAATACCGGGTATGGTAATATCGCCCAATAAACCGCCAAAGGTATCGAAAATAACGCCCAAATCGGCAGGAATGGGTATGGTGGGCAAGCTGAGCAGGGGCAGGAAGCCGTTAAGCGAAGCAGCCAGTGCGTCTAATTCGTCCTGGTTGTAAGCAAAACCCCAATAGCAATAGTCGCCGTCATCGTAGCCGGTAAAGTCATAGATACCATCATAGGTTACACCGTCAATAACGGGGTTGCCCAAAGAGTCAACAGCTGTACCGGTTACAATAAAGAGGTAGTCAGAGGTGTTGGAATCGGCAGGAATGGCTACTTCCAGTTCGGCGGCATTGCTGCCGTCATTGCAGGCAAAGGTAGTTGCCGGGGGCACTACGGTGCCAACGCTGGCTGCACAACCCGAACCACAGGGGGCCAAGGTGGCTTCATAATCTACCACGTCGGAAATAGCATAGCAGGGAGCCGGAGCGCCCAAAACGCCGCCCAAACCTTCTACTGTTCCTATTAAGCCCAAGAGCGTATTTACCGTTACCGGTCCGCCGTCGCCAAAAGTTGCGGCCAAATCAAGAAGGGTATTGAGGTCTGCATCGGTAATGGCGGCCAGGGCTGCACATACTGCGGGGTCAAGTACAAAAGAGCAGAGCGGGCTTCCGCCTACACTGGTAATGATGCTTAAAATATTGGCTTCGTTGTAGCCGAAACCGGTTACATACACATTATCACCTTCTGCCAGGCCTAAAGCGGCTGCATCAAAAGTGTTACCGGCTTCCACTATGCCAATAATTACCGTATCGGGTACGGAAGAAATGAGGTAAGCATAATTGGGGGCGCCGGTACCCGGGTCGGCGGGCATGGCAAACGAGGCATCTGAACATAAAGACACCACTTCGGGCGCTACGGCAGAATAGCCGCAGGTTGCAGAGGGCGGAGTTACCCCCTGTGCATTGGCTGTTGTGGTATAAATACCAAACAGTACGAACAGGGAAAGAAGAGTTGTTAATAAATTTTTCTTCATAATCGGATATTTTATTGTTTTTTTTAGATTAATATCGCTGAAGTTTGGGGTAAAGATAGCTAATTTGTTAATGAAGCAAAAAACTTTGCCCAAAAAACAAGTATTTTTTTACAATAAAGTCAAAAACAGGGCAACATACAAAGATGTTTACCCAATAAGCGTGCAAATTTAGTAAAAGTTGGCAGGTTTTGGTTTACCTGCACCCCTTTGAGCGGCAAAAATAATGCCGCAAAGGCATTTCAGCAAATAAAAAAGCGGGTTGTATGCTGTTTGGGCTGTTTTTTTTACAATAGTAGGGGGTATTTGTTCAAATCAGGTATTTAGTCGGGCAAGTTTGTGTTTAAGGTTGTCGTTATGGGGGTTCAGGCGCAGTGCCTGTTCATAATCTTGCTTTGCTGCCGTGGTATTGCCCAATATCAGGTAGGCATCGCCGCGGTATTCGTAAACACCTGCGTCATTGGGTTGCAATTGTAGCGCGTGGCTGTAATCTTCAACAGAACCTTCATAATCTTGCAGGTTGTGTTTGGTAATAGCACGGTTATAGTAAGCATTGGCATCGGGTGCAATTTGTATGGCTTTGTCAAAATCGGCCAAGGCGGCGGCGTAATCTTCAAGCGAAAATTTCAGTACGGCTCTGTTGTAAAAGGCTTCGGGCAAATGCGGTTTAAAAATCAGCACTTTGTCATAGTCTGCTATGGCGGCTTGAGTATTGCCGCACAGGTCGTTCACAATGGCACGGTTAAATAGCGCGTCGTCATCGGTGGGTTTTAATTCCAGGGCTTTGTTGTAATTCTGCAAGGCAGCGGGGTAGTTTTGCAATGCTTTGTACACATCGGCACGACAGCGGTAAGCGGCTTCGTAAGCCGGGCGCAGGGCAATTGCGCGGTCAAGGTCAGCTAAAGCGGCGGGGTAATTTTGCATGAGATAGTATATATGCCCTCTTTCTTTACATGCTACGGCATCCCGGTCATTAAGATTTAGTGCGGCGGTATAATCGTTAACCGCTTCGGCATATTTACCAGTTTGCATCAGGGCAAAGGCGCGGTCGCAAAGGAGGTTAAAATCGGCGGCGTTCAGTTTAACGGCGCGGTTATAATCGGCCAAGGCGGTGTTTACCTTTCCAAGGTTCATTTTTGCTTCGGCGCGCTTATAATATAAGGTATAATTTTCCGGCTCCAGTTCTATGGCACCGGTGTAATCTTTCATGGCTTCTTTATAGTCGCCGTTATCTTGCAGGGCATCGGCGCGGTAGGCCAACACGGCAGCACTGGCCGGACTTAATTGAAGGGCTTTATCAAAATCGGCAATAGCGGCGCTGTATCTGAACAGGGCATATTTGGCTAACCCGCGGGCTATATAGGCATCGGTAAAAGCCGGGTTTTCCTGTATGGCTTTCCAATACTCATTTATCGCACCGTCGTAATCGGCTGCACTGTATTTTTCGTTCCCTGTTTGCAGGTACTGAATAGCTTTGGAGTTATCCATAACGGCAGAACTATGTATTTTAGACTGCTTTTTTGTGTAAAGTTACTATTACAGCGGCTCTTTTTTTCCTTTTTTCGGGTAATTTTAGGGTTAGGATAAAACTATTCAAGTTTACAGTTTAAAACCTTTTGCCATAACGTAGCGCAATAACCGCTAAGAACGCTAAGTTTATAGGGAGGTAATTTGTGGCTTAACTCGGCAATTTGACCGGTGTTTTTTGCCCCTAACTTGGCTGTTGTACCGCAAAGAACGCTAAGGTGGCGCTAAGAACGCTAAGTTTATAGGGAGGTAATTTGTGGCTTAACGCGGCAATTTGACCGGTGTTTTTTGCCGCTAAGGTTCACTTAGAGACAAGGTAAAATGCCTTTTACCTTCTGCGTGTTTACCCGGCATACGCCTCTAACGGCGGGCAGGTACACATGAGGTGGCGGTCGCCCCATGTATTGTCAATGCGGGCAATGTAAGTCCAGAACTTGTTTTCGAGCAGGTAGGGCAACGGAAAAGCCGCTTTTTGACGGGGGTAAGCATGGCTCCACGTATCGGCGGTAATTTCCTGAAGTGAGTGTGGCGCATTTTTAAGTACATTGTCTTGCGCATCGGCCAAACCGCTTTCTATTTCGGCAATTTCGGCCCGGATGGCAATCATGGCATCGCAAAACCGGTCGAGTTCGTCTTTTGCCTCGCTTTCAGTGGGTTCAATCATGACCGTTCCGGGCACCGGAAACGAAACGGTTGGGGCATGAAACCCGTAATCCATGAGGCGTTTTGCCACGTCTTCGGCTTCAATGCCGGCGGTGCGCTTAAAGGTTCTCAGGTCGAGAATTAGTTCATGCGCCACGCGGTTGTTGGCACCCACATACAACACCTCATAATAACCCGACAAGCGGCTTTTAATGTAATTGGCATTGAGTATGGCAATAGCGGTAGCAGTTTTTACCCCCAGGCTGCCCAACAGGTGAATGTAGGCGTGCGAAATAAGTAAAATGCTGGCGCTGCCCCATGGCGCCGAAGCAAATACGTTGCCCGATGGTGCCGCCTCCTGCCCCGATATAAAACGGTGGGTGGGCAAAAAGGGTGTCAGGTGTGCAGCAACGCATATGGGTCCCATGCCGGGGCCGCCCCCGCCGTGTGGTATGCTGAAGGTTTTGTGCAGGTTAAGGTGGCAAACATCGGCGCCAATCATGGCGGGGCTGGTGTAGCCTACCTGTGCATTCATGTTGGCGCCGTCCATATAAACCTGTCCGCCAAAGCGGTGAATAATTTCGCAGGCCTGGTGTATGCCTTCTTCAAAAACGCCGTGTGTAGAGGGGTAGGTAACCATAAGCGCTGCCAGGTTATCGGCATACTGTTCGGCTTTGGCAGCCAGGTCGTTCAGGTCAATATTGCCCTGGTCATCGCATTTTACCACCACCACTTCCATGCCGGCCATTACGGCGCTGGCGGGGTTGGTTCCGTGTGCCGATGAGGGAATAAGGGTAACGTTGCGGTGGGTATTGCCGCGGCTATGGTGGTAACTTCTTATGACCATGAGGCCGGCGTACTCGCCTTGTGCACCCGAATTGGGTTGCAGGGAACAGGCAGCAAAACCGGTAATTGTACACAGGGCTTGCTCCAGTTCTTCAAAAACCCGGGTATAACCGGCCGCCTGTTCACGTGGAATGAACGGGTGCAGATGCGAAAACCGGGCAAAACTTACCGGCATTAACTGTGCGGTGGCATTGAGTTTCATGGTACAGGAACCAAGCGGTATCATAGAGCGGGTGAGAGACAGGTCGCGGCTTTCTAATTTTTTAATATAGCGCAGCATCTGCGTTTCGGAACGGTAACTTTGAAATACAGGATGCGCTAAAATATTGCCGGTTCGCTGCAAATGCCGGGGCAGTTTTACGGGTATTTGGTCGGTTTGCGCCGGTTGTTGAGGTATGGGTTCGTTTACTGCTTCGGCAAATACGCGGGCAATGCGTTGTACATCTTCCAAAGTACAGGTTTCATCAAGGCTGATGCCTATTAAATCGGGCTGATTTTCGAAGTAGCGGAAATTAATTTCTTCCAGTTCGGCAACGCGGCGTACACGGGCACCCGATGTTTGGGGGTTGTTGCCAAGGTCAATAAGCAGTGTATCAAAATAATGGGTATTATGTTGTTGGTAGCCCAATTGGGTAAGTGCGGTTTCGAGCAGTACGGTAAGTGCGTGTATGCGTCGGGCAATTCGGGTAAGCCCTTCGGGTCCGTGGTAAACGGCGTACATGCCGGCCATAATAGCCAACAAAGCTTGTGCGGTACAAATGTTGGAAGTGGCTTTGTCGCGCTTAATGTGTTGTTCGCGGGTTTGCAGTGTCATGCGGTAGGCCTGCCTGCCGCGCCGGTCAACCGATACGCCAATGATGCGGCCGGGTGCCTGCCTTACAAACTCTTCGCGGGTGGCAAAAAAGGCAGCATGTGGCCCGCCATAACCCATAGGCACACCAAAACGCTGGCTATTGCCCACCACTACATCGGCACCCCAATGGCCGGGCGGCGTAAGCAGGGTAAGGCTCATTAAATCGGAAACAACGGCAACATAAACTTCGGCAGCATGTGCTTTTCCGGTTACGGTTTCAAAGTCATGAATGCTGCCATTGTGCGCCGGGTATTGCAGCAAACAGCCAAATACATAGGGGGTAAACTCAAACTGATGGTGGTTAAGCACCCTGATTTCAATGCCCAGGGGGTTGGCGCGGGTTTGCAACACATCTATGGTAACAGGCAAACAGGTGTCTGATACCAGAAACAGGTTGCTCTCCTGCCCGGGTTTTTTATTTTTTATACGGTGCAGCATTTGCATGGCCTCGGCGGCGGCGGTAGCCTCATCAAGCAGCGAGGCGTTGGCTATGGGCATTCCGGTCAGGTCTGCCACCATGGTTTGAAAATTGAGCAATGCCTCCAGCCTGCCCTGCGATATTTCTGCCTGATAAGGTGTATATTGGGTGTACCAGCCCGGATTTTCGAAAATATTGCGCTGTATTACCGGCGGGGTAATGGTGTTGTAAAAGCCCATACCAATATAAGACTTGTGTAACTTATTGGTGCCGGCTATTTGGGCAATATACTGAAGATAGGCAAATTCGGTCATGGGTTGCCCTGTTTCAATATTGCCGCTCAGCCTTATGCTTTCGGGAATGGTTTGCCCGATGAGTTGTTCAACAGACTCTGCTTCCAACTGGCGCAGCATTTCGGCAATTTCGGCACTGTTTGGCCCAATGTGGCGGTGCAAAAACTCGTTTTGGGTGTTTAAATCGGCGTAGTTCATGGTTAGTTTTGGTTGGGCAGCGTTATTTTATGGCGGCGTGGCGCGGGCACATGAAATAGCGCTGCAGGTATTGCAATATTTTGGCAGAGCAGGTTTAATACTTTATATGATTGCGCAATGTTTGTTAGTTTTTCACAATCCAGGATGTGGCGGGCGCTTTGGGGTTGGCATACTCCAGCAAAGCCCAAAGAGCGTGTACGGTAGCGTGGTCGTGCGCTTGTTTTGCCGAATTTTTACCCAACGGCCAACCGCCATCGGGCAATTGGGTGTTAATGATGTTGGTGATACGTTGCGGGTTTAATTTATCGCGTCCGCCAATATAGAGCAAGACAGCTACAGCTTCCATTCCTAAATCGGAGGGTTGTTCTACTTCAACAATTAGTTTTGATAAGAGTTCTGTTTGCAGGTTTCTGAGTTTATCTGCCCGTGCCTGGTCGGTAATGCATCCGTTTTCTTTAAGCCATTGCAAAGACAAAGCAGCATGGGTAAGAAAATAACGGCCAAGTTGTGTTTGTTGTTCAAGTAAACCAAAGTAATCATCGGGCAGGGGTATTTTATCGCACATAAGAGCGCAGTTCATCATATAGGAGGTGTTAGAAAGGTGGTCAACCAACGAAGTGCCTTTGTAGCGCGAGCCAAAATCGGCGGCGGTGGCTTTTACATTGGGGTTTACCATGCGCTCCAAAGCCCTGCCGCGCGGGTCGGAAATGGGATATTTTTTATAAAAGTGTGAAAAATCGTATTGGCTGCCAAGGTTAAACTTGCGGTTTAAAAAGTGCAATACCAGAGCGGCGTTGGGGTCTAATTTTTTGTTTTTTTGGGTGTACTCCAATGCTTTGTCAGTGGCTGCTTTTATAAGGGAGGGGTGCGGAGGCGCCGGGGCTGCTGCTTCATCGGGTTTTTGCTTGCGCGGGGCTGTTTGTTGGGGCGGCTGGGGGCCGGGCTGATTGCTTGATGAGGAATGGCAGGCAGCGGTGAGCAATAAACCGCATAACAGTGCTAAGCAGCAGAATTGTTTTGTTTGCACGAAACAGGTATTTGAAGTGGTTATAAACTGGCAGTTTTTACATAAAGCGCACAAAGTTACAATTTTAATACTGCCTTCCACCTACCTGTGTGTAAAATTATGAGCGCCTGCGGGTTTACAGGGTTAAAATTATGTAGAAAGGCAAATCATACAAAACCCGAAACAATGCGCTAATTTTACGGCGCAATTATTTGCTTGATTTCTTTACCCTTTTTATGCAACAGGCAAACAAGGTTTCCATATCGGCGGTTATAATTACCTTTAACGAAGCAAAAAACATTGCCCGATGCCTCAATTCACTTGCCGGCATTGCCGATGATATTGTGGTGGTTGACTCCTTTTCTACCGATGATACGCCCCAAATCTGCCGGTCTTTTGCCAATGTGCGCTTTATACAACACGCTTTTGAAGGCCATATTGAACAAAAAAACTACGCCAATACACAGGCTTTATACCCGCATATTTTATCGCTCGATGCAGATGAAGCCCTGTCTGAACCATTGCGCCAAAGCATTCTGGAAGCAAAAAACAACTGGCAGTACGATGGTTATTATATGAACCGCCTCAACAATTACTGCGGCGCATGGATACGCCACGGCACCTGGTACCCCGACCGCAAATTGCGCCTGTGGAACAGCCAAAAAGGAAATTGGGGAGGCACCAACCCGCACGACCGTTTTATTATGGACAAAACCGCCAAAACCGGACGGCTTACCGGCAACCTGCTGCACTATACCGTACATTCCATACAACAACACATTGGGCAAATTAACAAATTCAGCAGCATACGGGCAGCAGGCATGTTTACCAAAGGTATAAAACCCAATTTTTACCGCCTGTACTGCAAACCGGTCATCGGGTTTGTTTGGTCTTATTTTTTCAGACTGGGTTTTTTAGACGGATATTTCGGGTTTGTTATCAGCCTCAACTCGGCATATTCGGTATTTTTGCGCTACGCCAAACTTAAAGAACTGTGGAAAAACAACAACCCCGCATAAACATGCTGCACCTGTCAACCGCCCGAACCTGGCGCGGCGGCGAACAACAAATAGCCTACCTTTTTGACGAGTTAAGCCGGCAACCCCAAATAACCCAACTCATAGTATGCGCCCGAAACTCGGCCATGCACCGCTACTGCGCCCAAAACAACCTGCCGCATGTGGCGTTGGTAAAGGGGTTTAGCTTTAACCTGCTGTTTGCCTGCCAACTGAAACAAATTTGCAGCAAATACCACATACAACTTATGCACCTGCACGACCCCCACGCCCATCAGTTTGCCGTACTCAGCGCCGATGTGTTTGGCAACCGCGTGCCCTGCGTATTATCCCGAAGGGTGGATTTTGCGGTAAAAAACAACCGCTACTCGCGCTATAAATACAACCACCCGGTTATAAAAAAAATAATCTGCGTATCGGAAGCCGTGCGGCAGGTAATGCTGCCGGCAATTACCAACCAACAACGCTTAGTGCGGGTGTACAGCGGCATAGATTTAACAAAGCTGGAAAATGCCGCTGCCAAAGGTATTTTGCGAAACCAATACGCCATTAACTCCAATGAACCGATAATAGGCAACACCGGCGCACTGACCGAACAAAAAGGGTATTTTGCTTTTTTGGATACCGCCCGACTGTTAACCAATGCAGGCATTAACGCAAAGTTTGTTATTATAGGAAAAGGACACTTAGAGAAAAAACTGAAAATGTATGCCGAAGCACAACAGTTGCAGGACAGGGTAATTTTTGCCGGTTTCAGAACAGATGTGACAGATTTGCTGCCCGAATTTAACCTCTTCCTGAGCACCTCGGTGGCAGAAGGTTTGGGCAATTCGGTTGCCGAAGCCATGGCCTGCGGCATACCGGTAGCAGCCACCGCATCGGGCGGTACAACAGAATTAGTTATTCATGAACAAACCGGCCTGCTTTCGCCGGTAGGCAACAGCGGACACTTAGCGCAAAATGTGCTGCGCCTGCTGCAAAACCCGGCCTTGGCGCAACAACTTGCGCTTAATGCCCGGCAACATATACAACAGTTTTCAAAAGCCGAAACTGCGCGGCAAACCCTGCAAGTTTACCGGCATGTATTGGGTTCTGCCAATTAAGGGTTGTTGCACTGTTTTAGCCCCGTTAAGGGTTGGTTTTTTTATTTTTATTCAAAAATTCCTTATTATGGAACGGTTATTGCTGCAACAACAGCAACACTGCCTGCTATGAAACACCTTGCCCTGCTTATACTTTTGTTCTTTACCCCCGAGCTTACAGCTTGGGCAAAACCGCTTGCCCCGCCCGATTCCTGCGCCGCGCCGCCGGTGTACCTGTGTACGCAGCCGGTGGTATCAAATATTATTTGTCCGCAATTTTGCCTCGATACCGCTTCCTATACCATTACCGAAGCACATGCCACCTTTGATTGCAGCCTTACCCTTATGGGCAACTGTGTGCGCTACATTGCCCTGCCCGGTTATTTTGGCACCGATGTGGTAACGGTTATAGCCTGCAATGCCCTTGTATGTGATACCAATACCTTGTATATTGAGGTGGTTGCCTCGCCCGATTTGTGTACACCCACCACTACCCCACCCTGCGAACAGTCGCCTTCGGAATTTTGTACCGACTACAACGCCCCCAACAATGTTTGCCCAAATTTTTGCTTTACCCAACCCTATTCCCTCGTTTCGGCAACAAGTACACACCCCGCACAAATAACCCTCAACAGCCAGTGTTTTACCTATACCCCCTTGCTGCAAACCGTAAGTTGGGATGCCATAACTGTTATAGCCTGTACAACCGATGCCGCACAATGCGATACCCTGCAAATACAGGTTGCGCTTGGCAACTGCAATGAGCCGCCGCCCATAACGCCCAACCAAATCTGCACTCCCGTTTTTACCCCCATTGACCTGTGTTTTGAAATGCAGGCCGGCGAAATTTACTCGGACGATGCCATTACCACCGCTTTTCAGTGCAGTATTAATGCCTTTGCCCAATCTTGCATTACCTACTACCCCCTGCCCGGTTTTGCCGGAACCGATACGGTAACCATTCCTGTTTGCATGGCTAACAACCCCAAAAACTGCCGTTTGCAGCAGTTTGTGGTGCATGTAGGATGCGAAGCGCCAAATGTGGTAAACGATATTGTTTACATAAGCCCCGAATGGGTAAGTATAAACGGCAGCATTATACCCGATGAAAACGGCTACGACGGTATTACCCTGCAACCCCTGCAAAACGATGATGCCGGTTGCCAGGCGCCGGTAACCATATCGGTAATTACGCCGCCCGGCAATGGCACGTTAACCGTTTTACCCGATGGACAGCAACTGCAATACCTGCCCGATGCCGGTTTCAGCGGCGCACAAACGGCAAGCCTGCAACTTTGCAACGCCTGCAACCAATGCAGTTACAGCACGCTCAACCTGTACATAGCGCCCGCCAATACAACAACAGCCTTACCGCCCATGCAGCACGGCAGCGCCGCACAACCAACGTTTACTGCCGTTTATCTGCCGCAAAACCAGGCGTTTTTGCTCACCTTCCGGAAAGAAATTTACCCGCAGGCGGCATATCTCTCGCTGTACAACGTAAACGGGCAACTGCTGCATACCCAACCTGTTGCTTCCGCCGCTTCCAATACCACACCAACAACCCTGCAACTGCCGGCAGCCGGATTGCCCGCCGGGCTGTATCTGCTCCGTTTGCAAACGGCAACAGGCAACACGGCTGTAATTAAAGTGTGGAAAGAATAAAAAAAACCGGTGTAAAACTGCCGGCAAAATTGCAAATTCCTGTTTCGGGAGTTATATTTGTAGCAGCGTAAAATCTCACCAAAATACGCGGTAAACTGCCAAAAGGCTGCATAACCGCCTGTGTTGCCAATTAGTAAAAACCTGGGGGCATTTGGTTAATTCATTATCTAAACATTTGTATTCTTTGCGCAAAACCTCGCGCACTTTGCGGTAAAAACGCAAAACTTAAGTACTCCTAAAAACAACAACGTTTTCGGTTTTTTATGTTTTCGGGCAGTTCTTTAGGCATTTTACTCAATAATTCAATAGTTTTATGCTGCTTTTTAGTTAGCTAAATTTTTACGCCAATTATTTGCTACCTCCAAAAACGTAATCTCATGAAACAACTTCCCAAATTGTGCTTTGCCATGCTCTGCATGGTTGTTTTTGCCTTGCCGCAAAATGCCTGTAAAGACGACAAGAACAACGTGCCGCCCGATGATGGCACCTGGGATATTGACAAAGACGGCGTTCCGAAATTTATGTCGGTCAATTACCTTGAATTAGCTAAAATAGGACGGATTTCAAAATTCAGGTCTTCGGTAGGGCACGATTATTCCGATGCCTTTGAGCATTGCCGCAGCATGAAACATTATTTTGAACCCAAACCAACAGTTGATTGGGGAAGTATTCAAATTGTGTCGCCCGCAAACGGCACAATTGCAAGAGTTGAAACCGAATGGGCAGGCATTAAATTAGAAATTGAGTCGGAGGCCTACCCCGCTTTCCGGTTCATGATTTTTCATATTAATGCTGCTGCACCATTTAATGTGGGCGATAAAGTAACAACCGGGCAACAATTGGGCACGCATATCGGCAATCAAACCATGTCAGACATTGCCATTATTGTAAACGACCCCACCAGGCAGGGCAGAATGGTGTCTTACTTTGATGCCATAACCGATGAGGTGTTTACCCAATATCAAAACCGTGGCATTATAAGCAGACAGGATATGATAATAACCAAAGACCTGCGCGATGCCAACCCGCTTACCTGCAACGGCGATGTTTTTACCACATCTGACCCGCTTGAACAATGGGTTAATTTGAATTAACACCAGGTTGGGATAACAAAAACTCTCTGACGCTTTATTAAAAGAGTGTTTAGCTATTGTAAAATTTCATTGCTGCGATATTTGGTCATTAATCATGCAAATAAGAGTGAAAATGAAAGCGGACAATGATGTGCAAAAATATCACCCTCCAACCCCCAAGAGATGGTCAATTCTGCAATAAATGGTTGTGTTTGGATTGTCTTATTTATCGCCCTTCTGAAAATGGGCGTTAAGAAAATCGGAATGAAGGGCGGTTAACAAGCGGCGCAGCAAACGCCCCGATAAATCTGATGAGAAGCGCCCTGCCAAAAGGGCGTTTGCCTTGGCGCTTGCAGCCCGTAATGCAGATTTTTAGTCCCATTTTCAGGCAGGCTTGATTTTTTGCTACTTTTTCATCAAGGAAAAAGTAGATAAATTAATAGTTTGCACAATTATTAGTTACAGATAAACTACAATTGACCATCTCTGCCCAGCTCCAGAGTAATCGGGACATGCCCTTTTTCAAGGGGGGGAGCTTGAAACCCTTATTTTATAAGGGTTTCAGGTTAAAAAAACAACATTTTTTACAAGAGTAATTATAGATATTTGTTTGTAAATTTTCCCAATCTTATTCCAACCTCGCATTAAATTAATAACCGCCATACATACCGTTTCAGGTACGCCCTTTTGGCTTTCTGCCATATCCTTTATTTGCCTTGTATTGTGTTTTATTCTTGTTGCAACTGCATTCAGGAGCAAAGTGCCCGCCACCTTGTTTTTGGGGATTTTTGGACATTGCCGGTTTTATACCGGCGGTTGTGTCATCGGTAAAAGCGGTGCCATTTTTAAAAATGGCAGGGCAAGAACCCATTCTGCAGGGTGCAAAAAAATGCTTTTCATCACCCTTGCGCTCAATTTGGTATATGCTTTGGTTTTGTTGCCCTGCTGCTGTTTGTAGCCCGGATTTTTACCGGCTACGGAAACGGGCTGTAAGGCATCGGCAAAAAATACATACTTACTGCTGTTTTTCAGCATGTTGTGCATAAGAAATATACAGATGTTTTACAAGCATTGGCAATAAGCAAAACCGTGCCTATCTTTGCCGGCAGCATAACCCCTGCCATAATGAACAACAATCTGCCCAACCTGCGCATGATGGTGCGCGCTGCCCTGTTTACCGTACTCATTATTATTGGCGCCTACGTTAGCCTGCCCATTGGCGAAGTGCCTGTTGTGCTGAGCGATTTTTTTGTTATGCTGGGGGCTTTAATTTTGGGCTGGCCCTGGGGCGCCGTAAGTGCGGGCATGTATTTGCTGCTTGGCGCCATAGGATTGCCCGTTTTTGCCGGCGGAACCGGCGGGCTGCAATCTTTTTACGGGCCAACAGGCGGCTATTTGGCAGGGTTTGGCGTGGCATCGGTTATTATTGGCGTGGTTACCAACGGGCGCAACAGTTGGCGGGCAGATGCCATCGGGCTTGTTTCGGGCAGTATTGCTGTTTTCGCCCTGGGCATTGCGTGGTTAATGTTTAAACTGAACCTTAGCTTACAGGCTGCACTGGCGGCCGGTTTATTGCCGTTTATACCGTTTAATATCGTTAAAATGATGCTGGCGGCCTCGGTAGCGCATTGGGTGCGAACCTACCCGCTGATGAAAAAATACCCTGCCGACTAATGCCGCCCTTGTTGCAGATAAATAATCTGATACACCGTTTTCCCGATGGAACGCTTGCCGTTAACGGGGTAAACTGGGCTGTTGAACCGGGTGAGTATATCGTGTTATCGGGCAGCAATGGGTCGGGTAAAACGGCGCTGGTAAGGCATTTCAACGGGTTGCTGCGGCCAACATCGGGCACTGTGTTGCTAAACGGCATTCCGGTTCAAAAACAACTATTGGAAGCGCGGCAGGCAGTTGGCATGGTGTTTCAGGATGCAGCAAGCCAAATGGTGGCGCAAACCGTTTATGACGAAGTGGCTTTTGGCCCCGAAAACCTGTGCCTGCCCGCACCCGAAATACACCGCCGCGTACAAGATGCGCTGGCGTGGGTAGGGTTGCAGGGGTTTGAAAACCGGCACCCGTTTGAACTTTCGGGAGGTGAGCAGCGCCGCCTGGCCATTGCCGGCATTTTGGTTATGCGCCCGCAAATGCTGGTTTTCGACGAGCCTTTTAACGGGCTGGATTTTGCCGGCGTAGTGCAAACCCTGCAACAAATGGTGCGGCTGCACCAAAACGGGCATACCATTTTGGTAATTACCCACGACCTTGAAAAAACACTGGCACATGCTACCCGCCTTGTTTTTATGCAAAACGGCCAATTAGTAGCCGACGGCACGCCCGAAACCGTGTTGCCGCTTGCGCCCCGGTTTGGGGTAAAGCGCCCCTACCCTGTTGACCGCCCCATAACCTCTATGACATGGCTGACCAACTAACGCTTTTTGGGTATTTATACCGCCCCTCTGCCGTACACCGCCTCGAAACCCGGTGCAAATTGCTCTGCGTAGCGGTGTTTGCCGTTGCGGCACTTTGGGTGCCGGTGCGGCAGGGTAATTTTTGGGGAACCGCCGCCCTCGGCGCCCTGCTCTTTGGCGCCTGGCTGGCATCGGGCTTGCCTTGGCGGTTGTTTGCCCGCCAAAGCAGGCTGCTGCTTGTTTGGTTGCCGGTTGTGGTACTGGTTCCTGCGTTCACTTTTCCCGGCAGGGCATTGGGCAGCAGCGGCCTGTGGCAATACATAACCCTGCAAGGCTGCCTGTACGGAATTGATTTTGCCTGCAAACTGGTGTTGTTTTGGGCTTTGGGACTTTTGTTTACCGCCTCCACCTCTGCCGCCCAACTGAGCCGGGCTGTGGCCGCCCTGCTGCAACCATTTCCGGCAGTGGTTGCGGCAACGGTAAGCGCCATGCTGGGGTTAATTTTTGCCCAAACGCCCGCGCTGTTTGCTGCCTACCGCCAAATTAACCAAGCACAACAGGCGCGACTGGCACGCACAAAATGCCGCCCGAATGGTTTGGTAAAAAGAGCCAAACAACTGCTGCAGCCATTTTTACAACTGGTATTTACCCGCTCCGATGAACTGGTGCTTGCCATGGAAGCCCGATGTTTTAACTACCGCCGCACCCTGCTGCGCACCCATATTACCCTGCCCGATGTTGCACTTACCGCCCTGTTTTGCTGCTGCTGCGCTGCATCGGTGTGGGTGTATTACTTTTGGGCGGAGTTGTAAAAATGCAATGGGGGGCGCATAAGCAGATGCGTGCTTTTTTTGTGATGAAGAGGGCGGGAACTACAGTTATTTATACCGCTACAACTTTGATTGAGAGCTTTGATATTGCTTTATTACAAAAATGCCGATTGTGGCAACACCAATAAAAACTAATGAGATGCTACAAATCTTGTTCAGTTATGCCCATAATTTTTAGCAGATGGTTGAGTAATCCTCTTTTTAATGGATTATTGGCGTGAACAGGAATAGATAATCGTTCTACCTGCCTTTTTTAGCGTATATATGATGGCTTCCCTGTATGCGCTTGAGTTCCCATCCCAATTTTTCGGCAATAAGGCAAAGTTGCTTGCCGGATACTTGCTTCATATTGCTATTTCCACAATTTTAGCAGTTGCATCGGTTTCGGGTATCTCTACATCAACGGCTAAACAACCTTCTACGGCTTCGTATAGATTTTGCAAAAGATCTTCAAATGTTTCGCCTTGCGTAGCACAACCCGGAATTGCAGGTACCTCTGCCCAAAAACCGCCTTCTGGGGCATTGTGAATAATTACTTTTATTTTCATGATTGCTTGTTTCTGATTTTTACTACAAAAATACAATTTTTGTTAAAAATGGTAATTAAAGCAGGTAATAATTGCCCGATACTACGCAATAAATAACGTTTGTTCTTAGAAACTGTACGAAAAGTCAATTATCTTTTTATAAGGATGCTAATACCTGCAACATATAACATAATTTAATTATGTTTACATTTCTTTTCGTAATCTTTACTTAAGCGTCTTTTATGATTAAACCATGCTAACGTGCGTTCTACCACCCACCAGCGAGGCTGTACTTCAAAACCTTGCTGTTCCGGTTTGCCCACCTCAGCCGCCCAACTGAGCCGGGCTGTGGCCGCCCTGCTGCAACCATTTCCGGCAGTGGTTGCGGCAACGGTGAGCGCCATGCTGGGGTTAATTTTTGCCCAAACGCCCGCGCTGTTTGCTGCCTACCGCCAAATTAACCAGGCACAACAGGCGCGACTGGCACGCACAAAATGCCGCCCGAAAGGTTTGGTAAAAAGAGCCAAACAACTGCTGCAGCCATTTTTACAACTGGTATTTACCCGCTCCGATGAACTGGTGCTTGCCATGGAAGCCCGATGTTTTAACTACCGCCGCACCCTGCTGCGCACCCATATTACCCTGCCCGATGTTGCACTTACCGCCCTGTTTTGCTGCTGCTGCGCTGCATCGGTGTGGGTGTATTACCAAATGCGGGTATAAAAACCGGGAAAAGGGAGGGGGTATTTTGTGGGTGATTTGCAAGCACTACTTACAAAGTTTTTTCCTTGCAGGAGAAACCATGCCGGGTTTTGATGCCGAAAAGTATGCTGAATGCTTGCAAAACTCGTTAGCTTATGCAATTTTATGTATTTGTTTGTCAATTCCTTTTAATAGCTCTTCCAACTGACCACCTGGACTTGCGTAACCAATGGTGATTTGGTCTGCAAGGCTTGTCATTAGTTGGTTGCGTGTTTGTGCGGTTTGGCTGTTTACTCGCTTTACCGATTTGTCAAAAGGTGTTATGATTAGCAGTCTGCCTTGTTCCAATGGTTTTACAAATTCAGGTTCCAATTTTTCTTTAAGTCCTCTTGCCAATGCTAAAATGATGGGCTGTTTACCTTTTAGCAGATAGTGCAACACATCTTTCTCTATTTGGCTGTGAAAACCACTGATAACACAATTTCCTTTTTCTCTTTGCTCTATTGCCCAGTCATAGCATTTCAATACCACCGAAGCAGGAACTTGTCGGCTGCATAAAAAAGCGGTTTTAGGTAGCTTTAAAAGGTCGGTATTGCCAAGGCTTTCTTTAATAGATGTGGTTTCAACAACGGTGGTTTCGACAAGCTCAACCACCGAATTGTGTTGGCTGAGCTTGTCAAAGCCACTGTTATTATCGAAGCTAAGATTTTCACTATGCCGAATACTATATGCCTTAGCCAACTCCGGTAAGTTATCATATTCGCCATTAATCAACGCCTCTTTCTTCTCTCTTCGCCATCTTTGAACTTGCTTTTCTCTGTAAAATGCGGTATCAATTCGGGGGTATTCTTCATAATAAACCAACTCAACCGGTAATCTTTTACGGGTATGATTAGCTCCCTCACCCAATTGGTGTTGGGCTATACGAAGTTCAAGATTATTGGTACTACCTACATAGTAACTCCCATCGGAACACTTTAATATGTACATATAACCTTTCATTGTGTTAAATTGAAATAGTTGTAGTGTGGTTTCGACAAGTTGTAGTGTGGTTTCGACAAGTTGTAGTGTGGTTTCGACAAGTTGTAGTGTGGTTTCGACAAGCTCAACCACCAATGTAGTTCTGCGGTGGTTGAGCTTGTCGAAACCACCACCAATGGCTGCGCTATTCCTCATCTTCTCCCTCCAATTCCTTGCCCAAACGATTTTTAATGTCATAATTGATAATAAAATCCAATTCTTCATTCGTGAAACCATAATGTTTCGCAAGAACGGTGTCTATTTCATCAATAATGGCTTTCGATTTCTTAATGTAGAAATATTGCTTTTCCATAGTAAAAGACCTTCCTCTTGCAGAATAATTGCGGACTTGAACAACACTATTTTCTTGCAAATCTCTTTGAAGTCTCTTTCCAAGTTTTACCAACAGTGTTTTCAATTCAGAACTAAGAGAGTTAAAATCGAAGGGCAATTCAAAATCTCTGCTATTTATTACTTGACAACTTGACCAAGTAATGTAATGAACAAAAAATAGCGAAGAAGAAAGAATAGAAATAAGTGTATATTTTAAATCTTCGCTGTCTACATAAACTGGCTTCATTTCACCTGTGGTTGTTTGAACGCCATCCTCTCGGAAAACTGGTTCATCTTCCAATATTTTAACCCAATACAACACTGCCCTAAAATAGTAGAACTTATGTTTTGTTGGTTGGCTCCTAAAAAAATCTATAAGTCTTTTATTACCTGATTTCTTTTTTTGTTTATCAATAATTGAGAAATACTGGCTTGATGGTATTTTTGGTATTGTTCCAGTTTGGACGATTTTGGTAGCGTCATTATATGAAATAGTTTCAAATAATACTTCTCTGTAATCATTATACCATTTATAATAAACGCTTGCTCTGACTGCTTTTTCATTGCCCTTTACTGATAAGACAATGGCAAGCAACATATTTGCTCCCTCAAATAGTTTTGCTGGACGCCAAGCATAATTGAGTTCACTTAAAAAACCCGTTGCAATTTGGGTTGATTAGGGAGAAAAGATATTG
>MTCR01000077.1 GCA_002212725.1 Sphingobacteriales bacterium TSM_CSM | reverse complement strand
GTTTTACCCGATGTTGTTTTTTCCAAACAATGCGGACAAGACGTGCTGCCCGAACAGTAGTGTTGCGTTCCATCTACCGCACAACAATAATACCCGCCCAACACCTTATAATGCGCTAATACACCTGTTTGCTCCAACTCTTCAAACAACTCACCAAAGCCGTGCTTTATGTCTTCGGGCGCTATCCCATCTATCGCCTCGCGTATGGCAGTATCCGAATAAATCGTCTCTATCCCATATAAATGCTCCAAATTTGCCCGCCTGGTGTCAAAATTGTTTTGAAAAAAAAGTAACGATGGATCTTTTAGGTGAAACATCGCAAAAGCTGTCATTAAATAATCATTTAATGCCCGCCGAGCGTTCCTGTAACGATGCTCCCCTACCTTTGTAAAGCAAACCCTTAGCTTGTTGATAAGTTTATCTACCATACCGGTTAATTTTTCTACAAAATTCGCATCTTTTGTCTTTCTTTGTAATTCAATTCCTAATTTAATAGCGAGAATTGCTGTCAGCATGTCAATTAAATCCAATAAATTTTACCTGAAAACGGTTACGGCAGGCGTTTCTATGGTATTGCTTTGGTTGCCTGCGCGGTCGGTAATATATACTTCAAACCGCACTTGTTCTTGTTGGGTATTTCCCAAAACAAAGAGGTTTTTAATTGGCACCTGCAGTTGCCCGCTAACAATTACCTGCCCGCTGCCCAACGGGGCAACAGGTTGTACATGATAGCCATCGGGTTGTTGCAGGCGACTGTCTTTTACAAAAACCACAGGCATATCGGGGTCGGGTTCTCCAATATCGCCGTTACCATCTTCATAAGCAATGGTAATGGTAACTATGCCGGTGTATTCCTGCACCTCAAGGGGAGTTAAACCTACAAAGGTAATTTGAGGCACAAATCCAAAGTTAATTTCTTCTTTACCACAGCCCGGCAATCCGGCAACCAAAACCAGTAAACATGGCAAAAGCAATAGCCCCCTGAACAACCGCCGCGGGTTTGCATAGCAGGAAAGTGGTGTTAAGGCACCGCATTGGGCGCTCCGTTTTGTATCCATTGATAAATTTTTTGGAGGTAAAGGTCTTTGTTTTGCTCCCAGTCTGAGTCATTTGCATTAAGGGGCATTATGCCCGAAGAGTTGGGCAAAAAAGTAGTCAGTCGGTAATATAGCATAGAATTGGCCGGTTGGTAGGGAGCAACCCGAAGCACGGCAGGTGTGGCATTGGTATCGGTTTTTAAAGCCGGGTGGTTTACCAATGTGTGATAAGTGCTGTTTATGGTACGAAAATCGGGTTCAAAAGTACCATCATGGCAACCCGAATTGGCACAAGTGGGCAAAAAAACGCGTTCGTGCAGCCAGGCAAAAGACGAGTCGGGGATTTCGGGCAATTGGTTGCTGCCGTTATCAAGCGTATCGGGAGGCTGTTGGTTATCAAAGGGGTTGTCGGGTGGCGGGGCTTCTTTTTCGCAGGCTGCCAGCGCCAAAAATAACACCGCAATAATGGCAGTAAACTTAAGTTGCATGAAATCAGTTTGTTTAAATTCCAAAAAACCGGCTGATTGTTGTTATAGAATATCGAAAAGGCTTTGGTTGTCGGCAAAACCGGCATTGATTACATCTTGCTTAATACCCAGAATTTCGGCAATGGTGAGCGTTATTTGTGTATTTCGGGCTACCGGAATGGGTTGATTGCCATTGTTGCCGGGGCTTTGCAGCAAGAGGTTTTGTGGCACATTGGGGCCTGCCATTACAATCCATGTTCGGGCAGCGTTCCAGTCGGAGTGGTCATAAGCATACCAATCGTTGTTATCTTTCAGCGCATTCGGAAACTCGTTGCGGCCGCATTCGGGCGCTACAATCATAATGGTATTGTCTTTAAAAACGGGGTGGTTTTGAATAAAATTCCACAAATACCCTACGGCATAGTCTTGCCGGTGCAGCGCCTGAAGGTAGGATGTAAAATTGCTGTGGCAGGAATCGGCACCATCGAGGTTAAGGGCAATGAGCGTGGGTTCAAAATAATCCATTACTTCTGTAGCATAGACCAGCGCACTCACATCGCGGTTAATAACGGGCACGTTTTCGGGGTTGCCGGCTTGGTTGGGGTTTTCGGGCACAAACTGCATAATGGTTTCAAAATCGGCATCAAACATTTTTTTCATAAACTGTTTAATGTCGTATTTTTCTTCGGGCGTATTGCCCAGGCTTTCCAATATGCCGCCGGTGGTTAAAAAGCTGTTGTTCAGGAAATTGCGCATTTCGTACATACGGCCGAAATCTTCTTCGGGGTGGTAGTTTTTGGCAGCGGCCAGAAAGCGGCGGCCATGTTCGCCAAAGGTAACAGTAGGAGCAAAAAAGTTGGCGCCGTATTTTGCCCCGTAGTTTGCCTCCAGCCCGTAGTTGAGCAATGGTACCGAGTTGCCGATGGTGTTGCCAATAAACCACACTTTGGTTGCAGCGCCTTCTGATTGCGGGTTCATAAACCGGCGCACATACTCAAAAATGGTAGGGGTAAGCGGCTTCATTTTTAACCCCTGTTTAGAGAGCAGATTTCCGCTAAGCATTTGGCTTAACCCAATATAATGGCTGGCACTGCCGGCAGTTGCTTCGGTAAAAACGGTTCCCTGCATTTGCATGGGCTGCCCCAGAATGGGTGCAATAGGCGTTTGCCCGTTGCTGCCGCTGCCATATACAATTTTATCGGCCGGGGCATCACCAACAAAGAGGTTGGGCATAATGTTGCCGGTAAGGTTCAGCAAATCGGGGTCTTCGGTGTAGGTATATTGCGCATCAAACAAATACCGCTGCCCGATGGATTCCTGATGTCTGATACCGCCGGCACACATCACCAAAACCACATGTTGTGCCAATTGGCTGCCGGTTTGTGCAAACAACCTGCCCGATGGCAAAATATAGGGAGCAACTATGCTGCCCGTAGCCGCCAAAGCTGCATTTTTAATAAACTCGCGTCGGTTCATATATAAAGGTGCATTTTTTAAAAATCAGGCAAATGTTACAAGGGGTATGTATGGTAAGCTTTTTCGGTCTGTAAGTTGGCGGGCAATTTTAATAGTACTGATACTCATTTGAAATGGCAAACGAAAAAAACACCATTTCGGGTGTAACATTGGTATGGGCGTTGAGGTATTGCCGCCACCACTCCAGCTCAGCCTGTGTGGGGTACCGGAGGTAAAAACGGTTGTAGGTATCGGTAATAAAGTCCTCAATATTGCTGCGCATTTGGGCGTTTGTAGGTTTAACCACCACATACCCTTTCTGGTGTGCGTAGGAGTCGGGGTTGTCATCGTTCATAAAATTGCTCAGTATCTGCTCCTGCGCCACTTCTTTATCGCCAATAGACTGATAGACCTGCCCAAGCCTGTACATATCATTGCTTGACATGGGAATGTTGTAGAGGTTAATGTGCAGTATGGCAATATATTGTTCGGGAGTTTTTAGTTTTCCCTTTTGGGCGCTGTTGTTGGTAGCGGTTAAATCATCTACGCCGTAGCGGTAAATGTATTCTTTTTTGCAGGAGGTAATACCAAGCAGTAAAACCAGTAGCAACAAAAAGGCGGTATGTTTCATGGGAATGGTAATTTTGGATAACTGCCAATAAATTGGGGTAAAAAGCCTTGGTAGCGGTAATTTAGTCAAAATGCCCGTATTCATCGGTTCTGATAATGGCTTTTTGAATGGCTTTAAAATTGTGGTCGGATTTAAACTGTGGCAACAGGGCATAAACCTCCTGGGTGGTTGGTTTTCGGGCAAGCAATGTTTGGTAAGCCCAAATAATCATGCCTTCATACATTTCGGAAGAATTTGTCATAATATGGATATAGGTATTTTTGCTAAATCCGGTTTGCCCGAAAAGTTGTGCGGTGTCGCTGAATTCTACCATTGCATACCCTTGGTTAAACTCATTTTGGGTAGGAAACCGGTGGTAGAGGTCGTCGAAGGTAGCATTTACAAAGTTAAAGGAGTTCATGTTAATTTTATCATATACTGCATTATCCACCATCCGGCGGGAAAACTCAATAATATCAATAACTCCCTGTTGGTAAAGGGTGTCGGCGCCAATTAGGCGGTTAAGGTCTTCAATAGCTTCCAGCAACCCGAAATACTCGGCCGAGGCGGTGTCGGCCTGTGCTACCAGCAGGCTCAATCCAAAATAAAGCGGCCCAAGTTCTTCGTTAATGGCATCAATAGAAGCCCCTTCTATAAAGCGGGCTTTGCTTTGCTCATAAAACCACCGGTAGTAAGCCCGCCTGTACGAACTGTCAACCGGCACAAACTGATTACTGTTTTGCAGTTTCTCCACAAGTGCATCGCGGGCATCAAAAGCTAAACCGGCAGTTTGTAAAGCGGCAGTTTCAGCAGCAAGTTCTTCATCGGTAGGTTCCCGCCCTAAAAGGTCAATAAACACTTTGTTCACGTAATTGCTGACAATTAACGTGGGTATTTCGTGGTAATAGGGGCTTTGATTACCGGGAATGTCTATTATTTCCTGTTTTTTGCAGGCAGCCGGTAACAGCAGCCACCCTAAGCAAAATAAGAAAAACAACCTTTTGCACATGCTCATTATGCCAATGTTTGGGTAAAGATAAAAAAAATACCCTCGCAAGTAATATGCAAATGCAAATTTTGTGCATTCTGCCAAATTGTTGCCATTTAACCACAAAAAACAGGCTATGCCCCAAATTTCTGCCCTTTAAATCTTAGATTTGCACTACCATTTTTTACCCCATTTATTTGCCCTTGCCTTATGAAACCAATACATTGTGCTACATTTTACCTGCTTTGCCTGTTTATGCCCGGTTTTCTGCTGAAAGCGCAGGTAGTGGTTGATCCTACATTAGCACCATTCTACCACGGTGTTGCTTCGGGCGATCCGCTTCAGGAATCGGTTATCATCTGGACACGCATTTCCGATGCATCGGGAACCGTGCCCGTTAACTGGCAAATGGCTACTGATACGGCCTTTACCAACATTGTTAACTGTGGCACCTTTTTTACCGATGCCGGCCGCGATTACACGGTAAAAGTTGACGTTGACCGCCTGCAACCCAATACTTATTACTATTACCGTTTTTTTGCCAACGGAAAATACTCAATCAGAGGCAGAACCCGAACCCTGCCTGCCGGAAATATTACCAACGCAAGGCTGGCAGTGGTAGCTTGTGCCCGAATTACCGACGGTTTCTATAACGTTTACGGCCGTATTGCCGACCGCAACGATATTAACGCCGTGGTTCATCTGGGCGACTACATCTACGAATACGGCAGCGACCCCACCTATATTACCTACGGAGTGAATGACCACCTGCCGCCTTACGAATGTGTTTCACTATCAGACTACCGCACCCGGTATGCCCAATACCATACCGAAATCAACCTTCGCCGATTACACCAGCAACACCCCATGATTGCTGTTTGGGACGACCACGAAACCGCCAACAACTCATGGTACGGCGGCGCCGAAAACCACGACCCCGCCACCGAAGGCGACTGGTTTGTGCGCAAAGCGGCAGGCATACAGGCTTGGCTTGAATGGTTGCCGGTAAGAGAAAACATGACCGCCACCGGCCAAATTTACCGCAAATTCAGTTTTGGTAACCTGGCAGATTTAATCATGTTAGACACAAGGCTGGAAGGCCGCGACATTCAACCTTCTGCCACCGGCAACCTGAACGACCCCGCCCGACACATGATTAGCGACACCCAAATGAACTGGCTTACAAATGCCCTAACCAACTCTGCCGCACAATGGAAACTGCTGGGGCAGCAAATTATGATGGCGCCGCTTAAAGTCTTTGGCGTGGTACTTAACCCCGACCAATGGGACGGATATGCCTACCAACGTAGCCAGATTTACAACCATATTATTAACAACAATATTCAAAATATGGTCGTACTTACCGGCGACCTGCACTCATCCTGGGCAAACGACCTGCCAATGAGCGGCTACAATGCTTCTTCAGGGGCTAATTCGGCCGGGGTAGAGTTTGTAATTTCGGGTGTTACTTCAGCGGGCATTCCTTTTTCGGTAGGTGAAACGCTTATCAGGTTGCTCAATTCCCATATTAAATGGGACGATGTGGACCGGCATGGGTATATGCTCATTAATATTACCACCACCCGAACTCAATGTGAATGGTATTTTGTGCCAAGTGTGTTAAACGCAAATACCGACCAGACTTTGGCCGCAACCTGGTATGTAAACGCCGGCGAGCGCCACCTGCGCGAAGGCAGCGGCAGTTCGCCCAGCCCAATTACCAACGTGCCGCAAGCGCCGCCCACGCCGCAACCGGCCGTAACGGCAAACATAAAATTAATGTTGCAGGGAGCCTTTAACAACGCAACCGGCCAAATGCGCACCGATTTGTTGTCGGGATATTACCTGCCCAATGCGCAACCCTTTAATTTTGCGCCGCCCCTCCATGCCGGAAACGAAAGCCTTACCCCACTGCCGCCAAATGCCGTTGACTGGGTGGTAGTTGAATTGCGCCAACCGGGCACCTTTGCCTTGGTCGATTCGGTAGCTGCCGTTTTATTGTCAGATGGTACGCTGGCGGGTGCCGCGTGGGGCGGCTGTCAGTCGCCATTGTTGTTCAAAAATGCCATAGCCGGGCAAAATTATCACATTCTTGTAAAAGCCCGGAACCACGTTGGCGTAATGAGTACCACACCTGTAACCCTGCCTAACCCAACACCCTACGATTTTACCACCGCCGCGGCGCAGGCTTATGGAAACGGGCAGCAAACCGAAGTATTACCCGGTGTGTTTGCCCTGTATGCCGGCGATAACAACAATGACGGCGTAATTAACTATGCCGATTTTAACGTTTATACCAACGGGTTAAACACTCCGACCGGCTACAACTACGGCGACTGCAATTTTGACGGCAACATTAACCTTACCGATTTTGACCTATGGCAACCAAATGCCGGACAAATAGGCGTTTTATGGGTTAGGTAATGCAATTTCACCTGAACAGTTGTCTTTTAAACTGGTGTTACTGCCCATACAACACAAACCCGCCCCAATAAAAGGGCTGTTCATTTTCGCTTGCCTGCATAAACTCCTGTTGGGTGGCCTGCAAGGCTTCTGCCTTGGTTTTTCCTTCGCTTAATTTGCGGTAAAAGGCAGCCACAAACCGGTTGGCATCTTTTGCCGGCAGTTGCCACAGCCCCATAAGGGCGGCCGGTATGCCGTTTTGCATAAGGCTGTATTGCAGGGTAAACAATTCATTGCCGGTAAATGCAGGCAAATCAGCTTCCTGCCCGGCTAAAAACGGCAGTACTGCCATTTCGGCTTTGGGCTGAAGTGCGGCAAATTTGGGTAAGCTCATTAAGCCGGCGCTGTTTTGCGCCCCGCTAAGGGCAAAACCCGAAAACTGCGGATAGCGGCTGTTGAGCAACATGGGCACTCCCAAATGAAGATAGCGGTATTTTTTCCAGTTAACCTGTTTCAGTTTGGCCTCTGATGCCTGATTTTGCTGCATAAGCAATGTGCCCGATGCATCGAAAGGGGCAATTACCGGTTTAATATCATCGGCTTCAAGCGCGGGAACAGCAAAAGAATAATTACCCGATGCCATGTCAAAATAAGACTGACCGGATGCATTTGCGGCCGGTTTGGCGCTCCCCACCGAGGGATTTGCTACAGCAAGCAATCCGCTGCCGGGCAGTATATTTTTATTGGGTGTTGTTCTTTGCAAATAAAATGCCTGTGCCGACGGGTAATAACAAATAGCATGTGCCTTAGCCAAAAAGTTGTAATCTTTATACAACTGCCCTTCCTGTACACCGGGCAGCAAAATGCCAAAAGGTAAAGCATGTAAAAAGGCATCGGGAATAATAACCAATTTATTGGCGGCCGTAAACCCGCTTTCTTCTGCCTTTGAAAGTAGTTTTTTATACAACCTGGAAGCCGCTTGCACAAAGGCTTCGGGTGTTTTCTTATCGGCTTTTTTGTTGTCTTTGCTGCCGGTTTGAGTTGCCGCATTAAAAAGTTGCAGCAGGCTGCCAACCTCTGTTTCGAGAACAGCCGAGGTTTCGAGCGGAAAACATTGGTAAACCGATTTGGCTATGGCAAAAAGGTAAACCCTTTTTTCGGTTATGGCGTATTGCAGCAAGGTTTCATCGGGTGCAAGCGCGGTTTGAATTTGCTCAATATTGAGCGCATCGGGATATTTGAGTTGTGCATAACCCGGTGCATCAGTTTTCAGTTTATCCTTAAACTGGCCGAAACCCGTTTGCATGGTTTGCAATGTTGTCTGCAATTGTTGTTGCTTGCCGGCGTTTTGGGGCAGTAAGGCCTGTTTTTGTAAAGCGGTAATGTTTTGTTGCCAGAATATTTCTTCTGCTTTGAGTGCGGGGATCAATCCTTCCTCAATGGTTGGCGCATCCGGCTGCAGCATAAAATGCGCTGCAAGGCTGTTTTTATAGCGGGCAGCAAGGGTAAAGGCAATATCGGGTTCAGAGAGTTGAACTGCCAGGTCGGTTGCCTGCAACAGGGCGGTTTCGGGTTTTTTTAGTGTAAGTTGCAGCGGTTCATCGGGCAGTTTACCGCCAATTTGTTCCCATAGCGCAGCAACTTGTTGGTACAGTTTGTATGCCTCGCGGTAGTTGCCCATATCGGCACTTACAACAGCCATATTCAGCAATGCCGGTAAAGCAGCGGCAGGATTGTTTTCTTTTGACCATGCGTCAAAAGCCTGCCGGTACTGTGTCAGTGCATCGGAAAAATTACCCTGCATGTGATAGAGCAAGCCGGTGTTATTGTTTATAGCTGCAATTTCTTTGTTCAATTTCAACCTTTCGGCAAGGCTTTTAGCTTGCCTGTATTGGTTTAGTGCCTCGGCATAACTGCCTTTCACCGTAAGCATGGCGCCGGCAGCATTTGTGGCAGCAGCAACAGCAGCGCGGTTTGCCACATATTCATAGTATTCTGCCGCTTGTTTAAAATGCCCTGTTGCAGCATCGTAGTTACCACTGTCGAAGGCTACTTTTCCCAACTCATTGCAGGCAAGTGCCAGTGTGGCATCATTACCGGCTTTTTCGCTGTTGGTTTTCAATTCATTTAATACGGCAGCAGCCCGGGCATAGTCTTGTCCGGCACGGTAAACCTGAGCCATGCCGGTAAGTGCTGCAATATTTGCTGCAGCTAACTGCGGTTTACTTCGGGTTAATTTGGCAGCCTGTTCATATGCGGCTAACGCCTGCGGGTAGCATTGCTGTTCGGTATAGGCTTGTGCCAGTCCTTGCAAAATAATAGCCTGCGATTCGGGGTTTTTATTATTTTTAAAAGCAACACTGTTCATATCAAAGGCAGCAGTTACGCCGGTATAAGCGCCCGATGCCAGCATTTGCTCAATTACATTGCCAATAACTTTGGTATCCTGCGGGTTCAGATTACCAATGTTAACCCCCATTTGTACCGACAAAGTTTGCAACAAGGCAGTTTTATCCTGCGATGCAAAGTATTGTTCCAATGCAGCAATTACTTGTTGCTGCCCGGGCAATTGCATGGTAGTGGTGGCAGGCGCTGTTTCGAGCAGCGTTGGCGCAGCTTTTGCCGAAATTGCAACGCCTGCTGAGGTAGTTGCTACCGGGGCGTTAGTTTGAATGGCCGGAGTAACTTTTTTTTCAGTAGCGGGGGGTGTTGATGATGCGGCAACGGCTGTTTTGGCAGGCTCAACAGCCGTTTCGGCGGGTGCAACGTCCGTTTCGACAAGCTCAACGGCCGTGTTAGTGGGTGAAACAACCGTTTCGGAAGAAGCAACGATCGTTTCGGAAGGCGCAACGTCCGTGTTAGCAGGCTCAACAACCGTTTCGGCGGGTGAAACGTCCGTTTCGACAAGCTCAACGGCCGTGTTAGCAGGTGAAATAACCGTTTTAACCGATGCAGCAACCGGAGCAGATACTGTTTCGGAACTTACTAAGGCAGAAGGAGTAATACTTGTGTTATTTACGGGTTTTGCTTCAGTGCTTTCAGATTCGGCACTTTCTTTCAACAATATGGTATGTTGCGAAACCTCCTGATTTTTATCCCGAAGCAGTTCTTCGGTCAGGCTTATAGATTCGCCATAGGCTGCCAAAACCTGATTTCGGTCTTTTTGATCAGGTTTCATTGCCATGCCGTTTTCGCTTGCTTGGGGTTTAGTGGCATTCGGCAAAACTCCGGCTTTTTTGTAATAAATTTCGGCAGTTTTTGCATCGCCGGTAGCGGTGTACACTGCGGCAATATTAGCGTTCACCTCTTTTAACGTGGCCGGCACAGCCAGCACTTCTCCAATTTCCTTGCTTACAAAATAAAGACAAAGCGCTTGTGCATATTTGCGCTGCTCAAACATAATTTGCCCAAAGTTATTAAATGCAAAAGCATCGGCGGCATCTTTCAGAAACCGGTAATCCATAGCCTCAGATAGTACATTCAGTGTTTGCCGGGTATCGGCGGGAGTTTGCGGCTCAATAGTCAGTAAATCCGTAATATTAAACTGTTTGCCATCGTGGTAAAATGCTACCTGGCTGAAATTGCCGTTTTGGTCCCAAAAAATATGCCTTCCCCATTGCTTTCCGTTTCTGAACGTGCCTTCATACAAGGTTTTACCCTCTTCGCTCCATTCGGTCATACGGGCGGCGGGCAGTCCGTTGAGGTAATACGCCTCCCGTTGTTTGTTGCCATTGGCATAATACCAAATGCAGTTGCCTTCATATTTATCGGGCTGTACCCCAGACAACATGCCCTGAAACTGCAATTTTCCCGACAGGTAATAATCATATACCATGCCCAAAGGTTTACCGCTTTCGGTATAGTTGATAATGCGGTAATAAGCAGCATCGGCAGGATTTTCTACCTGTTTTTTGTCTTTGTCGAGGTACAGTTTACTGCCGTTTTGGGCATAACTGCCTAAGCAAAGCAAAACAAAAAAAGATAAGTGGCAAATTAGCTTCATAAGGCGCCCGGTTGTAGTGTGGTTAACTTAAATTGGTCTGTATTCTTCTGCCATACTCCTCTGCAAATTATTTGCCAAATTTTGCACCAGCTTGTCAAAGGCAGAAACGAATATGCAAGTTTTGGTCAGATTTTTGAGGTTTAAAACCGTTAAACTTTTAAACACTCACCGGGCATTAACCCTAACAGCCAAAATTTTACTTACTTTTGGAGGCAAGATTTAGCAAAAACATTTAACTATAAAAACAATCAGTTTATGTCGCATTTTTCTGAACCTATGTTAAGAGAAGGCTCTCTGAAAGACAAAGTTATTATTGTTACCGGCGGCGGTACCGGTCTGGGTAAATCTATGACCCGGTATTTTCTGCAACTTGGTGCAAAAGTGGTAATTACCAGCCGCAAGGCCGATGTTTTGGAACAAACTGCCGCCGAACTGCGCACCGAAACCGGCGGCGAAGTTTTGGCAGTTGCCTGCGATGTACGCAATTATGAGCAGGTAGAAAACCTAATTTCCCAAACGCTTGGCACTTTCGGACAATTAAATGTATTGGTAAACAATGCCGCCGGCAATTTTATCAGTCCTACCGAACGCCTGTCGGCACGGGCCTTTGATACCGTAGTAGATATTGTTCTGAAAGGCAGCTATTACTGCGCACTTGCAGCCGGAAAACACTGGATAGCCGGCAAACAACCCGGCAACATACTTAGTATTGTTACCACTTATGCATGGACCGGTTCGGGATATGTAGTACCATCGGCCTGTGGTAAAGCCGGTGTATTGGCACTAACCCGCTCTTTGGCCGTAGAATGGGGTAAATACGGAATACGCTGCAATGCCATAGCGCCGGGGCCATTTCCAACGCCGGGTGCATGGGACAGGTTATTTCCCGAACCGTTGCGCAAAAAATTCAGCCCCGAAATGAAAGTGCCGGTCGGACGGGTAGGCAACCATCAGGAATTGGCCAACTTAGCCGCTTACCTTGTTTCCGATTTTTCGGCATTTGTAAACGGCGAAGTGGTAACCATAGATGGTGGTGAATGGCTGAAGGGCGCCGGCGAGTTCAGTTATCTGGAAGCATTAGACGATGCTACCTGGGATATGCTGGCAGCCATGATGAAAAAGTAAGCAAAAAAAGAATAAAAAAAATATTTTTTCTTCTGTATTTTGTTTTGGCAAAAAATTGCGTGACCTTTGCGCCCGTTTTCGTCATATAACCGTCAGATTGACCAATTTTGCATACAAATTCCTAAATTTTAAACAAACTTCAATAATGAAACATCTTTTAGCACTCTTGTTGTTGTTGGGCTTTACAAGCGCTGCTTTTGCCCAATATGAAATGGTGGTTTTTGAGTACGAAAAAAATTACTTCAACCAGGGCAATCCGCTTCCTGCCGAAAGTTTTATAATGTTCAGTGGTCAGGCCGAAACCGGTACCGATTTGGTAACTATTGATGTATATAAAGGCGGCAGCAAACACAAAAAGCCTTTATACACCGGCACATGGAAGCGTTCTTTCAGCAACACCGGTGAAAAATTTGAGTTGCCGCTTAATTACAAACTGCGCGGCGATGAGCAATATGATATTGTACTGAAAAACTACCGCAAAGCCAGCCAAACCGAAAAGGAAAACC
This sequence comes from Sphingobacteriales bacterium TSM_CSM, assembly GCA_002212725.1. Taxonomy (GTDB): domain Bacteria; phylum Bacteroidota; class Bacteroidia; order Chitinophagales; family UBA2359; genus UBA2359. Next base: position 66,885 of record MTCR01000077.1, on the reverse strand, counting down.
TGAAACAAATTATGAACAGCACGCTCGATGCCTATGTTGATGGCATTGTGTCGGTAGAAAGACGCAGGTTGAATGTAGCAAAACCGGCAGGCGCCATTGTGCGCGATTTGAACGATTTAATTAAAGAGGGTACTATATTTTACGAAAACAAAATCAATTTTGCCTTTCCGGGGTTTTCCGACATTATCAAAAACAAAATTGAGCAACTCAACAAAGCAAAACTTAAAAGAGGCGCCATAGTTTTTGCCAACAGTGAAAAGAAGCATCAACGCAAAGAGAACAAACGCCTTTACTCCGAAAAACTGATTGGTGAACTGAAAACCGCCCTGCATACCGAGTTGGAGCAATACCTCAATACCGATTTAATGGTGTTGTATGACTGGAAAGAGGTGAACGATTACCCCACCGAAAAAACGCGCAACATTCTTTCTGTTAACGCCGGATACGGCGGCGTGTATTTTGATGGCGACCTGAACGACCTTTCTTACGACAGCGCACCTTATGTGGGCTTGTCATTTCCATTGGGAAGGGCTGCGTTGTCCTCGCCATTCTGGAGCAATACCTCGGTTTCGCTGGGTGCATTTATTAATAATTTTAAAGACGAAAACGGCAACGAAGTTACGGGGCCCATTTTCGGGCGGCCTTATTACCTTGGGCTGGGTTATAAAGTGTTTCAGTTCATTCGCCTCAATGCCGGCGCTACGTTTATAGAACAAAAACGCGATGAATTTGGCTTTGCCATTAAAGATATAAAAGTGCGCCCGTTTGTTGGCATAAGCGCCGAGGTGAATTTGTGGCTTGGTTTGGGCAGCAAAGGAAAATAGCATACCGCAGCAGCAAGAAAACGGCTGCCAACTTGCAAATAATTTCCTTATTTTTTAACCTTAAACAGGTATTTATCCATGAAAACAATATTCACCATGCCATTTGCATATACCTTACTCCTGCTGCTGTTGGGTAGTATTGGACATTCGGCCATTGCCCAAAACGATGATTTCGGGTGGCGGATTGGCGCCGGAATTGGCTATATGAGTTATTACGGAGACCTTACCGATAATAACGTGGGTAAGGCTTTTAAAAATCACTACCGGTTTAATAATGACCGCGACCTTTCTTTCGGCGCATTTATTGAACGCCGGCTTACTTCCGGAGTTAGCCTGCAACTAAGCGGAAACCGAGGCTATATTTCTGCAAACGACCGGCACCGTTCACTTACTGACCCTTATTTTTTAAGGGCACTTAATTTCCGCTCTGAAATTACCGATGGCAACCTGTCTTTTATTTTTAAAACCGATAACGACAAAATGCTGTCGAGCAAGGCAATTCTTGCTCCTTACTTCTTTGCCGGTGCAGGTTTAACCAATTTTAAAGTGTTTGCCGATTTAAAAGACGGCGACGGCTCTTACTACGACTACACCATACCAATATTGAACGACGGCACTTATGAAACCGATATTACCAACATTGGAACCGAACGCATTGAAAAATACAATACGCTGGTGCCGCATGTGAATGCAGGCATCGGGTTGCGTTTGCGCTTATTCGGGCATTTCAGCATCAATTTGCAAACCGATATCAAATATGCCTTCAGCGATTATCTTGATGATGTGAGCAGCCCCGGTTTCAGGGAAACTTACAGCAACGAGTTGCAGGCTTTTGCAGGAAAACCCAACCCGCAATACACCGGCAACCGCGGTAAAACCGACGACCTGAACGATATTTATGCCGTAACTTCTGTATCGCTCCGGTATAATTTCGGACGGAAAAAAGAGCCTTTTGTGTCGCCGGTTTTCTATGCCGAAAAATACAAAAACACCGGAACAGAAAGCATACAGCTTGTGCCTTCCGAAGTGAAGGTTGGCAACGAAACAGTGGTGGTATATGACACCATACGGGTAATTGAAAAAGGGTATACAGCCACTTACGACAGTTCGGGTATTGGGCAGTCCAGGGCGCTGCTCGACTCGTTGCAACAGGTAAAACTGAGTAACCTTCAGATAGAAGCCCAAATGAAACAAGCCCAGGCAGAGTTTACCCGCCTGCAGCAGGAAATGGCTGCCGGCCAAAACCAACAAGACTCGGCTATGCTGCAAAAGCAGGAAGCCATGCTCAGCCGCATGGATTCCCTGCAAAAATCTGTTACCAACCTTTATATTGTTTCTGCCAATGCCGACAGTACAGCTGCCAAACAAGATTCAACCAAACAGGCAGCCTACACCGATGAACTGAAACAATTGCGCAACGAAATAAACCGCTTGAAAGCCGGGCAGTTGGCCGAAAAACAGCCTTCGCTCCTACCGGTTTCAATACCGCCTTCTGCCACAACAACGGCGCCGCAAAGTGCACCCGGTTTATTGCCCCAGCCTTCGATGCCGGCTTTATTGCCTGTGCAAATGCCGCAGCAAACCGCTCCCGGCGCTGTTGCACCGGATAATAGCGCCACCTATTACAAAAAAATACAAACCGATATAGAGGCACTAAAAACGCAAATATCTTTGCTTACGGCAGCCGTTAATGCACAAACCGCCGCACAACAGGCGCAGCAACAGCAACAGACCTACCTGCCACCCGTTACACAGCCACAAGTAGCAGTTCAACAACCGGTTCAAAACCCGCAGTTGGAAGCAACCCTGCAAGCGCTCAACAACCAGTTGTACCAGCTTGGCAACCGCGTGGCTGCCTTGGAACAACGCCCCGCAGGAACTACTACTACCGTTGTGCCGCAACCACAGCAGCCGGTAATAGTAAACCAGCCCGATGCAGGTGCCAACCAGGCGCTGCTGAGTATGGTGGAAGACCTGCGCCGCCAATTGCAATTGCTCAATGCCAAAGTAACCGAATTAGACAAAAAAGCATCGGTGCCACCGCCGCCACCGGTTCCTGCACCTGTGCCGGCTCCTCCTACTGTACCAATACCGGCTCCTGCTCCGCAACCGGTAAACAATATACCTGCTGCCGCAACCCGTCCGGCGGTTTCGGCCGCGTATGTGGCAGAAGTTGACAAAATGGGCAGCGTGAGCATCTTTTTTGATGTGAACTCTTCGGTAATTAAAGATTCCGAATTAAGCAAAATTGAAAGAGTGGTGGACATTATCCGCCGCTACCCCGAAGCGCGTATTACCATAAACGGCTACACCGATAGCACCGGCAGTTCCGAATATAACCGCAAATTATCTGAAAAACGCGCCGAAGCTGTAAAAGACCGCCTGCTAAACGGGTATCGTGTAAATCCTGCACAGGTTATACTGAATGCCTTTGGCAACAGCAATGCCATGCCGGGCAGCAGTTCTTACGACCGCCGCGTTGACTTGCAGTGGGTGAAATAGGTATTTGCCCCAACCAAAGCAGCAAGCACTGCAATAGCGGGCAGGTTGTTAAAACAAAAAATCCGGTGTGCGTTCAGGCATACCGGATTTTTTGTTTATGGAATAACATGAAATAGTTACAGCATTTCTGCCTCTACCGATTTTACATCGGGTATCATTCTTTTGAGCATTCCTTCAATACCGGCTTTAAGCGTAATGGTTGAAGAGGGGCAGCCGCTGCACGAACCCTGCATACCAAGGGTTAACACGCCATTGGTAAAAGAGCGGAAAACAATGGCACCTCCATCCATTTCAACGGCAGGTTGCACATATTTAACCAATAAATCTTTAATTTTCTTCACTACTTCGGTGTCGTCATCGGTAATTGCATTAGGATTTGCATCGGAGTCAGCAGAAAATTTTGTTTGCAGTGCAGTTGCATTCACAATTTCACCGCCTCCCGAAACATAATTGCGAATAAAATCGCGCAGCGGCGCTACAATGTCAAACCAGTCAATCTCATCGCCTTTTTTTGTAACGGTTACAAAATTGTTCATGATAAACACCCCGCTTACATAATCAAAATTGTCAAATAGTGCTTCGGCGAGGGGCGCTATGCCTTTTGCGCTTTCGGGCGTTGGAAAATCGGCACTGTTTTGTGGCAACAACATGTAGTTCAGGACAAACTTCATGGTGGCCGGGTTGGGTGTGGCCTCGGTATATATGCTTACCACTTTTGTTACGGTGTTCATGTAATATGTGTTTTGTAAGTTCAGGTTGATTGAAAACAAAAATACTTGTCACTTTGTTTGCCAAACCGGTAAAAATAGCCCCTTTCTTTATGGCAAACCGGGTTGGGGCTATGGTAACTGTTGCTGTTCGGGCAAGCCCAATCCGTGCAGGTTTTGAGACATAAAAGTATGCGGAAAGTTCTCCACTCCCGGAAAACCGAGTTGTATATCGCGTCCGTTGTATGGAATATAAGCTGTGCCGAAAACATAATCCCACAAGGCCAGGGTTAACCCGAAGTTAATGCCATACCGGTGAGTTGCGGGCATTTCATAGGCATGATGCCAGATATGCATTTCGGGGCTGTTAAAAATATATTTCATATAACGCCCCAGCAATGTCGAAATGAGTATGCCTGCTGCCAGAACCACAGCCGCCCGAGGCGCCCAACCCCAACCGAGCGGTAAAAGTTGCACATCAAAAGCGCCAACCGCTACCACTGTACCCAACAATACGCCCAACACACCGGCAGTAACATATCCGCTTACCGTAATGTTGGAATGATTGTAATGTCCCACGGCCAGAGTGAAAATATGGATAATAAAAAAATCGTTCAGCCCAATACCAATCATGGCCAACGGAAGGTACTCAATGCTTCGGTACACCACGTTTTCCATCCAATGGTAGCGCAAATGAGCCGCAAATCCCATTTGTTGCACCGAATGGTGTACCTTATGAAACTCCCACAGTGTATCGGAGTGGTGTAAAAGGCGGTGAATCCACCATTGTACAAAATCCCTGACCACAAAACCCAGCAGAAGATGTGCCCAAACGGGCATGGCACGCACATTGAGCGCCACCAGGTTGGTAATACCTGCGCTTGCCAGCAAACTATTGAACAGGTTTACCACCACATCGGAGGCAGCGTTATAAATTATGAGCGAAAACAGAAAAAAATTGAAAAACATGTAAAAGAAATCGAGCCAGAAATCTTTCCTGAATTTTGGCTGCTCCCGCCGCCACGGTCTTACCCATTCCAACAACCAAAAAAATGCCGAAACACCCAACAGCCAGTAAAAATAATTGTGCCAGCCGGGTTGGGTAATTTCCTGCCATAAATAGTTGGCGTAGTTTTTATAGCCGTTTACAAATATCTCGAAATAGTTTGCCATGCTGCAAAATATGAATAAATGAACGATTATTCATACTAAACAATTAACCACGCGCCTCGGTTCATAGGAGCTATTGCAGTTCAGGTGGTAATTTGTACACCAAGCGCATAGCGCTCAATTTATAATAAAAAATTTATTTACTTATGGAATAACCCAACGCATAAAAGTGTCATACCTCATACAACCACAAGCGCATGAATTACAACACTTTAACACGATGTAGTATGAACAAACTTTTTTACACTGCAACCTTAGTTGCCCTTTGCTGTTGGTGGCAGGCCGGTGCAACCAATTTTTATTTTTCATCTACACAGGGGAATGACGGCAACCCGGTAAACAGCATGGCTACCCCATGGGCAAGTATAACCAAACTAAATACACTGATTTTACAACCCGCTGATACTGTTTTTTTAATGCGGGGCGACACTTTCAGAGGGCAAATTACTGTGCTGCAAAGCGGTTCGGCTGCTTTTCCCATAGTTTTTTCGGCATACGGAAACGGAAATCTGCCTGTTGTGAGCGGGGCAGCCGTAGTTTCGGGGTGGGTAAGTATGGGCACTTACTATGAATGTACAATGCCACAAACAGTATTCAACTTTTTTTGGGATAACCGCGAAATGACCCTTGCGCGGTTTCCGAACAGTGGTTATATTATACAAAGCGGCAGCACAACGTCAGTTATCAACTCGGCACAGCTTACCCAAACTGACGGCTATTGGAACGGGGCAAAGGTTTGTGTGCGTACCTGCCAGTGGGTTTGGGAAACTGCAACGGTTAATGCTTCAGCAACGGGAAGTCTTACGCTTGCAGTACCATTGCAGATTTCACCCATTGGTAATTATGGCTTTTTTATGTACAACAAATTCGCAGCATTAGATACTGTTCGCGAATGGTACTACAATGCAGCCTTGCAAAAGCTATATTTTATTCCGCCTGCAGGCAGCACCCCCGCTGCGTTTACTGCCGAGGCATCGGTAATAAACAACGGCATAAGTATTGGTGCAGGGGCATCAAATATCACCATTCAAAACCTTTGGTTCGACAAACATGGCGCTAACGGCATTGTGGTTGTAAGCAATTCTTCTGTGGGTATAAAGGTGCATAACTGTGTTTTTACCCGACAATTTTTAAACGGCATTCAATTGCGGGGTTATTACCATGCAGTTTCGGGTTGCACTTTTCGGGGGTGCGATGGCAAGGGTATTGAAGTTGCACAGGGCGGAAAAAGCATATTGCACCATAATCAATTCAGCAATATAGGTATGTACCTGAATAGCGGAACGGGTAAACAAACAAACCTCGAAGCAATAGGCCTGCAGTTTGTTGACAGCGTCCACATTCACCATAACCAGATAGACAGTGTAGGCTACACCGGCATTCATGCAGATGGCACCCGGCATTTGGTGGAAAAAAACATACTCTCCAACTGTATGCTGTTGCTCAATGACGGAGCGCCGCTAAAAACCTATGGCGGAATAAGCGACCATATTATTTACCGGAACAATTTTGTATCGGCCACACCGGGTAATACCGAGGGAACTTATAATGCTACTTTTTTGACACCCGGTATTTATTTTGATTTTAACTCAAACACTTCACTTATTGAAGACAACACCATTTACAACCACCCTGATGTGGGCATTTTCTTAAACGCCGGCACCCATAACATTACCGCCACCCGAAATGTGGTTTACGGCGCTGATTACGGTGTATATTTTAACCCGCCGCAACAACCCACCCCGATGCACAACCAGCATGTTACCAACAACACGCTGTTTGCCCTTGACCCCGCGGCAAGGTTAATAAGGCAATCGCCTCAGCCTTCTACTACCAATGATTATGAGGTTGGCATTATAGATAGCAACTACCTGTTTAATCCGTATGCAGCCAATGTGGCCGTGCGCTACGGAATGGGGCCGCCGGTAAATTATACCTTTACAGCATGGCAGGCAACCGGATACGATGTGCATTCTGTTCCTTCTTTTGTAAACTGGACAATGCCGGTAAATCATTCGGTATTGTTTATGAACCCCAGCGACTCCATTTTGCAAATTTCACTCGGCACCGGGCAGTATTATGATTTAGACCAAAATGAAATCTGCGGAATACTAACGCTTCCCCCTTTTACCTCAAAAGTGTTGATAGACGCCCAAACTATCTGCTCCTGTACTTTTACCCCGGTTATTAGCGGCAATACCATGCCCTGCGCTAATAACACCTCCACTTACTCAATTCCGGATATAGCCGGCAGCACTTATATCTGGACAGTAACCGGAGGGACTATTGTAAGCGGACAAGGCCAAAACCAAATTTTGGTACAGTGGAACAATGGTGCTGCAGCAGGTACGGTAAGTGTGGAGCAAACGGTAGAATAAAGCCCTTTATAAAAAAACGGCAACCCTGCCTAAAAAGCGGTATTGCCGTAGTTGATGCACTATAAAACCTTACGGGTTTTACATGACAGTAAAGGTTTTACTGATGGGTTTAAAGTTATCGGAACTGAGTGAAACCACCACTTCGTAGTTGCCTTTGGGCCAGCCGTTTGTTGGCTTTGAAAGATTGGCATGAACATTAAAAGTGCTTCCACTGCCAATATCGCCGGCGCGCAGGGTTGCCTCGTCAATGAGGTAGCGTTTCCCGTCTGTGTTATACCATTGGAATTTAATTTGTGTGTCTTCGGGGGCAAAGTTGAGGTTGCAGGAGAGGTAAAACATGGGAGCTTCGGGACTAAACTGCGCTTTGTCTGCGGGGCAATTGCCTGTGGCATCGGGGGCTTCACATAAGCGCACATCTGTTACGCTTGCCGTAGAAAGGTTAAAACTGCATGAATTGAGCATCATTACCAAAGTAATAACTGCTGCCGTAAGGTTTTTTAAATTGCGCATACATTTTGTTTTTTTAATGGGTGAAAAATGAGTGAATTGGATTATAGCGCAAAATTACCTACTCCCTTGCTCCAAAACGAACCAACTTACAGTACAGATTAAATATCAGCAGTACAAGAACAGCTATTTAATTGGCTGAAAATGAGGCTGTTAAACAGCTAATAACTCAATTTTGGCCATTTTTTTATAGGAAAAATGGTATTACACACTCCATTGCAGCCATTTAGCTCACTAACAGTAAAAAGCCGCCCTGTATGATAACAAGGCGGCCTTTCAATGCATAAGTGCAAGTATAGGGTTACTCTACCACTATGTTTTGTGCAGGTGTATCGGCATTTTTTTTAGGCAGGGTAATTTGCAAAACACCGTTTTCATATTTTGCGCTAATGTTGGCGGTATCAATTTTATCGCCCAGTTCAAAACGGCGCACAAAACCGGTATTGCGGTACTCGCGGCGAACCCAGTTGGCAGTAGCGGAACCGGAGGTTTCTTCTTTAAGAGAAATGCTCATTTCATTGCCCGATATTTCAATAATGAAATCTTCTTTGGTAAAGCCGGGGGCATACAATAACACCTCAAAACTTGCGGGTTTTTCTTCAATATTTACCGGCGGAGCAGCCCAAAAGCTGCGTCCCCAAAACCCGCCGTGCATAAAACGAGTACCTTTGCAGCCATGTTGCTGCCATGAATTTGAATAACAAGCTGATTTTCCGTAATGCATAATGTTTTTGTTTAAAAAAGTGGGTAGAAGGTAGAGAGTAGAAAGTAGAAGGTAGAGAGTAGAAAGTAGAAGGTAGAGAGTAGAAAGTAGTAGGTAGAAGGTAGAGAGTAGTGGGTAGAGAGATTGTAAATTCTGACTGCAAACGTCCTTTTATGTGCGGCAGCACGATGCCGGAACGGATGCAGGTTTAACTTACCGGTAAGGTTTTAGCATTTACCCGATTTTAATAACAACGGGGTTTTCGGTTACATTTTGTTCAAATGCGGGGTTGTAGCTGTGGCGGTAAGAGTTACCGTATTGTGGCAGTGTGTGGTTTGCTGCCGGTTGGTTTTGTTGGTAAAAGTAGGCTGCCCGTTTATACAGGTACCGTTTTTTGGCTATGCGGTAAATAAAGGAAACTACGGCGGCAACTACAAGCAGCCTGAGTATGGCAGGTAATACAAACAAGAGCAGCAGCGTTGCAGCTATACCGGCGCCAATAGTTCTGAAAATTCGGTTTTCCATGATGCGTTTAATTTTTTTGTGTGTTAATTTTGATTACACACAGAATGACGCACCACTCCGGACAATATTTTAAACTGCCCGTTTTTTTTGAAAAATGTTTTGGAAAAATTTATCAGCCCAGTTTTTGAAGGCGGGATAAACGGGCAGGTTCGTTTTTTTGCAGCCAGATGTCTTTTGATAACAGATTGTATGCTGCCGCAAAGTATTTCTTTGCCTGTTCGGGGCGGTTGAGTTGCAAAAGGCATTCGGCCAGTTCTTCAAATACAAAGCCGTCTTCTTCCATGTTTTTATCAATCATTTCCTTAAGCAGGCCTGTTTGCGTGTGCAATGCTTCTTCGGTTCTTTGCAGCAGGCGCAGGGTTTTACCTGCCGACCACCGGGCAATAAATACCTCCATCGGGTGATGTTGCTTTTCGTTCCACTGCAGGCATTTTTCAAATAAGGCAAGGGCTTTTTCGTAATCTGCCATATCAAAATAAGTCCACCCGATGTTATTATATAAGGAACCCAGCCATTTTTGTGTACGGGTATCGGCCGAGTTTTCGGCCAGGTGCAGGGCTTTCAGGTTCCACTCCAGCGCCTGTTCGGGTGATGCAACTATTGCCAGCATGTGCAATGCATCGGCAGCATAAAAGTCGTTTCCGGTTTCTGATGCAAGTTGCCAGGCTTGTTCAAACAGGGGTGCTGCGTCTTTTTTATTGCCCGATGAATTAAAAACCCTGCCCCGCTCCAGCAGGTAACGAATGGCTGCCTGCGGAAATGCCTGTGTATTGAGTTGCTTTTCCACTTCGTCGAGGGTGTGGTGGGCGCGGTCAAATTGCTGCTGCAAACCCTGTGTCCGGGCAATTTGAGTGAGCAATTGCAAATGGTAATCGGTGCCGCATTCCAGTGCTTTTGGCAATAATTTCAGAAATGCCATTTCTGTATCGGCAGGTTTGTTGTAGTTCCAGAGTTTATCAAAATCGTACACCATAAGCGTGTTATTGTAGAGGGTAGTAAGTAGAAGGTAGAGGGTAGAAGGTAGTAAGTAGGTACTTTTTCAGGTTGTACCTTTGTTGGTGATTTTCTTAATTAAATTCCTTTCATTTTACCGCAAAGAACGCAAAGTTTTGCGCAATGTTCCGCAAAGTTTTTTTACTCTTTGGTCAATACTTCAAATCAGCAGGGAACAAGAGAAAATGCCGGGATTTACAGATAGTACCTTAATAGTTATGAAGGTAAAAGATAGCGGTTTGAGTTTGCTTTAAATAAGTTTACCAAAACAGGTTGAATTTGTACAAAGATATTCAAAATGAGCTTTAAAGTATATTTTGGGTGAATAAAAACAATCAGAAACCGTTATTCAAACCAGTGCATTTTTTTCATATAGTAAACCATAAGCATAACCATTAACAGCATAAGACCCCAAATAATAAAATAACCATATTTCCAATGCAGTTCGGGCATATTTTCGAAGTTCATGCCGTAAATGCCGGCTACAAATGTGAGCGGTATAAAAATGGTGGCAACAATGGTAAGCGTTTTCATTACGCGGTTCATGTTGTGGCTCAGGTTAGACAAATACAGTTCCATGAGGTCTTTCAGCATTTCGCGAAAGGTTTCAAAATTGGTATTGAGCAGCAGTAACTGGTCACTTACATCTTGGAGGAAGGTAATGGTTCCGGGGTTAATGAATTTTGATTCGGTGGTTTTGAGTTTGCTGACAATATCTTTAAGCGGAATGGTGTATTTGCGTACCAGAGTAATTTTTTTCCGAAGATCCAATATCTGCCCTACAGTTTCTTCCGATGGGTGCGGAGAAGAAAGTATAGATTCCTCAAGGGTTTCAATGCGTTCCCGCAGTATTTCGAGGATGTTGAAATAGCCGTCAATAACGGCATCGAGGAGGCGGTAAAAAAGGTAATCGGCATTTGCCTTTCTTATGATGCCTTTACCAAGTTTCAGGTCGGCCAGAATACTGTCAAACACGTCGCCTTCAATACCCGACTGGAAGGATAGCACATAATTTTCGCCCAATACCATGCTTAGTTGTTCTTCTTCCATTTCTTCTTTTTGGCTGCTGTAATACAACATTCGCAGGGTAAAGAAAAAATGATTTTCAAAGATTTCGAGTTTTGGCAGATGGTCTTGTATTAGTATGTCTTCCACTACCATTTCGTGCAACGAGTAATAATGCGCAATTTGTTGCACTATTTTATCTTCGGCCACTTCCACATCAATCCAGTTGATACAGGTTTTGTCAATGGCTTTAATAATAACATCCACTTCTTTACCGGTTACTTCGGTAAAAGTTTGGTTGTTGTATTGTATTAACCGTATCAAAACAGGGTTATTTTGTGTTAATGGTGTGTTTATAATTGGTTTGGCCTCAAATTTACCAATTTCTTTACTTCAATTGGTGTGCCGTAATATTTTTATACAGAAAAACCGCCTGTTTTTGCGGTAAAACAGGCGGTTTTTTAGCTGCCGGGTATGGCATTATCTGATGAGGGTTACATTTCCCTTGTAAGTTTGAGGTGTGCTTTCTCCCTGAATGAGCAGGTTGTATTGCATATACCAAACATAAGTGCCAACCGGGGAAGTTGCCCCCTTGTTAAGTCCATCCCAGCCGCGTTGTGGGTTGGTGGTTTCAAAAACCATATTTCCCCACCGGTCAAACACCCTTAGTAAAAAACCGTCAATACTACAAAGCGGGTTCAGGTGCAAGGCAAAAACGTCGTTTGTGCCATCATTATTGGGCGTAAAGCCCGAAGGCATTGCCGGTTCGCAGTTTATGTCTGCCGGCGGTGGCGGCGGTGGCGGTTCTACGGCAGAAAAATTAATGGCAACAACGGTATTTTGCAGGGCGGTAATGGTAAGCGTGGTTGTGCTTACAGGGGCGCCGTTGAGAGTCCATGAGGTAAACTCAAACCCTTGTGCGGCAAGGGCTTCGAGGTTAATGGTTTCGCCGTAGCTTACGGTTATGGTGTAGGGCCAGTCAGTAACGCCGGTTCCGTTTACCGTAACCGTTCCTGCATCGGGATTGGCATTGGTAAGGGTTATTTCAAACACAACGGGTTCAAAATGGGCGGTTATGGTTTCGTTTCCGGTAAGGGTAAGCGTAATGGCGCTTTGTTGCGGGTCGGGCAACAAAATGGTTCCGCCGGTTTCCCAATAGGCAAAGGTAAAGCCGGTTTGCGGGGTGGCCGAAAGGGTTATTTCGGTTCCCTCGGCAAAGGTTTCTGTGTAAGGCAGGCCCGAAGTAATATCTGTTCCGTTGAGGTTAATGCTGCCTGCGCCATCGGGCTGAGCATTGATGGTAAGGTTGTAATCAGGTATTACCACCTCAAAATGTGCCACAATGGTATCATTTCCTGTAAGGGTAAAAGTAACACCCGGCGTATTTGCATCGGGCAACAAGGTATTTACATTAGCTGACCAGCCCGTAAACTGGTATCCCGATGCCGGATTAGCCAGTAAATCTATGAGGGTTCCTTCTGCTAAGAACAGGTTGACCGGGTACGTGGTAAACTCAAAACCGCCGGTGCTGATGGTGCCTGTTGCCGGCGGATCAACAATAAGCGTAACATTATAGGTAGGAATGGGCACGCTGAAATGTGCCACAATGGTATCGGCCGATGTAAGGTTGAGCCATATATTGGGGTCGGTAATGCCGGGCATTACTACATTGTTGTTTACTTCCCAGTAATCAAATTGGTAACCCATAAGGGCTATGGCTTCTAAATCGAGCTGAAGTCCGCCGAAATAAGTGCCGGTGTAAGGGTAATCGGTTAATAAAAGCGAATTCAGACTTACAAACCCCGAGTTTGGCGGCTCAACCGACACGGTAATATCATAAGGTCCTTCAACATCATAGCAATCAACAATGCCCTGGTCAATAACGGTACATCGGGTATTAATAAAATCCCGAAGATCCTGTACATTATTCTGCCATTCGGTCATGGTTCCGCCCCATTTAGCCACTTGTCTGGGCATTTCGGGGGCAATGCGGTCAACGAGCGAATCGAGGAAGGCAATCATGTAATCGCAGGTAAAATACGTATTGTTTAGCTGTGCATACCGGTTTACATACATGGCATGGAAATCGGGGTTTTGCATCAGTTTCACCACCAGGTCAACATGGTCTTCGGGGTCGCTAACGCCGGGTGCTTCGTTATAACAAGGGTCGGCAAACGGACTGGTATCGGGTATGCCGGTGTAATTAATGTAGTGGTTAAAAGTGGCGTCCATATCCCAAAGGGTGTAACGCCATTTTACCCCTTCATCTTTTCTGCCGCGCCACCAGGCGGTGTTCCAAACCAGCCAGTCCATACAAACAACATGGGTATTAATAATCATGTAGTCAATAATGCTTTGCGCATTCAGGCGGTCGGTAACATAGGTGTAGTTGGCAGGCACGGTCATATCGTTGGCTAAAATATAATCATGCAGGGTGTACCAGTCATCCCAGCTGCCGTATTCTTCCCAGGTTGCGCCCCAGGTTTTAATGTAGTCAATCCATTCTTTACCCTGGTCGTAGTAATAGCCGGTAAAATCATGGTCGTCTGTTTTTTCGCGTATTTCATACACGCCCCAGTATTGCCCGTTTAAGTAAACTATGCATGGTTCGTAAGTTCTTTCGTCAAGGTCTAAGCCGGCTCTTTGCGACAAGGCATGCACATAGGCATCGCGAATATGCGCTCCGCCGTTGGAAAACGGGTAGTTATCATTGGCGGCGGCTTTAATGATAAGGCGCTGAAACTGGTTTCGCGGCGTATAGGTAGGAAAAATAAGCGAACTGATTTCATTGTCGTAGCCTGCTTCGTCGCGGGTAATGTAGTCAAAACCGCGTTGGTCATAGGCCCATGAGTCGTTTCCATGTTTGTTAAATTCGCCTACGGCTTCGTCTTCCAGTTGCCCGTTTTGGTTAAAAAGTTCAAAAGAACCAAATGGCTCAATGCCCCAGTCGCCGTCCAACAGGGTTTGCACACCTGCGCCTGCAATAGAAATTACCGGAATGGTATGGTTTTCGGCAATGAGGTAGGTGTTAGATTCAACAAAACCGGGCAGCAGATTGGGGTTGGTGCTGATAACTATGGCGCGCACAATGGTAGTGGCGCTAACGGTAAAAGGTCCGGTGTAAAGGGTTGATGCGGCATTGGGAGTATTTCCGTTAGTGGTATAATAGATGCTGGCCGTTGGGTCTGATGAGGTAATGGAAACGGTTTGCGCTGCCGCATAACTGCCCGAAACAGGCTCAATATCGGGTGTTGGTGCATAGCCGTCTTTGGGTCCGGTGTTGGCGGCATAGGGAGTTGGGTTGGTAAACACGCCCCATTGGGCAGCGCCGCTGCTAATACGGCCGGTAGAATGGTTAAGTTGGTTGGGGGTGTAAATTTGGTAAAAGTCAATAACAGTACCCGAAGGGTCTGCCAAAACAACGGCCTCATCGGAAGCAGTTTGGGTTATCTGAAAATTGGCATGCAGGGTTCCGGTGGTTATATCGCGTTTAGAGGCAAATACTACCAGATAACCATTGGCAGCAATATTTACCGCCGGAAACTGCCACTTGGTAGGGTTGTCTATTTTATCGCTCAGGTAATATCCGTCTAAGTTAACGGCTGTAGCACCGGCGTTGTATAGTTCAATCCAGTCTTCGTACTCGCCAAAATTATCGGTAAGATCGGTCAGGTTGGCGGCTGAAAATTCGTTTATGACTATCTGCGCATTTACGGGCAGCAGGGTGGTTGCCAATAACAGTAAGGCGGCAAAAAAATGTTTCATGACGTGAATATGTTAGAAATTACAAATAACGGTAAATTAAACTACGGAAGAATACTTAAAAGCCGGAAGCTATTTGACCACGGTTAAACCCGATATTAAACGGCTGTTTTCCGATGAATACACCACCCAATATTGCCCGGGAGGCAGTTGGGTTACCGGCAATACTATTTGCGAAGCGGCAGCAACCGGCGGCAGTTTAAGTTGCTGTAGCACAGCTCCCCTTGCATTTACCAGTTGCAGGGCAGCCCCGCCCGAAGCATTTGGCAGTACAGGCAGGGTTATAATAGCGGCATCGGTAGCCGGGTTGGGGTAAACCTTTAAACCGCCTTGAGGTTGCAAATTGTTTACGGCAGTAATAATGCCCTGTTGATTTTGCCCGTCAAAAGTAGGAAGCATGGGTACAAATGAACCAAGGCCGTTTGGGTAACGCCCTATGGAGGTATCGGCAGCCTGTGTATTGTAGGCAACGCCATCAATAATGGTAAGCAACGGGTTTACCAGCAATACCGTTTCGCCGGCGGCATCTAACTTAAAGTTAGTATGCAACGATCCCTGTTCGGGGTCTTTATCGGTCCATATAATCAGGTAATCGCGGCCGGCAATGCTTATATTCGGGAATGGCCATTTGTTCAGTATCAGCGAGTCATCTGAAAGATAATACCCGTTGAGCGATATGGCAAACTGTGCATTGTTAAACAATTCCACCCAATCATCGTATTCGCCCATTTCATCGGCAGTGGTAGTACTGTTAGAGGCCATTACCTCATTTATAACTACCTGCGCTTTTGCACCGGCAAAACAAATAAATAGAAAAAAAACTACACAAATAAACCTTTGGTGTACCTTGTAAACCATTATGCTGACCCTGTTTTGTGGTTATTAACTGAGTATAAAGTTACTGCTTTTATTGCGTTTTTTCACTAAAGCGCAAACATTATTTAAAACAAACAAAAGTATGGTGTGTTCAACTTATTTAATTACCAAACTGCCACACTGTCTTGCATTTTGCATTTTATGGTACAAATACAATTTGTTGGGGTAAAATAACCATGGTGCAGCGTTTTGTGTTTTTTCGGGGTTTTGGCAGTTTTACCTCATTTTTGCACAAACCCCGGCAACAGCGCAACACCCTGTGTTCCCCACGCCAAACAGAGAACCGGTAAACACCAACGCCTCTGCACATTTCATGAATACGCGGGCGGCTTCGGTTATTGATATGGTAAAACGGCTGGGGCACTAAAAAGTAGGCCGCCAGCACAACAGTAAGCGGTTGCCCAAACAGGTTACCTTTTATATTTTGCCCGACACGATTTTTGTTTCTGTTTCTTTAATCTTCCACCGGCGCAAAATGGGCGGTAAAATGCCTTAAAAACTTAGGTTCCTTGGTTATTACCAGCCCTCTTACCCCGTCTTTGGTTGCCAGAATTTCATCAAAAACCTCTATCACATAATCTATATGCGATTGCGTGTAAACCCGGCGCGGAATGGCAAGCCGCACCAACTCCATAGGCGCCGGAAGGAGTTGCCCCTGCTCATTGTACTTGCCAAACATAACCGAACCTATTTCTACGCTGCGTATGCCGCCCAACCGGTACAACTCGCAAACCAGCGCCTGCCCGGGGTATTGATGAACAGGTATATGACTGTACAGTTTTTTAGCATCTACATACACGGCATGTCCTCCAACAGGAAATATAATAGGTACACCCTTTTTTAAAATGCTTTCGCCTAAGTATTGAGTACTGGTAATGCGGTATTTAAGGTAGTCGGGGTCGAAAACTTCTTCCAATCCTACGGCAATGGCCTCCATATCACGTCCCGAAAGTCCGCCGTAGGTGGTAAACCCTTCGGTAATAATGAGCAGTTGCATACAGGCATCAGACAATTCGTCGTTTCGCAAGGCCAAAAAGCCGCCCATATTTACTAAACCGTCTTTTTTTGCACTCATAACGGCAGCATCGGCTAAGGAAAACATTTCCTGCGCAATTTCCCGAAAAGATTTGTTTTCGTAACCCGGTTCGTTTTTGTGTATAAAATAGCTGTTTTCGGCAATGCGGCAACAATCCAGAACAAACAAAATGTTGTTGTGCCTGCACAGTCGGCTTACTTCCCGGGCATTTTGCATACTTACCGGTTGCCCGCCGCCGCTGTTGTTGGTAACAGTAAGAATTACCGCGGCTATGTTTTCGGGGCCTAACCGGGTAATGTGTTCGCCAAGTTTTTCTACATCTAAATTGCCCTTAAATGGGTAGTCCGACTCAAAGTTCTGCGCTTCGTGAACAGGTAAATCAAGAGCAGTAGCGCCGCTGTACTCAATATTTGCACGGGTAGTATCAAAATGGGTATTGCTGAAAAAATACTTGCCCTTGCCGCCAATATAGGTGTACAATATTCTTTCTGCCGCTCGCCCCTGGTGGGTGGGTAAAATATGGGGCATTCCGGTAAGTTTGTGTACGGCTTTTTCAAACCGTTTCCAGCTACGTGCGCCGGCATAAGATTCGTCGCCGCGCATCATGGCAGCCCATTGGTTGCTGCTCATGGCCGAAGTACCGCTGTCGGTAAGCAAATCAATAATTACATGCCTCGATTTGAGGAGGAAGGGGTTAAAATGCGCATCTTTCAGGTACTGCTCGCGCTCCTGTTGGGTGCTCATGGTAATAGGCTCCACCGTTTTAATGCGAAACGGCTCAATGATGGTTTTGAATTTCATGGCAAGAAAATTGGTTTACCGGCAATATTACGGCTTTTAGTCCAAACTGCCAATTACTATGTGTATATTTGCAGCGGGGGTAGAGTAGAAAGTAGAGAGTAGAGGGTAGAAGGTGGCATAAGTGTGGCGGAGGTTGTGAGTTGATATGGCACTATACCTGCCCGATGCCAATGCCCGACTGTTTGCTTGCTGCCAGATAATAATTTAACTAATGCATTTCCGATAAGAACAAGAGGCATGATAACCGGCATTCTGACTATTTTGCAAATCATTGGCGCGTTGAGCATTTTCATTTACGGCATGAAAATCATGAGCGAGTCGTTGCAAAAGGCTGCCGGAAACCGCTTAAGGCAAGTATTGGGTAAAATGACGGCCAACCGCGCCAACGGTTTTTTTACCGGTTTGCTGCTTACCATGCTCATACAGTCTTCGTCGGCTACTACGGTTATGCTGGTAAGTTTTGTAAATGCAGGGTTGGTAAGTTTTATGCAATCTATGGCCGTTACCATAGGCGCCAACGTGGGCACTACCATAACCGCCTGGATTGTTTGGCTTTTCGGCTTTGAGGTGGCTATTGAATCGGCCGCACTTATTGCCATTGGGCTGGCTTTTCCAATGTTGTTTTTTCCGGGTAAAAAAAGAGATACGGCCGAGTTTGTCATCGGGTTTGGGTTGCTGTTCATAGGGTTAAATTTTCTCAGAACTGCTGTACCCGATATTGACAAGAGCGAGCAGGTGTTCCTGTTGCTTCAGTATTTCAGTGAAAACAACTATGTTTCCTATCTTTTTTTTGTGGCATTGGGGGCAATATTTACCGCCATTATACAATCTTCCAGCGCCAGTACGGCGGTAACTATGGTTATGCTTTCAAACGGGTGGATTGAGTTTCCGCAGGCGGCTGCTATGGTGCTGGGCGAAAACATTGGCACCACCATTACTGCCAACCTGGCCGCATTGCTGGGTAATATTCATGCCAAACGGGCTGCCCGGTACCACACTTTTTTTAATGTTACCGGTGTGGCTTGGGCGCTGCTGCTGTTTCCGTTTTTTCTGCAGTTTATAGACTGGCTGCAGTCTTTGCTGTTTACCGGCCACACCTCCATACTTACGCCCTACAATATTGCAGGTGCCAATGCCACTATGCTCCAACAAAGGCAAAGCATTGAAACCAATGGCATAGCCATGTTTCATACCATGTTTAATGTTCTTAATGCGTTCATTCACCTCGGGCTAATTCCCTACTCGGCTGCTATTATTGTGCGGCTGTTTCCGGCAAGCAAAAAAAACGATGAGGTGTTTAAGTTGCAACACATGGATAAAGGATTGGTGGCATTTTCTGAACTTTCTATTTCCGAAGCACAAAACGAAATCAGAAAATTGGCCGATTTAGTGGAAAAAATGAGCGGCAATGTTGTGTTGCTGTTGTTTGGCGAGGTGAAAAACCGACAAAACCTGCTCACCAAAATTGAACAGCGCGAAGAACTTACCGATGTGCTGGAAAAAGAGGTAAGCATATTTCTTTCGCGGTTAATTTCGGCGCAAATTGCCCCCAAATCTTCGGAGCAGGTGCGTGCCATGCTGGCAGTGGTAAACGACCTGGAAAGCATTGCCGACCACCTGCGCAAAATTGCCACCCGCGCCCAAAAATTTGCATCGGCAACCAAACCACCTACACAAGAGGTGCTAACCGAACTGCAAAAAATATTGTCGCTTGACCATAAGGCTATTGTTGCCATGAAAAAACAACTGGTATTTGAAAACAAAATACCCGATAACACCGAAACCCAACAATTAGAAACAGAAATAAACCGCCTTTACCTCCACTTGGTTGACCTGCAACATCAACGCATAGAAAAAGGACTTTACAAGCTGGAAGAAGGGTTAATTTACCTCGATATTTTGCGCAGCGCCGAAAAAATTGGCGACCATATCAGCAGCATCATGCGCACTTTATCGGGTGTGAGAACCGCGTAAACAGACACACTACCAAAGTTTTTGCGCCACAAAATAAGCAATACCCGATGTGGCTGCCGTAAGCACGGTTCCCCAAACCAAATCTACCGCTGTAACAAGTATAGGCCAGTTTTTTACCGTAGCCAGATTGGTTAAATCGTAGGTGGCATAGCACAAAAAACCCAGCAAAGCGCCATTTAGCAAGGCTGTTTGTAAACTGCCGGTTTTTAGCGCCGGCAAAATGGCAAAGTACAAAATGCCGCCAATGTATATAAGGTAAAACACCAATGCCGCCGCCCAAACCACCTGTTCTGCCATTAAAAACCCTAAGTGCTTGCGGTAAAAATTGCGGGCAATAAGCCCCAGCCATAGCATATCTATGGCAAAAAATACAACGGTGGTAAGTACATAAATGCCAAGTGTTTGCATAAACAGTGTTTTTATTGCTTTATAAACTTTTGCCGGTAAATGCCTTTTTCGGTATAAACCTGCGCCCAATAAATGCCCGAAGGCAACGAGGCGGTATTTAGCACAACCTGAATGGCGTTAACCTGCCGCATTTGCTCCACTACCCTGCCCGTAATATCAAACACTTCGGCTGCCGAAATGTTTTGTCCGCCGGCTTCGGCATACAACGTTTCGCCCACAGGGTTGGGGTATAACAAGAGCATATTTTTTCCGGCAGATTCCTCAATACCCTCAAATTCATTGGTAATGACATTGTTGTTTGATATCAGCCATTTATCGGGGTCAAACTGTATGGAATCAATCTCCCAATATGGTAAAGGAAAGTAAAAATTTTGCCCCGAAATTATATTGTTGTCATGATTGAGCCTGAGCAGGGTATCTTGTCCGTTATGAAAAAATACTCGGATGGGTAAAGGCAATTCAAAAAAATCTGCCACCGGGTCTGATTGAGATTGAAGTATGTTAATACCCAAGCCCATGTCGGCAGGAAACCAATTGATAAGGTACGAAGGAAACCCTTGTCCATATAGCCAGTCGGCAAAATACCAGTCGAGGTCTTGGCCGCTTGCGGCTTCAAAATGGTCAATCAGGTGGCTGCTTCGGGCAAAGCCGCCTGCCAGGTTAACATCGGTAAGGTAGTTTTGCAGGGCGGTAAAAAAGGCTTCGTCGCCAATTACCCACCGCAGTTGGTGCAAAATCATGGCACCCTTGGCATAACTTAACCGCCCGTCAAAAATGCGGCCTACATCGGTGGTATCGCTGCACCATACCGAGCCGCCGGGTTGGCTGGTAACGGCGTTTATCCGGCTTGTTTTAAAGGGCATCCACCAAATACCGTCAAACAAATGTTCATAGCAAAGCCCCGAAAGATAGGTGGCAAACCCCTCGTTCAGCCAAATATCTTCCCAACTGCCACAGGTTACATGGTTGCCAAACCATTGGTGCGCCATTTCGTGCGCCAGCAGTTCAAAATCAAAACCGCCCACAAAACTCATGGTTTGGTGTTCCATGCCGCCGCCCCAGCCAAACTGGGCATGGCCGTACTTTTCATCGGCAAACGGGTAGGGAATAAACAATGAGTCGTACAGTTGCATTACCTGCACCTGCGCAGGCGTTAGCAACATGGCATCGGCCAGGTTTTCGGGGTAAACATAGTTGAGCATGGGCACGGTATCGCCGTTCAACGGCACCCAATCGGTATAATCGGCATAGTTGGTTACGGCAATGGCCACTAAATAGGTGGCTATGGGGTGGCGGTGTTGCCAATGACAAACGGTATTTACCCCGTCTGTAGTCTCCGAAATCAACTTGCCGTTGCTTGCTGCCCGGTAAGCCGCCGGGCAGGTAACCCACACATCGAGCGAGTCAATTTTATCGGTTAAGTCATCTTTGCAGGGCCACCAGTCGCTTGCGCCGTAGGGTTCAGAAAGTGTCCATATAACCGGCGTTTCCTGATGGGTTGATTGAATAAACGACCCGAAACCGGTTTGCGGCGGCGCACCCCGGTAATAAATCTGTACCGAATCGGGCATTCCCGAAGG
Source organism: Sphingobacteriales bacterium TSM_CSM (assembly GCA_002212725.1). GTDB lineage: Bacteria > Bacteroidota > Bacteroidia > Chitinophagales > UBA2359 > UBA2359. Next base: position 45,134 of record MTCR01000077.1, on the reverse strand, counting down.
CAGCACATCGGGAAAAAAGATTTGCAGCAGTTCTGCTTCAGATTGGCTGTAAGCGGTTGTGGAGCTGTGATAGATGACCGAATCAACGGTTAAAGCGGAGGACAAATCGAGGTACAAAGTATCGAAACCGGCCTGCATCGGAACAAACCCAAACGCCACACTGCCCGAAATATAACTTACTGCCGGATCAATGTTCCATCGGGCTTGGGCGTACAGGAGGTTGCAGTTATCATGCGCCAAAGAAGCTGCCGATGCTTGCTTCTGTTGAAACAACGGAGCATGCGCCTGCAATTCGCGGCAGGAAATTTCGGCTAACTTGCCGTTTTGAAACAGTTGGGGTTGTGCCTGCAATTTCAATACAACAAAAAACACCAATATTACGGCAAAAAAAAAGCGGGTTTTCATAAGGCGCTACAGATTGATAACAAAATAAACTGCCTGAAACATTGCACAAGATACTTGTTTTTTGGCAAATAGTTATTGTACCACAGCGGCACACCGCATTTTTACACAAAGGCAAATTCGGGCTTATATGCTCCTTTTAGCTACCGGATTGGGTAAACCAATAAACGCTGCCATTGCAAGCTATTTCGGGTGGTGGTTTATAGGTGAGTTTTCAAAACAAACCGTAAATTTGCATCTTAAAACAAAATCTAAACACCAATGACGCAATACAGAAAAGAAAAAGATACCATGGGTTATGTGGAAGTGCCCATACACCGCTATTGGGGCGCGCAAACCCAGCGTTCGCTGCAAAATTTTACCATTGGCGGGCAGCTCATGCCCATTGAGGTAATACGCGCCTACGGCATACTCAAAAAAGCGGCTGCCTACGCCAATGTTGCGTGCGGTGCGCTCACCCAAGAAAAAGCCGACCTCATAGCGCAGGTGTGCGATGAAATTCTGGCAGGCAAATTAGATGAGGAGTTTCCGCTGGTAGTATGGCAAACCGGTTCGGGCACCCAAACCAACATGAACGTAAATGAGGTTATTGCCAACCGTGCGCACGTGTTGAGCGGCGGCAGCCTTACCGATGAGAAGAAAGTGCTGCACCCCAATGATGATGTAAACAAATCACAATCTTCTAACGACAGTTTTCCAACGGCCATGCACATTGCTGCTTACAGCCTTATTGCAGAGCATACTATTCCGCACCTGCAAGAATTGCGCAATACGCTGCACCAAAAAAGTCAGGCGTTTATGGAGGTGGTAAAAATAGGCCGCACCCATTTTATGGATGCCACGCCCATAACCCTGGGGCAGGAGTTTTCGGGCTATGTAGCGCAAATAGACCATGGCATTCGCGCCATACGCCATACCTTTCACCATTTGGCAGAGCTTGCCCTGGGCGGTTCGGCAGTAGGCACAGGCATTAACGTGCCCAAGGGTTATGACCAAATAGTGGCCGGCCATATAGCCCACCTGTCGGGACACCCGTTTGTAACTGCCGAAAACAAGTACGAAGGACTTGCGGCACATGATGCAATGGTAGAAACATCGGGTGCATTAAAAACGGTGGCAGTAAGCCTTATGAAAATTGCCAATGATATACGCATGCTGGCATCGGGCCCGCGCAGCGGCATTGGCGAAATTATTATTCCCGAAAACGAACCCGGTTCGTCTATTATGCCGGGCAAGGTAAACCCCACCCAATCGGAGGCTATGACTATGGTTTGCGCACAGGTAATGGGCAACGACGTAGCCATTAACATTGGGGGCTGCACCGGCCATTTTGAACTGAACGTGTTTAAACCGCTTATTATTTACAACCTGCTGCAATCTGCCCGCCTGCTGGGCGATGCTGCCGACTCTTTTAACCGCCACTGCGCCGTTGGCATAGAACCCAACTACCCTATAATTAAACGTCATTTAGATAACTCGCTGATGCTGGTAACAGCGCTCAACACCAAAATTGGGTACGACAACGCTGCAAAAATAGCAAAAACCGCCCATGCACAGGGTAAAACCCTGAAAGAAGTAGCCGTGGAACTTGGCCTGCTAACTCCCGAACAGTTTGATGAGTGGGTAGTGCCCGAAAAAATGGTGGGAAGGTAACGGGCGTGCTGCTTTTTAGTATCGCCCTCCTGCCCTTTTAGGAACACGCCGAACAAATCCCTCATAAAAAAGAGGGAAAAACGTGTTTATGAAATGGCAGGAAAGAGCCAATTACCCTTCAAAAAAGGGCTGATATTATCTGTTTCATACCGCTAAACCTGTTAACCTATGCCTAAACAAATTAACAGCCCCGCTAACCCGCTCATTAAGCAGGTAGTTGCCCTTAACACAGCAGCCGAACGAAAAGAAACCGGCCTGTTTTTGGTAGAAGGTTTGCGCGAAACCGCCCTTGCCCTAAAAGCCGGTTACCATGCCGAATACCTGTTTTACTGCCCTCAATTTACACAAACTTCGCACATGGAGTGTATTGCACCGCAGGCAACATTGCAACAGGTAAATATGGCAGAAGTGAGTGAAGCTGTTTTTGATAAAATTGCCTACCGCAAACAAGCGCCCAATGTGGTGGCAATTTGCCGCACACGCCCGCTCCCACCCAATGATTTGCAACTTAGCGCCAACCCCTTGCTGGTTGTGGTTGAAACCGTAGAAAAACCGGGCAATCTGGGGGCAATACTGCGCACTGCCGATGCTGCCGGCATTGATGCCCTGTTGCTATGCGACCCACAAACCGATATTTTTAACCCCAATGTAATTCGCTCCAGTTTAGGCGCAGTGTTTACCTGCCCCGTGGCCGTTTGCAACAACCTTAATGCCCTTGCCTACCTCAACAGCCACCACCTGCACCTATTTAGCGCTGCCCTTACACCGCAGGCAATACCCTACCACAGCGCCAATTTTACCGCCCCCTGTGCCATAGCCTTTGGTTCCGAAGCCTTCGGGTTATCCGGTTTTTGGTTGCAACATGCAAATGAGCAGGTCATAATACCCATGTGGGGACAGGTTAACTCGCTCAATGTATCGGTATCGGCCGGCATTTTAATGTATGAGGCACAACGGCAACGCATGGAAATGGGTAAAAACCTCAAACATCCTTAACCCGATGCCGTTTTTGCCAAAAACGGCATCGGGCAGTTTGCAAAGGTTAATTGCAGAAGTTGGGCGCAACATTGCAACCTTTAGCACATTACCGTTATCTTTGCAACATGAAAGCAAAGACAAAAACCCCGTTGGTTGCCCCTTCCATGTTATCGGCAAATTTTGCCAACCTGCTTCCCGATATTGAAATGGTAAACCACAGCCAGGCCGACTGGTTTCATATGGATATTATGGACGGGCGGTTTGTGCCCAATATTTCGTTTGGGTTTCCGGTGTTGGAGGCAGTTAAGCAACATGCCGAAAAACCCCTTGATGTACACCTCATGATTGTGGAACCCGATAAATACCTGTCCGATTTTTGCAAAGCCGGCGCCAACCTGCTTACCGTGCATTACGAAGCCTGCACCCACCTGCACCGCACCGTTTTTGCCATAAAGGAACTGGGCATGAAAGCCGGTGTGGCACTAAACCCGCACACGCCCGTTATACTGCTGCAAGATATTATTGCCCATATTGACCTTGTTTGCCTCATGTCGGTAAATCCGGGGTTCGGGGGACAAAAATTTATTGCGCACACCTTAGATAAAATAAGGCAGTTGCGGCAACTCATACAAGAAACATCATCGGCAGCACTTATTGAAATTGATGGCGGGGTTGACACCGGCAATTTTCAAACCATATTCAAAGCCGGTGCCGATGTGCTGGTTGCCGGCAGTTCGGTCTTTAAATCACAAAACCCGGCTGCCACCATTGCCACCCTTAAAAATGTACATGCCGGCACACTGGTATAACCCAACCGCACTTAATAGCTCACCCTTGGAAGAAGTACTTGTTACCTGTTATGAATAAACACCTTTTTACCGCAGCGTTGCTGCTGCTGCTGTGTACTTTGTTTGCCCGGGCACAGGAGATGCCTTATGTATATGGCCGGGTTACCAATTACGCCGGCCAGCCCATGGCAGGTGTAAATGTCTATTTTTCGGCAAACAATTTGTTTGGGTCGGTTACCGATACCAACGGGTATTACCGCATCAGCGTGCCAAAACAGCAAATTTTAACCATCAGATTTAGTTTTACGGGCTACCGCACCGAAGAAACCTCATTTTGGCTGGAACCCGGACAACTTCGCGAGGTAAACATTATAATGTACCCCGATGATAAACTGCTGGGTACGGTAAACGTACAGGCAAAGGTGTTAAAAACACCGGCCGTTACCAAAATTAACCCCAAAGATGTAGAAACCATTGCCAGTGTTACAGGCGGTATTACCCCCATTTTGCGCACTATGCCGGGCGTGGTTTCAAACAACGAACTTAGCTCGCAGTATTCGGTAAGGGGCGGCAACTTTGACGAAAACCTGGTATATGTAAACGATTTTGAGGTGTACCGCCCGTTTCTGGTTCGTTCGGGGCAGCAGGAAGGCCTCGGGTTTATCAATACCGATTTAATTTCGTCTGTTAACTTTTCATCGGGCGGTTTTGAAGCTAAATATGGCGATAAAATGTCGTCGGTATTAGATGTAAAGTACAAAAAACCGCAAGCAAATCATGGCTCGGCCGAAATAAGCCTGTTGGGTGCATCGGCACATGCAGAGGGCATCGGGCTAAATAAAAAACTCACCTATGTAGCCGGGTTCAGGCAATGGTCAAACCAATACATCTTAAATGCGTTGCCAACACAAGGGCAATACCGTCCTTCTTTTACCGATTTCCAAACGTACATTACCTATAAACCGCATATTGACTGGGAAATTGAAGCCATTGGCAACCTTACCCGAAATGTTTACCGCTTTGTACCCGTAGAATCGGAAACCAGTTTTGGAACCTTTAACGACGCACTAAAGTTGCAGATATATTTTGACGGGCAGGAACGCGACAAATACGAGGTAATGATGGGCGGCGTGGCAGCCACCTGGAGTTTACCCAACAACAAACTGCGCCTTAAATGGATGACCTCTGCCTATACCACCCGCGAAACTGAAGCTTTTGACATTATAGGTCAATACTATATTGGTGAAATTGAAAAAAACATGGGCGAGCAGGATTTTGGTGACATAACCCGGATTTTGGGCGTAGGAACTTACCAGGATTGGGCACGAAACAAACTGCGCGCCGTTATTGCCAACGCCGAACACCGCGGTTATGCCGATTTGGGCGGCAACTTTATCACCTGGGGGCTGAAATACCAGCACGAAACAATTGACGATGCCATTAATGAATGGTACCGCATTGACTCTGCAGAATACAACATTCCGCGCGCCATAGACGAAATTATTTTGTCAGACCGGTTGCGTACCCGGTTTAACCTTGCCTCTAACCGCCTGAGCGGTTTTGCACAAAACGAGTGGAACTTTGGTAAAAACTGGAGTTTTACCGGCGGTATTCGCTTTAACTATTGGGATTTAAACCGCGAAACCATTGTGGCGCCACGCCTGCAAATTGCCTATACCTCCACTCTTAAAAGCGCAGCCGATACCAGCGCCAAAGCAAGCAGCAAAAGCCTTACCCTGCGGTTGGCAACCGGCGCTTACCACCAGCCCGCTTTTTACCGCGAAATGCGCAGTTTAGACGGGCAACTGAATACAGATTTGAAAGCGCAAAAATCTGTACATGCCGTTTTGGGCGCCGATTATAATTTTGAAATGTTTAACCGCCCCTTTAAACTTACCACCGAACTGTACTACAAATACCTGTGGGATTTGGTGCCCTATAATATTGAAAACGTACTCATCAGGTATTTTGCGCAAAACTCGGCAAAAGGGTATGCCGCCGGTATAGACATGCGCCTGTACGGTGAGTTTGTAAAAGGCACCGACTCCTGGGTGAGCCTTTCCGTTATGCAAACCAAAGAAGATTTGGAAGGCGATTACTATAACCGCTACTTTAACGAAGAAGGACAAGAAGTGTTTCCGCGTACCGGCGACGAAGCCCCGGCCGATACCGTACAGGTTCAAATTGGCTACGTTCCACGCCCTACCGACCAAAGGGTAAACTTTGGCATGTATTTTCAGGACTATTGGCCTACCAACCAAAATTTTAAGGTACACCTTAGCCTGTTGTTCGGTTCGGGACTTGCCTTTAGTCCGCCTAATGCGCCTAAATTGCGCAATGCCTTCCGCATTCCGCCCTACCGCCGGATAGACATCGGGTTTTCGGCACAGTTGTTTGACCGCAACCGCCGCGAATTGCCCGAAAAAAGCCCCATGCGCATATTCCAAAGTATTTGGGCTTCGGTAGAGGTGTTTAACCTGCTTGGCATTTCCAACACCATTTCATACAATTTTATTCAGGCACAAGACCTGTTTTATGGTGTGCCCAACTACCTTACCGCCCGCCGCTTAAACGCACGGCTCATAGCCAAATTTTAACCAAGCCGAAAAAAATAAGCCTTAGTGCCGGTTTTGTGTAATATTTAACCTTTATTGCCTACTATTTACAGGTACAATTCAGTAATTTTGCCCCTTTCTACTGCCAACTAGCCTGCACAAACAGGTTCCAATATCAAATTTTTGCCTTTTTATTAAATAGCACTATGTCTAAAACAACAGAAATTGGCCCCAAAGCCAAACCCGAACCCCCTAAAAAATCGGCCAAAAGAGAAATAATTGAGTTGCTCATTATTGCCCTTGTTATTGTGCCGCTTATTAACATTTTTGTGCTCCAATCGTATGCCATTCCTACTTCCAGTATGGAAAACACCATGTTGGTGGGCGACAAGCTCTTTGTAAGCAAACTCAACTTTGGCCCGCGCATTCCAAATACGCCGCTGGCACTGCCTTATGTGCATAACTCCATTTTCGGGGCACAATCTTATACCACCCTGCTTGAGTTACCCTATATGCGGTTGCCCGGTTTTTCTTCCATTAAAAGAGGAGATATAGTAGTATTTAACTATCCGCCCGAAGTGGATAAAGGCATTCCTGTTGACAAACGCACCAATTATGTAAAACGCTGTACCGCCCAGGCCGGCGATACCCTGCAGATTATTGACGGACAAGTGCATATTAACAGCAAACCCGTTGAAAACCCGCCCGGCCTGCAACATGCCTACATGGTTAAAACCTCCAGCCCGTTTAACCCCAAAACCAAAGAAAAAATGGGCATCAGCGAGGTGTTTCAGGGCAATGAAATTGGCACCTATATTATGATGCTGACCAACAAAAATGCCGAAGAAATAAAAAAAATGGCCAACACAGATACTATTTACAAAGTTACTCAAATGAAGGGCGAATTTAACCCCCGTGTTTATCCTTATAGTTCAAAGTTGCCCTGGAATATTGATTTTTACGGGCCTGTTTACATTCCAAAAAAAGGCGATAAAATTAAACTGACCGAAGAAAATTACGCCTTATATGAAACAGCCATAAAAAAATACGAAAACAACCCTTCCTTAGAATGGAAAGACGGGCAGGCTTTCCTGAACGGACAACAGGTTGCCGAATATGAGTTTAAAATGAACTACTATTTTATGATGGGTGACAACCGGCACAACTCCGAAGACTCGCGCTATTGGGGGTTTGTACCCGAAGACCATATTGTAGGCAAGCCTGTTTTTGTTTGGTTATCAAGCAACCCGTTCTTTAACATCCGTTGGGACAAAAGCATGAGAACGGTAAAATAACCCCGCCACCTTATTTTTGTACATCAATGCCTTGGTGCATATTTGTAATCTATTCCACAAATAATGCAGCAAGTAAAAGCAGGGCATCAGGCAATGAACATATCGGCCATACGCGAGTGGTTGTATGCTGCTTTATTTGCAGTTATTATAACCATTTTTATTCGCACCTTTATTGCAGAGGTTTATATTATTCCAACCTCCTCTATGGAAAAAACCCTGCTGGTGGGCGACTACCTGCTGGTCAGCAAATTCAGCTATGGCATACGTATGCCAATTACCCCGCTTTCGCTGCCGTTTTCGCATAATACAATGCCTTTTTCAGGCAAACCTTCTTACTCAACTGCCATACAATTTCCCTATTACCGGCTTGGCAAACTAAACAACCTGCAACGCCACGACCCCGTAGTTTTTAACTACCCCATAGACGACCGCCAACCTATTGACAAACGCGAAAATTATATTAAACGCTGTATTGCCCTGCCTGCCGATACTTTCGAAATTATAAACCGGCAGGTGTATATTAACGGAAAACCCGACAGTCTGCCTGCCTTAGCACAATTTAACTACTTTGTGCGCACCGATAAAACGCCCCTTAACCCGCAAACCATAGCCAAAATGGGCATTACCGAGGGCGGATTGCGTTCTGAAAATGCCGATTTATATGAATATACCCTTACCGATGCCAACCTGATAAAAGTAAAACAACTTCAAAATGTAGTGGGCATTGATACCATAGTAAGAGCCAAAGGCATTTACCTGCCCCACGAACCCGTTTTTCCGCAAGACCCGCAAAATTTTCCCTGGAATATTGATAATTACGGACCATTGGTAATACCGGCTAAAGGAACCACCATTAACCTGAATGCCCAAAACATATCGCTCTACAGCCGCATTATTGAAGTTTATGAGGGAAACCAACTGCAGGTAACCAATAACAGTATAAGCATTAACGGCAAAGAAACGAACACTTATACCTTTGCCATGGATTACTATTTTATGCTGGGCGATAACCGTCAAAACTCTGCCGACTCCCGCTACTGGGGTTTTGTTCCCGAAGACCATATTATTGGAAAAGCAAAACTGGTATGGCTTTCCGCAGAAGAAGGCATTTCTTTTCCCGATAATGTGCGCTGGGAGCGCATGTTTAAACCGGTAGAGTAAATTGCACTGCGCACAAGTCAAAGGCTAAACTTAAACAACTTTATATACATATGACACCGCAACAATTCAGGCAGTATGCCCACCAAGTTGCCGACTGGATGGCCGATTACCTTGAAAACATTGAACAATACCCGGTAAAAGCACAGGTGCAACCGGATCAAATTCTGGAGCAACTGCCAGACATGCCGCCCTCCCATGCCGAAGACTTTGACAAAATAATAGCCGATTTTAACGATTTAATTTTGCCGGGCATTACGCACTGGCAACACCCTTCTTTTTTTGCCTACTTTCCGGCAAACAGCAGCCCTGCTTCTGTGTTGGCCGAAATGCTAACGGCAACCTTAGCCGCACAATGTATGCTGTGGGACACCTCACCCGCTGCCGCCGAACTGGAAGAACGCATGTTAGACTGGCTTAAACAGCTTACCGGCTTGCCCCAAAACCTGCATGGTACACTTTACGACGGCGCTTCAACTGCCACCCTGAGCGCCATTCTGGCAGCCCGCGAAAAAGCCACCGGTTTTGCTGTGAACCGGCATGGGTTTACCGCCAACACAGCCGTTTTGCGGGTGTACACCTCTGCCGAAGCACATTCGTCGGTAGAAAAGGCGGCAAAAATGGCCGGCATCGGGCAGGAAAATGTGGTTAAAATTCCGGTTGATGCTCATTTTCGCCTTAATCCAAAATTATTAGCGGAGGCAATTGCCGCAGATATCAGGCAAGATTATACCCCGCTTTGTGTGGTGGCTACCCTGGGAACTACAGGTTGTACTGCCATTGACCCGTTGGAAGAAATTGCCCAAATATGCAACCAATATTTGGTTTGGCTGCATGTGGATGCCGCATACGCCGGCACAGCCTTGCTGCTTCCCGAATACCGGTGGATGTTAAAAGGCATAGAACAAGCCGACAGCTTTGTTTTTAACCCTCATAAATGGCTGTTTACCAATTTTGACTGCTCGGCCTTTTACGTAAAAGACAAAGAAACGCTGCTTCAGACTTTTAGCATACTGCCCGAATATCTTAAGACAGAAAACAGAAACCGGGTAAACAATTACAGTGAATGGTCGCCACAGTTAGGCCGCAGGTTCAGGGCGCTCAAACTGTGGTTTGTGTTAAGAAGCTATGGAGTGCAGCAATTGCAGGAAAAAATAAGGCATCATATTAATCTGGCGCACAGCCTTAGCCACCAAATAAAACAACACCCGTTTTTTGAAATTGCCGCCCCGGTAACGCTGAACCTTGTTTGTTTCAGGTTGGCGCCGCCCCGGCTGCAACAACAACCCGATGCGCTGAATGCCCTGAATGAGCAGTTGTTGCAACGCCTCAACCAATCGGGCAAAATGTATTTGTCGCACACCAAACTCAACGGATTATATACGCTTCGCATGGTAACCGGGCAAACAAATGTAGAGAAAAAACATGTTGAATCTGCATGGAAACTTATTCAAACTCATGCTACAGCCCTGCTTCAGGGCAATGATGAATAGTATTTTGTTTATGCCGGGTTTATAATGTGGTTTTGTAAATTGTTTGATAAAACATTCTGGTCGTTGAGCAAAAAGCTATCCAAGTTTACACCATTATTCTAAAAAAGCCGAAATTTGGAAAAAGCTAAATGGGAATAAAACCGCCCAATACTATAGAAGCCTGCCTTGAATTGGTACGGGAATTTATGGCAGTTTTATCCGGTACTGAAAAATCAGCTAAAAGAATTGGAACACAATTCGGTCAGAAAGTGACAACAGTCACATTGGCCTGCCTGTAGGATTTTCCATAACAAAAAAAATTTAAAACGGTAAAAGTTTAAAAATCTACAAACACAATCATTATTTTTACACCACCATAAACTATTTATGGCAAGACATCAACGTCCATTTGCATAATTGCCATATTACTTCAATATCAAAAATACATCAAAAATGAAACAATCTATTCTCAACACTTTTACACTATGCATTGTATCAATCCTATTTTCCTATTGCAATCCCAGTAAAATCATTTCAAATAAAAGCCCTGACTTTAATCAAACGGTTTCAAAAATCTTTATTACTGTAAAGTGCTCCGATAGATCCATGAAACTCATCAAATCCATGACTAATTCATTGATAGAAAAATTAGAATTACATGGGGTGGAAAGCACTGCCTATATTGTCAATCCACTATCCTTAGATCCAAACAAAGAAGTGGCTGACATAATAAATACTTTCAACCCAGATGTTGTAATGATATTTCAACAAACTGAAAGCATTATATCAAGTTCATCATCATTTTCACGAGGTGGTGAGACATATTCAGCTTGGGATATAAAATTAGTCCCCTATAACCAAGATAAAATAGTTTGGAGAGCTTCATTTAAAGCGTCATATGGCGGCAGCCCAGATATAAGTTATAATGCTAAAGGTTATGCCCAGCAAATTGTCGACAAGCTAATTAGCGACAATATTATATTGAAATAAAACACTTGTTATGTTTGTGCTTTTATCTGTGTGAGTTACCACTGTATAGCTAATTTACCAACCGTACTTCTGTGTTGGAGGGCTTCATGCGCCTGCCACAGTTGGCTAATGGGGTAAACGCCGTGTACTATGGGTTTAAGTTGTCCTTCGGCGGCTTTTTTAACAACCTCCTGAAGGCATTGCTGCAAAACAAGCGGCTTATTTTCTGCAATGCGCAACATGTTTACCCCTGTAAGACTGGCTGAACGCAGCATAAACTGAACCGGATGGTACAAGCCAAATTGCATCGCTTTCCAGGCAACCTGCAGTTTATTGGCACCCGACATATCGGCAGCGCCAAAACAAACCATACGACCACCGGAATTGAGCAGTTTTATGCCTTCGCGCACCGATTGCCCGCCAACCGAATCAAAAACAACGTCTATTTTGCCGTTTGGAGCGGTTTTTTCAATTACCCGGGCAAAATTGTGCGTGGTGTAGTTAATAGGCACATCAACCCCGTTTTTCCGTATAGTTTCCAGTTTGGCATCGGAGCCTGCCGTTCCGTAAACCGTGCAGCCGGCATTTTTTGCTATTTGGGTAAGTGCAATGCCAACGCCACCGGCCGCCGCCTGAATGAGCACATGGTCGCCCGGCCAAAGGTTTATGGCCATACATGCCGAGAAGTATGCTGTGCAATATTGGGTGGCCAATGCGGTGGCTTCGGCATCGGGTATAAAATCGGGCAGTGGTACAACAGCCCTTGCATCGGTTACTATTTGGGTGGCATATCCGCCAAACCGGGTAAAGGCAAGCACCCTTTGACCGGGTTGAACGTGTGTAACCTCTGCGCCTGTTTCCAGCACCTGACCCACGACTTCGTAGCCAATAACCGCCGGCAGTGGCGGGCAATCCTGATACTGACCAAGGCGTGCCACTACATCGGCAAAATTTAGCCCAAACGTGGCAACAGCTACTCTAACTTCATGGGGTTTACAAGGTAAATCGGGAAGTTCGCGTATTTCAAAGGCATCTTGTGCATTTCCGAAACGAACCAGTACTGCTGCTTTCATGTTTTTGCCGTATTTGTTTTGCCGAAGTAATAAAGCCCGCAAAATCCGGGGTGCAGGTAGCGCCGATTTACAAACACCATCTTTTTGCAAGGCTGCCCTCCTCAACAACATTAAAATGTGTTGATACAGGTTACAATTACTTTTCTGCCTAATTAAACCGCCGTCTGCGCGCATTTGTTCGGCAAGGCGGTTGTTGTTTTAGCCGCCGGAGGCTGTTAAAAAGGTGTCGGGCTACCAATTTCAGGGAAAAATGCGTATTATTACCCCCCGGAATATTGTTTACACAATGGAAAAGGCAATTTACCGTTTTCCGGTTTATATGCCCACATAATTACTATTTAACGGTTAAAAATTGGTTATGAGCAAAACAGTTAAATATAGTTTAACATGTATTTTTGTAGCGCTTTTATGTTGTTTTGCCACGGGCGGTTTGCAGGCGCAACACGTGGTAGTAAAAACCAACCTGCTGAGCATACTTAGCGGCAACTACGGCGCTACAGCCGAAGTGGCTGCAGGGAAAAAAATAAGCCTGCTGCTGGGTGGAAATTACGTGGACGGCAAACAAGGCGATGATGACGGCATAAGCACCATAACCCAGGAAAAAGGGTATAATTTTATACCCGAAGTTCGATTTTACTTCTCTAACCGCATTGACGGGGGTAATATGCGGGGGTTGTTTGCCGGCCCTACCTTTTTATACGAAAAATTGAATATTGACATTACACATCAGGCATCAGACAGTTTAATTACCAACGGCTCTGTTACCAATCTTGGCTACGGGCTTGTATTGGGGCACCAATGGATTTTCAGCAAACATTTTGCCATAGAGTTATACATAAACCCCTACTACAATACCGCCAAATTAAGCGGCGCAGTGGCATTAACCAACCCGCTGCAGTACGAGGTGCGCGAGGGCATACAGTTCAGGCGCATCGGGGTGGCGCTGGGATTTGCTTTTTAGTTGTACGGCAGTGCATTTACACCTATTTGTTTACCACTTCAAACATAAAATCGGGGCGGTAGCGAACTATGTTTACAAACCGGTTTTCTAAATAATCGGGCGTGGTGAGCTTAGAGGTTGCGGCGTATTGGCCTGTAATAGTTGGTTCAAAAACAAAATTGGTATAAATGCCTGCAGGGTTCACTTCATGTGGGTTCTGTATAAAATTTTTACCATTGTTTTGCAGTGCCCTGCCAAGCCACAACATAAGGTCGTACCCTCTGCAGGCATACTCGGTGGGTTGTGTTTGAAATGTGTAAAAATAATTGCGCTTAAACTCTGTATTGGCAGGATTGAGTTTGTTTTGAAAAAACGGAAGTGGTAAATGCAGATTTAAATTGGCCATGTACCCAAAGTCAATGGTTTCCAGGTTTAGCCAGTTGGGCATGCCAAACAGGGTAATGCGGTATTTGCTGCGCAGTTGGTTAAGTTTAGAGGTTAGGTCGTGTATAAGCAGCGGGTCAAAACTGGTAACCACCACCATATTGTCTTCTGCGGCAGACAAATAACTTTCGAGGGTGGCCTGGTTTTGAAAAGCATACACCAGTTTGTTTACCATTACCGGAGGCACGTCACGGGTTTCGGGCAATACGGCCGTACCCGAAAAGCCGAAGAAAAGGTCGGCCAAAGTAGTTTCGTTTGGCTTGTTGGTACATACGGCAATAATTCTCTTTTTTCCGTAGCCGGTGGCAATATAGCGGTAAATAGCTGCACACTGCGCCTCAATAGACGGGTTGGCAAGTAAGTAATACGGATTTTGGCGGGTAACGCCTCCCGAAGGCGACAGGGGCGCTATCATTGGAATTTTATTTTGTTGCGCAAAGGCGGCAACCGGTTTCAGTTCTTTGTTATATACCGGACCAACAATAACGTCGGCGGCCTGCAATTCGGGGGTTTGCAGCAGCCGGGCCGCTACATCGGGGTTATTTTCGGTATCTAATACATTCACTTTCAAAGAAATGCCTTCCTGTTTCAGCTTATCAAAAGCAAGCAACATGCCCTCGTAAAATTCCAGTGCCAGATTGCTGTTTTCGGGTACCGAATCCATGGCAGCATTGGGTTGGTAGTTGCGTGCGCCAAAGGGCAGCATAACCGCCACCGAAAATACAGGCGGCAGTTTGGGCAACAAACGCCCGGCAGTAGTATCTATAACCGCCGGTTCTTTATGCACTTTTACCGGGTTTTCGGGTGGTGGCGGCAGTTTGGTTCCGGTAGGCGTAACCGTTTTTTGAGGTACTGTTGTATTGGAATTGGGCGGGGTAACCTCTGATTTGTCTGACGAAGGTAAATCGGGCTTCAGAATAATGGGTTGCTTCTTTTGCACATTTTTACTGCCCGATATACAGGCAGTTTGGGCAAACAACAGCAGTAATACAGCCATAGAAAGAAACAGCAAAAAGCTTTTGGTCTGCAAAGGTTTGTTCATGTAGCAGGTTTGTTAAAAAAACAGGGGAGTGTTGTGCAAGTTTAACGTGAGGTTGGAATTAAAATTGGCGTTGCGGGTTTATTCTGCATAGGTTGTTAATTGTTTGGCCGTTTTTTTCCAATTCCAAAAGTGCAAAAAGTTATCGTAATCATCAACAGAAAATAAAAAAAGCCCGGTTATGAGGTTGCTCCATTTATCCCCCCCAGCCCCCCCTTAAAAAGGGTGGGAGTCTGCAACCCTTGTTTTGTAAGGGTTTTAGAACTATAAGGCGATTTCTGAACACATGAATAATTATATTCCAGATTTCCAAATTTACCCAAACCAAAAGCCAACGTCACGTAAGTTTACTATACAAAAGTAAGCATTTTGCAAATAGTTTGCAAATTTGACCGTTGTAAACAACGCGGTTGCTGATTGATGGCAAACAGTTCAACCTAAAAAAAGTATTGATGCCCCCCGCCGCTTGCCCAAATTGCCACTATCTGCAATACAACTTTACCATAAGCCGGGCAGCAGGATTTTCCGGCCGGGCGGATAATGGGTAAATTGATTTCGGTACCATTGGTGATGCGCCCTTGCGCGAGGCACCAAATTGGCGAGACTCCACAGCCAGAACACCAATGCAGGCAAACACCAGGTCATAAGGGCAAAACCTGCCCACTCCACTAACTCACCCAACAGGTTGGGGCAACAAATGTAATTAAACAACCCGCCGGAAGGTATTTTGTAACCGGTTTCGCCGGGTTTGCGCAGGTTTATGAGGCGGTAATCGGAGGTAATATTTACCGCCATTCCGGCAAAAAACAAGAGCAACCCTCCAATAAACCGCCAATCATACAGCCAATCCGGCTCATACACTGCAAATTTACCAAAGTAATAGCCCAGCCCAAAGCCGTTCATAAGGTTAAAACCCAATGCCGAAACTGCAATTGCCACAGGCATTTTTTTATTACCTGTACGCATGAGCAACGGAAACACAAAACTGCGGTGCAGGTAGTGCAGCATAAACAACGCCATAAACAGTGCCACAAAGCCGCCCGGTGGCATGGTATAATTAGCAATGCGGTAAAACAGCCACAAAAACAGCATTACCGGCGCTTCCATTAATACCCAGCCAAGGCGGTTGTTAATTTGAGGACCAAAACCCGGCCGCACATGCCGTCCATAAGGTGCAGGGGCTTTAAGCATCAGCCATACAAAAGCAACTGCTGCTATAAGCAACCAAAGCAGTTCAACGGTTTGGTAAACAGCATAAGACATGGCGCAGTATGTTGGGTTTTAACGGAAATTTTGAAACAAACAACTTACCGCACTACTAATTGTATGGTAGTTTTGCCTTTTTGCTCCAACAGTACTTCGCGGTCTTTGCTGAAACGCATTACCGCTTCGGGTGTATAGTGCCTGATGGTTATAAGTTCAAGATTACTGTGAATGCGCTCATTGTAATGCTCCTGCAGTTCTTTAATGAGTGGCTCTACCTTATAGGGCACATTGTCAATACAGGCCGAAAAACTGATGGCCGCGTTTTGGCTAAGGTTTGCCTTAACCCGGTGTTTGGCAAAAAGGTTATATATAGCACTCAGGTTTTCTTCGGCCACAAAAGAAAAATCTTTGGTTCGCACGTTCAGCAATAGCTGGTTCTTTTTAATGACCACAATAGGCGGTATGCTGTTTACATCAACCGTATCTTCGGTATGTATAACAGTGCCTTCGTCGTCGGGGTGCAAAAAGGAGCGCACTACCAGCGGAATACCCTTATTTTGAATAGGCTTAATGGTTTTGGGGTGTATTACTTGTGCGCCATAGTAGGTCATTTCTACTGCTTCGTAGTAAGAAAGGCGGGGAATTTTTACCGCATCGGTTACAAGGCGGGGGTCGGCGCTTAAAATGCCGGGCACGTCTTTCCACACGGTCATAGCTTCGGCCTCCAGAATATTGGCAAATACGGCAGCGGTATAATCAGACCCCTCGCGCCCCAGGGTGGTGGTAAAATACTCAATGGTTGCGCCAATAAAACCTTGTGTAACCACCATTTTATTTTCGCGCATCACAGGCAGTACTTTTTCGCGCACCTGCCAATTGGTTACTTCCCAGTTAATATTGGCTTCGCGGTAAGTGTTATCGGTTTTAAGGCAGTTGCGCACATCAAGCCACTCATTATAAACTCCTGCATGGTTGAGATATGCACTAACCAGGCGGGTAGCCAGCAACTCACCCAAAGAAACAATCTGGTCATAAATAAAATTATAGGCTGCCATGGGTTTTTTATCCAGCATTTCCTCAATGCGCAGAAAATGTTTTTCCATATCGGCATATACGGGCAAACTTCTGTCGGCATTAAAAAGATGGTCGGCAGCTTCGGTGTGCATATTGCGCACTTTGTTGAGCAAATCGGCTGCCTGCCCGGTTTCATTGGCATAGGCTTGTGTTACCTCTTCCAATGCATTGGTGGTTTTACCCATTGCCGAAACCACTACCACCAAAGGCTGGCCGGCATAACGTTTTAAAATAGCGGCAACATTGCGAATACCATCGGCATCTTTTACCGATGCACCTCCAAACTTAAATACTTGCATATTGCGTAGAACAGTTTTTTTTAGAATGAAAAAGCCTGCAAAAATACGCTTCGGCCGGCAAGTAAACAAAGGTTGGCAAATATTTTAGCCCGAACCGAAACAGAAAACGGGAGTTAAAACAATTTTTCAAGCCAACTCCCTACCATATAAGATAAAGCTGCTGCCGTTACACCCAAAAATACCGTTTCGGCAATACCTTTCCAGGCGCGGGTTTGGGTAACATACGTTTTAAGGTAACCAATAACCACAAAAGCCAATGTGGTAAACAGGCAGGACAGCATAAACAAGCGGTTTTGCGGTATAGCAAAAACATCTTTCAGCACGTAAGAACCCAGCGGTATTAAACCAATGACAATAAAAGAAACATATGTAACGGCAGCCATGGCCAGCGGCGATTTCGATTCGCGCACCATTTCCAGTTCATCTTTCATCATGGTATCTACCCACCGCTGCTTATCGGAGGTAATAACCGTTACAATTTCCTCCAGCAACTCGCCCTTAAAACCTTTGGCAAGGTAAATCTGCCGTATTTCCTCCCTTTCCAGTTCGGGTATGTTATCTACCTCCCACTCTTCTACCCTGCGGTGTTTTTCATAGTTATCAGACTCCGATTTTTTTGACAGATAACTGCCTACCGACATAGAAAAACCATCGGCAATTAAATTGGCAAAACCCAGAATAATAATTACCGATAAATCCATGTCAGCGCCTACCGAACCGGCAACCACGGCAAAAGTTGTAACCGAACCATCCATGCCGCCATATACAAACTCGCCTATATAATCCTGCAAACGAAATTTTTGCTGCATAGTTATTATAAAAGTTTTAAACCCCTGTAATTGTGCCGGTCAGGTGACCGGCTACAAAACAAGAGGTAATAATGCCATTTCGGGTGGCAATATTATGACATTGTGGCACAATAAACAACAAAAAATGCCATTTTTTCAAGTTTTTTAATCGGGTACATAAATTGCAGGTACGGTATTGCCTGTTACATAGTTGGTGTTTCGGGCAAAAAATGGTTTATTCTCAATTTCAACCTGAATATGAATTTCAACAATTTCACCATAAAGTCGCAGGAGGCCATTGCATCGGCACAAGGCGAAGCGTTTAACCGTTCTAACCAAACCACCGAAACCACACACCTGCTAAAAGGTTTGTTAGATGTAGATGACAATGTAATTCCGCACCTGTTTAAAAAAACGGGCGCTAACTTAAACCGCCTCAAAAAAAAGGTTACCGATGCGCTGGACCGCTACCCCAAGGTAAGCAATGTAACCCAGCCCTACCCTTCGCCGCGCATGGGGCAGGCAATATTTAAAGCACAGGCCATTGCCAAAGAATATAACGACGAATACGTATCGGTAGAACACCTGTTGCTGGCGCTGTTAGATGTTGGAGGCGATGCCGCCACGCTGCTTACCGATGAAAATCTGGTAAAAACCGATTTGGAGAAAGCCATTAAAGACCTTCGCAAAGGCGAAAACGTTACCGAAGCCACCGCCGAAGAACGCTACAACGCACTTGACAAATACGCCAAAAACCTGAATGAAATGGCACTGCAGGGCAAACTTGACCCTGTTATAGGCCGCGATGAGGAAATACGCCGCGTGCTGCATATTTTATCGCGCCGTACCAAAAACAACCCCATTTTGGTTGGCGCACCGGGTGTTGGTAAAACCGCCATTGCCGAAGGCATAGCTCACCGAATAGTAAATGCCGATGTGCCCGACAACCTGAAAACCAAGGTGATTTACGCCTTAGATATGGGCGCTATGCTTGCCGGCGCCAAATACCGGGGCGATTTTGAAGAACGGCTGAAAGCCGTGGTAAAAGAAGTATACAAGGCAAACGGGCAAATTATATTGTTTATTGACGAAATACATACATTGGTAGGTGCCGGCGCAACCGAAGGCGGCTCAATGGATGCCGCCAATATTTTAAAGCCCGCCCTTGCCAAAGGCGAACTTCGGGCAATTGGCGCTACCACCACCAATGAATACCAGAAATATTTTGAACGCGACAAAGCCCTGGAACGCCGGTTTCAGAAAGTGTTTATTGAAGAACCCACCCCCGAAGATTCCGTTACCATTTTGCGCGGGCTGAAAGAACGCTACGAAACCCACCATAAGGTTAAAATTAAAGACGAAGCCATTATCAGTGCGGTGGAATTGTCGCACCGTTACATAGCAGACCGCTACCTGCCCGATAAAGCCATAGACCTCATTGACGAAGCCGCCGCCAAACTGCGCATGGAAATAGATTCGGTTCCGGAAGGATTGTACGAAATTGAAAAACAGGTTCGCAAGCTGGAAATTGAAAAGGAAGCGGTAAAACGCAATAACGACGAGGCACAATTTACCCTGCTCAATGCCAAACTTGCCCGGTTAAAAGAACAGGAAACCGACTTTAAAACAAGGTGGCAACAAGAGAAAGACCTCATAGACGGCATACAGGCACAAATAAAAGCGGTAGAAACCTACAAAGCCGAAGCCGAAAATGCCGAAAGATTGGGCGATTACGGTAAAGTTGCCGAAATAAGATATGGTAAAATAAAAGAAGCCGAAACAAAAATTGCCGAATTAGAAACACAATTGGCAGCGCTGGGACAACAACGCATTATAAAAGAAGAAATTGATGCCGAAGATATTGCCGCCATTGTATCGAAATGGACCAAAATACCCCTTAGCCGCATGTTGGAAAGTGAACGCACAAAACTGCTGCGACTGGAAGACGCCTTGCACAAACGGGTAATTGGGCAAAACCGCGCCGTTGAAGTAGTGGCCGATGCCATACGCCGAAGCAGAGCCGGACTGAACGAACCAAACCGCCCCATTGGCTCTTTTATTTTTTTGGGTACAACCGGTGTGGGTAAAACCGAACTGGCAAAAGCCTTGGCAGAAGTACTGTTTAATGATGAAAATTCACTTACCCGGATTGATATGTCGGAATATCAGGAATCTTCATCAGTGGCAAGGCTTATAGGTTCGGCGCCGGGTTATGTGGGCTACGAAGAAGGCGGTCAACTTACCGAGGCTGTACGACACAAACCTTACTCGGTTATATTGTTAGATGAAATTGAAAAAGCACACCCCGATGTATTTAACCTTCTGCTGCAAGTGTTGGAAGACGGGCGACTAACCGACAACAAAGGACGGGTGGTGAATTTTAAAAACACCATCATTATAATGACCTCTAATTTAGGCGCACCCATAATACAGGAAAATTTTGAGGAAGCCGACGAAAAAAAGTTGCCCGAAGTGTACAGGCAAACCAAACGGCAGGTGTTTGAACTGCTGCGAAAAACGTTCCGCCCCGAATTTCTGAACCGCGTTGATGAAATTATAATGTTTAAACCCCTTACCAAACCCGAATTGAGCAGCATTGTACGCATTCAGATACGGCAACTGGAAAAAATGCTCGAAAAACAGCACATTCAAATTTACCTCACCAACGAGGCGGCAGACTACCTTACCGAAAACGGCTACGACCTGCTTTATGGCGCACGCCCGCTGAAACAACTCATTAAGCAACGCATCAGCAACGAGTTATCAAAAAAAATTCTGGCGGGCGAACTCAAAGCCGGTTCTGTTTTGCAAATAGACGCCATAGACGGCAAACTGGCATTTTACCCGATTGAAGTTCCGGGTATAAATTAAGCATTGCCATTAAGGCGCTGTTGTGCTTCGGGTAATGGCAGTGCCAAGGAACGGTGTAATCTGTATTTTTGCAGTACTGTTGCTGCATATCGGGTAATTTCATATCTTTACCCCCGAAAAAATACATTCTATACTTTTGCACCTTTCAGAACCGATTTTTATGAACATTGTTAAAATATTTGCCGCCATTTTAACCGTTGCAGGCATGTTGCTGCTCATTTATGCCTGCTTTGCCATTATGAACGGAACCGTAGAAAACAAAGTAACCATTTTAGCGCCGTTTACCCTTGGCGCCATATTCTTTGGCGGCGGACTTTACCTTTTCCGCTACCTGGTTTCGGGAGGAAGGGTTCGGTAAATTTGCCCCGTTTCATCGTTGCCCCCCTTTGTTTTGACACACACACACTTGTAATACACCATAAACCTGCTTACCTTTGTACCCGAATGTACAAAACATTAAACAAATGGTGTATTTAACAAGAAGAGAGCGCTTTAATGCCGCTCACAAACTATATAACCCCAATTGGACGGCTCTGCAAAATGATGCCGTGTTCGGAAAATGTGCCAATACCAACTGGCATGGTCATAACTACGAACTCTATGTTACCGTTAAAGGAGAACCCGACCCCAACACCGGCTTCATCATTAATGTAAAAGAGTTGAGCGATATTATTAAGGAACACGTTATTGAACACCTCGACCACCGAAACCTTAACCTCGATGTGCCGTTTCTGCAAGGCATGTTCACCTCTACCGAAAATGTAGCAAAAGCTATCTGGCAACAACTTGTACCCCACATAAAAGGATGTACATTGCATTGTATTAAACTGGTAGAGACAGAAAATATTTATGTGGAATATTTTGGCGATTAGTGGCTGCGTATAGCTTCCTTAAGCTTACACCCGATTAAGCCGGAACTACGCAATGCCCATTTGCCGTAAAACTATACAACTAAGGCAAACAAAAAAAAATTTACAAAAAAGTTTGCCGGATAGTATATGCCTTCAAAAAAAAGCCTACCTTTACCTTGTATTTGTCTTCAAAAAAAATTCCTGCCAATTTTAGTTGGGGAAGTATGTTTTTAGGCATGTAGCAATGTCCGAGAAGCGCTTTTATAGTTTGCTGTTTTACAAAGCGGCAGCTATGTGGTGTGTGTAGGGAGCAAGTGTTTTTTGGGCAGATGAGGTGTGTAATTTATTACTATGAAAGCATATATTTTTACCGGACAGGGGTCACAAAAACCGGGTATGGCACTTGATCTGTGCAGCATAGCAGATTCGGCCAAAGAATACCTGCAGGTTGCAGACCGCATTTTAGCGTTTGACATCAGCAAAATCATGACTTCGGGCAGTGCCGACGACTTGAAGCAAACACGCGTTACCCAACCGTCGGTTTTTCTTTATTCGGTCATCAAATCGCGTATTATCCGCGATTTTAAACCCGAAATGGTTGCAGGCCATTCATTGGGCGAGTTTTCGGCATTGGTGGCTGCCCGCTCCATTTCCTTTGCCGATGGTTTGCGGCTGGTATATAAGCGCGCCTTGGCCATGCAGGAAGCCTGCAATGCACAACCATCGGGCATGGCAGCCGTATTGGGCATTGACGATGCCATTATTGAAGCCATTTGCAACAGCATTGACGAGGAAATTGTGGTTACGGCAAATTACAATTGTCCGGGTCAACTGGTTATATCGGGTACGGAAAGAGGTATTGCCATTGCCCGCGAAAAATTGGCCGAAGCAGGCGCCCGCAGAGTGTTGCCGCTTCCGGTAAATGGCGCTTTCCATTCTCCGCTCATGGAACCCGCCCGCAAAGAACTGGAAAGGGCCATTCGCGAAACTGAATTTAAACCCCCCATCTGCCCCGTTTACCAAAACGTAGATGCCCAACCCACACAAGACCCCGACGTTATAAAAGAAAAACTCATTAACCAACTTACCGCACCGGTGCGGTGGACCCAATCTGTAGAAAACATGATTTCTGACGGCGCAACCCAGTTTATTGAAGTTGGACCACAAGCCGTGCTTTCTGCCATGGTTAAAAAAATTGACAGCCGATTAACAGCTGTTGCGCTTTAACCCTGCACTCCTTAACTTTGAGATGCTTGTAAGAATTGTAAAAATGCACTTCCGCCCCGCCGAAGTGCCCCGTTTTCTGCAACTTTTTGCCGAAAGCAGGCAAACTATTGCCTCTTTTGAAGGCTGCCTGCACCTGGAACTCTGGCAAGACTCGGCCAACCCCGATGTGTTTTTTACCCACAGCCGGTGGCAAAACGAAGCCGCCCTGAACGCCTACCGCCACTCCGAATTTTTTAAGCAAACCTGGGCAAAAACAAAAGCCCTGTTTCAGGAACCGGCACACGCATGGTCGGTAAAGGTGCACACAGTGTAGGAGTTGTGCTCCATTGCAGTTACACAGTAGCGCCACTAAATGAATAAATAAAATTTGGCGGATTGGGGAAAGCGGTTTAGATTTTTGCAGAGCGGTGCTACACATTGCAAAATGTCAGTAAAACTGCTAACTTTGACGGTACAGGCAAGTTTACCTAACCGAAGCGTCAGTAAAAAAGTTATCCTTGTGCAATATTTTGGCGCTATAAGTTGGTGTAGTACAGCATTTTGCTAACTTGGCGGCTGTGGCTCTTTTTAATAACATCACCCAAAAATACAAGTTTATGCACCTAAAAGCGATAAAGACAACAAGTTATATTTATCTTATACTGGTTCCAGTTATCGGAGCAGCACTTGCATTTGGCATTGGACATGTGAGCTATAAACTCTATTTGCCAATATGGTTGTTAAACGCCTTATTAATGACACTTGCTTCATGGTGTCTTGGGCTGCACGTTGTAAAACAGAACAATTCAGATGTAAACAAGCTGGCTATAACTGCTTTTTTTCTGATTATACCATGGATATTAATTTCAATGTTTGCTGGTCTGGGTCCTCCTCCGGAAACTGCGGAGGAATGGACAAAGACAGCTAAAGAACAACAGGTGCGATACTTCATGCTTGTTATCAGCGGTGTATTTATTGCTTTCGGGTTTGTCGGTTTAAGAGAACAACTCAAATTGAATGGAGAATACTTTTATTCAACCCTTAGTGTAATAGCAGTATTGTTAGCTTTACCGCTTTTTATGATAAATATGTTGTATTGGGGGTTTTACTTAACTGAGTTATTCAAATTTCAGACAAGTTCTAATGCCGCCAATTTCCCCGATTGGGTTCAACCTGCCAGACAGTTATTTGGACTTATATCTGTAACTGAGGTTGCATTGACCTATTTAGCAACCTTACTTTTAGCTTTATCAATGAGAAGAATAGGCTGGTTAAATTTTACCTCCGGTACTCTCTATTTTTTCTTTAGTTTGCTGGGGTTTGCAATAATCATCCTGTCAGCATTTTTTCAGGAAACATTAAAGATACCCGGTTTTGCAGTATCCATTCCGGCATTCCCCTTTTTGATGCCATATTTCATTGGGGTTAATTTATTGCGAGATATAGGAAACAATAAAATGGGCACCTTAATGTAACCAAAACAACAGCAAATATTTTATAAGCAGTAGTGAGTCCCGCAGTTGTAAACTCAACTCCGAAATTTCGGAATAATTTTATGGGGAATTGTGCAAATTGGGAAACAAACTGGTTGAGTGATAAAGCACCTTGGTAGTTAGGCGGAAGTTTCCACTACAAAAGCCCTGTTTCAGGAACCGGCACACGCATGGTTGGTAAAGGTGCACACAGTGTAGGAGTTGTGCTCCATTGCAGTTACACAGTAGCACCAATAAATGAATAAATAAAATTTGGCGGATTGGGGAAAGCGGTTTAGTTTTGTACTGATTAACAACCATTGTATTGCATCATTACAAAAGAGACCTAACTACGGTAAAACCCAAACCCCACACCCAAGTAAGTAACCAAAGCAGTTACGGGTAAAAGCCACTTAGACAGTTGTTATTGAAAATAGCGAACAACAGGGGCGTATATATCTTAGTTAGTGGCTATGTTAAATATTGACCACAAAAAGACGACTGACATTTTCCTTTATAGAGCAAACTAAATGAAGATTACTATCAAAAGCACAGCAGATTATTTTTCAAGAAATCCAGGGACACTTTTTCTACTTGACGGTTTCGGTGCAGCATTGACAACATTTTCCTTGTTTTTTGTTTTAAGACATTACTACGATTACTTTGGTATGCCAGTAAACATTTTGACGTACTTATCAGTAATTGGTTTTATTTATTGCGCTTATTCTACGTCTTGCTACTTATTACTTAAAGACTGTTGGACACCATATTTAAGAACAATAGGTATTGCTAATTTTTTGTATTGTATTTTGACAATGACGTTGCTATATACTTATTACAACGGTTTAACACGAATAGGATTGACATATTTTTTGGCTGAAATTCTTATTATAGTGCTGTTAGTGTATATAGAGTTAAGAGTAGCAAATATGCTAAGAGCCAAAAATGCAGACTAAACTTGTTTGGAAAATGTAGGCGAAATAGGAACCACTGCTGGTAACAACAGCCGGCTTCGACTGCGTGCGCAGAATGAACAATGACGCCGTTGTTGAACGAAACCTGCGGTAGCAAACCCGGCTGTTTTGGGGTAGTTGTTGAAATATGGCAGGGGAAGAAAAGGTGTTGAGATATGAAAACCTGTTACAAAACTACATTTACCACCGCTTATCGGGTTAACTGGTGTTGGGGGTTTGTGGGCGGGCCGGTGGTGGTTCTGCTTCCACAATGCGGGCAAGTCGGTGTTACTTGACATGTCATATTTTACAATTATGCATGTTTAAATAAGCACACACATACAATATTCAATCTATTTAACTCACTATCTGCAGATGAAAATATTGCCAATTAAATGCTGAAAAATCTTGCTGCCATTTTTTTCTGTGGCGAAAGAGACTTTAGAATTTCTTAATAAACAAAAACACATTTAGAGATTAGCCTCATAAATGACTACTTTGCCGGCGACCTCATTTACCGCAGGGTTTTACCCCCTCCCCTCACCTGCCCCCTTTGCTTTTACCCAAAAAAGCCGTACCTTTATCGGGTAAAATCTGCCTATGTCTAACATTACCTTTAACCACCTCCACTGCCACACCCAGTTTTCCCTTTTAGACGGGGCGGCGGGCATTAGCCAAATGTTTAAAAAAGCCGCCAAAGACGGTATGCGCGGCATGGCCATTACCGACCACGGCAATATGCTGGGCGTGTTTGAGTTTGTTGCCGAAGCCGGAAAACAAAACAATCAGGTAAAGCCCATTGTGGGCTGCGAGTTTTATCTGGTAGAAAACCGCCACAAAAAACAGTTTACCAAAGAAGATAAAGACAAACGCTACCACCAGCTTTTTCTGGCAAAAAACCCCGAAGGCTACCGCAATTTGGTAAAAATGTGCTCGCTGGGGTATATTGAGGGGTTGTATGGCAAGTACCCGCGCATAGATAAAGAGTTAGTGTTGCAATACCACGGGGGGCTTATTGCCACCACCTGCTGCCTGGGTGCCGAAGTGCCGCAAACCATTATGAAAAAAGGCGAAGCCGACGCCCGCAAGGTGTTTGAATGGTGGCTCCATATTTTTGGCGAGGATTACTATATTGAACTCCAACGGCATCATTTAAAAGAGCAGGATGTGGTAAACCAAACCTTGCTCAAATTTGCCAAAGAGTACAACGTTAAAATTATTGCCACCAACGACTCGCACTACGTTGACCGCCAGGATGCCAACGCGCACGATATTTTGCTGTGCCTCAACACCGGCGAAAAGCAGAGTACGCCTAAAATGGACGAGTTTATTGACGACAGCACATTGGTGCGCAACCGCCGTTTTGCGTTTCCTAACGATGAGTTTTATTTTAAAACCACCCACGAAATGCACACCTTGTTTAAAGATGTGCCGCAGGCATTGGATAATACCAACGAAATTGTGGACAAAATAGAACCGCTTAAACTGAAACAGGATATTTTGCTGCCGCACTTTCAGGTGCCCGATGGGTTTGATAACCAGGACGACTACCTCCGGCATATTACTTATGTGGGCGCCCGAAAACGCTACAAAGATATTACGCCCGAAATAGAAGAGCGCCTCAATTTTGAACTGTTTACCATTAAAACCATGGGCTTTGCCGGCTACTTTCTTATTGTGGCCGATTTTATTGCCGCCGGACGCGAAATAGGAGTACTCGTAGGACCCGGACGCGGCTCGGCTGCGGGGTCGGCAGTGGCGTATTGCATCGGAATTACCAATATTGACCCCATCCACTACCAGTTGCTCTTCGAGCGGTTCCTCAACCCCGACCGCAAATCCATGCCCGATATTGATACCGATTTTGACGACGAAGGCCGCCAAAAAGTGATTGATTATGTGGTTAAAAAGTATGGCCGCCAACAGGTAGCGCAAATTGTTACCTATGGCACCATGGCCGCCAAAATGAGTATTAAAGATGTGGCACGGGTAATGGATTTGCCCCTTGCCGAATCGAATGCGCTGGCTAAATTGGTGTCGGATAAACCGGGCATTTCGCTCAACCGGTTGCTGAAAGCGCCCCTTAACGGCGATGACAGCCTGGCCACCAAAGAATCGTTAATGCCCGATGATATTGAAAACGCCAAACAACTGCGCCAAATTCTGGAAGGCGACGACCTTCGGGGTAAAGTGCTGAAAGAGGCATTGGTGCTGGAAGGTTCGGTGCGCGGAACGGGTATTCACGCCGCAGGCATCATCATTGCCCCGAAAGATTTAACCGAAATTATTCCCGTTTGTACCACCAAAGAAACCGACCTGCTGGTAACCCAGTTCGAGGGTAAAATTATTGAAGATGCCGGGGTTATTAAAATGGACTTTCTGGGGCTGAAAACGCTTACCATTATGCGCGATGCCCTGCTGCTGATTGAGCAGAACCACGGGGTTAAAATTGACCTCGATAACCTGCCTTTAGATGATAAAAAAACCTACGAACTATACCAAAAAGGCGAAACCAACGGCACGTTTCAGTTTGAAAGCGCCGGAATGCAAAAACACCTGCGCGACCTTAAACCCGACCGATTCAGCGACCTGATTGCCATGAACGCCCTGTACCGGCCCGGACCACTGGAGTATATACCTAATTATATTGCCCGGAAACACGGCCGCGAAAAAGTAACCTACGACCTGCCCGAAATGCAGGAGTACCTGGAAGATACTTTTGGCATAACCGTGTATCAGGAGCAGGTTATGTTGCTCTCGCAAAAACTGGCAGGATTTACCAAAGGCGATGCCGATGTGCTGCGCAAAGCTATGGGCAAAAAACAAAAGGCAGTACTGGATAAAATGAAGGTGCAGTTTATTGAAGGCAGCGTAAAAAACGGCCACCCCGCCGCCGTTTGCGAAAAAGTATGGACAGACTGGGAAGCCTTTGCTTCGTATGCCTTTAACAAATCGCACTCTACCTGTTATGCATTGGTGGCTTACCAAACAGCTTACCTCAAAGCACATTACCCCGCAGAGTATATGGCGGCGGTGCTTACGCATAACCAAAGCCAGATTGAAAAAATTACCTTCTTTATGGACGAATGCCGCCGCATGGGAATACCGGTAAAAGGGCCCGATATTAACGAAAGCGACGTACATTTTTCGGTAAACAAAAAGGGCGAAATCCGGTTTGCGCTGTCGGCTATAAAAGGCGTGGGCGAGGCTGCGGTGGAAGAAATTATTCGTGAGCGCAAAAAAAACGGACCTTTTAAAGGGGTATTTGATTTTTCAAAGCGGGTAAACCTGCGCACGGTAAATAAAAAATCATTCGAAAGTATGTCGTATGCCGGCGCTTTTGATTGCTTCGGGCTTAAACGGGCGCAGTTTTTCTTTTCGCCTGCCAATGAGCAAATGAACCTCATTGAAAAAGCCATTAAATTTGGCGGCATGTATCAACAGGCGCAACTATCGGCACAGGCTTCCTTGTTTGGCGATTCGCTGGCAGAAGATGTAACCGAACCGCCTATACCCGATTGCGAGGAATTTCCGCTGCTGGAGCGCCTCACCTACGAGCGCGATACCATTGGCATTTACCTTACCGGCCACCCCTTAGACGAGTACCGCATTGCCATTGGCAACTTTTGTAACTGCCAGTTTACCAACATAGAAAACCATAAAAACAAAGACCTTGCCATTGGCTGTATGGTTACCGAAGCCGACCACCGGACTACCAAAAGCGGAAAGTCTTTCGGGCGGTTTGTGCTGGAAGATTTTAGCGGCAGCTATGAGTTAACCCTTTTTGGCGACGACTATATTAACCTTAAAAACTATTTCGAAAAAGGCCGGTTCCTGTTCATCAGGGGGCGGTTTCAGCCCAACTGGAACCGAACCACCGAAGAACTGAAAGTGCAGCAGGTAAAACTGCTTTCTACGGTACTGGAAGATTTATCGAAAAAAATTACGCTCACTGTGCCGCTTGCCAGAGTAAACAAACAATTTATTGACCAATTGGAAGAGCTTTGCCTGCGCCACCCGGGCAATATGAACCTTACCATTAAAGTAAACGACAGCCAAAACAACTACTCGGTTGACCTGTTTTCAAACAAATATCGCCTTGCAGCAGACCTTCGGGTGTTTGATACCATAGGGCAATGGGATTTTGTTTCGTACCGGCTCAATTAACCGCCTTCACACATGGCTGCCTATACAATACCTTGGTAAACTTCCATGAGTTGGGCCGCTGTTTTTTCGGCTTTAAATTGTTGGGCATACTCCCAGCCTTCCATTATCATGTTCATTTGTTGTGCGCCGTCGGTTAAAACCAATTCAATGGCAGCGGCCAGTTCTTCGGCATTATGGGGGTCTGTGTATAAGGTGCCGGGGCCGCCTGCTTCGGCAAAGCAAGACCCTTTTGAGGTTATAACCGGTGTGCGGCTGAACAGCCCCTCCAAAACGGGCAGGCCAAATCCTTCAAAGAAGGAGGGGTAAACCAATGCTTTGGCGCAGCGGTAAACGGCTTTCAAATCTTCAACGGGTAAATGGTCAATAAACACTACTTGTTTCTGGAGGTGGTTATTTTGCAAATACTGCCAAACTTTGTACTCATAATCTTTGCCTTTGCCTACCACCACCAACGGCACCTGCAATTTTGGCTGCAAGAGGTGCAGGGCTTTTACCAAACCCAGCAGGTTTTTGCGCTCGGTAATGGCGCCAACATACAAAATGTATTCTTTGGGTACTTGCGGCGGCAGGGTATATTGTACCGGCATAAACAGCCCGTGGTTTAAAAAAAGGCGGTCGTTGTAATCGGCATAATAAGCAGCATCGCAAGATTGGTACACCACTGCAATTTTTTCGGGCTTAATTTTCAGAAACGCTACAATATCTTCCTTGGTTTGCCGGCTAATGGCAATAATTACATCGGCCTGCCGGCAACTGTGCTGCCATTTGCGCAAATACACCCATCGGTCAAAAGGGGGGTACCACTGCGGATAGCGCAAAAAAATGAGGTCGTGTATGGTTACAATTTTCCGGGCTTTTACCTTATGAATGTTGAACGGCAGTTCGTTGCTAAGTCCGTGGTAAATATGCGGTTGGCTGCGGTTTATGGCGTTGCCCATAAACAGGCTTCGCCACAGGTTGCCACCGGCGGCTGTTTTAAAAAGGCCGCCGGGTGTGCACAATTGCATGTTTGCTGTAAGTTGAAACCGGCTGTCTGTATGTTGCAACTGCTCTAAACTTAACCGTACATTGGGCGAAAAAAGCAGGTATTTATTTTCAGGGTAATACTGCGACAGGTTTCTGATGAGCGTGCGGCTGTAATTACCCAACCCCGATTGGTTGAAAAAAACCCGTTTGGCATCAAACCCGATGGTTAAATTGCTTGCATTCATAGGTAAAACAAGAAGGGTTATCCATACCAGATTTCATCGGGAGCAAACAATTCGGGTTGCAGGCGGTGGTCTATGTGCCGGTGGCTTTTGGGTTTCAGCATTTCAATAGCCAATTGTTTTACCTTGGTTTGATATGCCGGCAATGTCCATTTTCCGAAAATGGTATGAGCGCCCTCATATAACTGAACTTTATATTCCTGTGTGGTGGTAATATAGCCGTGGTAGCCGTTGGTATAGGTAGATAAAACAACCTGTTCAACGCCGCGGTGTTTTAAAA
The DNA here is from genome assembly GCA_002212725.1 of Sphingobacteriales bacterium TSM_CSM. Taxonomy (GTDB): domain Bacteria; phylum Bacteroidota; class Bacteroidia; order Chitinophagales; family UBA2359; genus UBA2359. The sequence continues at coordinate 13,993 of MTCR01000077.1, read as the reverse complement.
TGCGCAATGCGGTTTCGCGCAGCCGCTGGCCGGCCATGGTAGTCAATTCTGCCGGAACACCAATAATTGCCAATTGCCCGATAATAATAAGTTGCAGCGGCACAATGCGGGGCATCCAGGGGGTACGGGCAAAATAACCCTCGCGGTCAATTTGTTTCAGCCGTTTAATGGTTTCATCTACTACTCCGGGTATTATAAGGTTTTGCACATAATACGTTCCCAGTATTTTACCAATATTAGCTTCAATGGTAATTTGCTTGGCACCGTGGGCGCGGTATTTCAGGTTAATATCATCATTATCTTTCTGGCTTCGGAACAGGCTCAACACTGTTTTTTCATACGCTTTTATGGCTTTGGGCAGCAACGGGCCGCCAAGACCAAGTAAAAAATTGCTCACTACATCAAGAGCAGGGCGGTCGTTAGCGCCCAACAACATGTGCATGCCAATGGCGGCAGGCGCTGTACGAACCCCCGTGCGCCCCATCAGAAACTCGCTGTCTATGATAATATTTGACATGTTCATGAACATCAACTCGCAATCTACTGCCCCCGATAAAGGCTTTGCCTGTACTGATTGCTCAAACAGTTCCATGGCTTTGTTGCATTGCAGTATGCCATTGGTTTTAGCCGATTCGTATTCTTTGTTTACAGGAATAGTGTCGGCATACTGGTGGTTGGGCGATACATCGCCGGCGGTATCCTGTGCAAATGCGGCAATAAACTCTGCATTGCCCGATTGCTGTTGCACGGCTTGTTCCATATAGGTGGCTGCATAGCCTTTATTGTCGGAACAAATGCGGTGGTGGGTGTTGCCCACGCTGGTAGTATGCACGCCAAACCAGTTAATGGCACCTAAAGGAGCGCCACCCGCAGCCTCAAAGCGCAGCAGTTTCATGGTGCGGTCTATGGCTAAGTGGTGGTTGGCTTTCAGCAGTGGTTTTGCTACTTCGGGGTTGGCATTATATGCCTTCAGCGAGCGGTTAAAAGCAACCGGCACATCGGGTTCAAACTGACCGGTTTGGTAAAAAAGTCGGGCATCTTGCAGGTTTCGGGTAGCTTTTACAATGGCATTCACCGTTCCTTCCACATATTTATCAAACACCGTTGGCTGAAAACCGGGTATGGCCACATTGTACAACACATAATGCGAGTACCCGCCTGCCGCACTGTGGGTATGCTGTGCACTCAGCAACACATTGGCATCGGTATAGCCCATTTCGGGGTATTCGTTGTGTAATTTTTTTATTACCGCTGCTTTCAGGGCAATGGTATAAAAGCAAATTTCGGCATTTACCAAAGCTACATTTTTGCCGCTTTTTACATCGTGTATTACAAAAGCCCGTACATAAAGGGGCGTTTCTACTTCTTTTGCCACATGTGTAGGAACTGCATACCCCATCATGCCCTTTCCATACACAAAAACGGTTATGTCTTCTTTAGCTACTCCAACCTTAAACATAATATAAAATTTAAACAAAATTTAAGTGTCGCTTCCGGTGGCGCGCTGCCCCGTTTCGGGCCAATTTTTTTTGACAACAGGTAATTTGCTTTCGGTTTGGAGTTAAACGCTGCCGCCGGGTATTGTTATGCAGGCGGCAGCGTTTGGTTTGTGCTTTAGTTAAAACGAGTAAGTAAAACGAATATTGTAGCTCCTTGGCGGGTCTATTAACCCGGGGCGAAGGGCATACTCCAAATTGGTAAGGTTTTTACAAATAAACCCGATTCCGGCTTTATCGGAGAGCTTGTAGTTGAGGCGTCCGTCTATTACAAAAGTTCCCCCGCTGTGTTCTTCCCTGAAATCCTGAATACCGGGCAACAGGCGGTTAAATGCTTCGTCAATAGCTTCCATAAAGCTATAGTACTGGAAGTTGGTGCCTATTCCAAATTTCTTAACAGTCACTTCCAAATCTGCTTTTACCGTATGGCGGAAGCGGTATTTCAGCACATTCTCATCAGAAGAGGAAAGTACGTTTTGCAGGGTGTCAAAATTCTGGAAAGTGGGGTTAATCCAGGTATAACCTACCAAGGCAGTAAGCGGCAAACCGGCAACTTTACCGGTTCCGGCCAAGCTCATATCCAAACCCCAGATGCGGGTGTCGCCAATGTTTATAGACTGAAAACCGGCACCCGAACTACCGCTAAAGGTTACGGGCGGGTTGTTGAGGGCTGCATATTCGGGCCAGATGTTGAAAGTTCCCAGCAGGGGGCGAAGGGCATCGTTTACGCCGAAGGTAAATTCCATCATGTCGTTATACTCGTTAATAAAGCCCGAAATATCAAAAAATCCTCGCCAGTCGCCTAATTTCAAGCCTTGTTTAATGCCAAGCTCTGCGCTCCATCCGGTTTCCGATTTCAGGGTTTCATTCGGGAAAATGCCAAAAGGTATGGCAATTGGCAGCCCGCTAACCGAAATATTGCCCAAGTTGGTTTGAACATATTTTTCGGCAATGGTAGGAAAGCGGTATGCCTGCCCGAAAGAAGCCCGTATATAGGTATATTCGGCAGCCTGATAGTTTACCCCTGCCCTGAACACCGGTTTTGCTTCGGAATCATCTTCAATTTTGTTAAACTCGTACCTTGCACCTAAAGAAACATTGAGTTTGCCAAAGAATTTTTTATCCAACTGCAGGTAAGTGGCAATGTTGGAAGACGAAAACTGGTCGCCGCCGCCGTATAGTTCGGCATCTACCTTGGCTTTGTTGGCAGCCACGCCGCCGGTAAGGGTAAAGGCTATATCCTCAAAGCGTTTTTGTACCTGCGTTTCGCCGTAAAAGAAGTCGGAGTTGGTGCTTTGGTTGGTGTCGTTCTGGTTGTTGTTTTTGTAGTATCTGCCCAACACTTTCACCTTAAAGCCCGATGCACTGAAATACTCCACAAAGGGGTCAACAGTAGCTTTTAACCCATTGTTGTTAATGGGCGGCAGGGCAGTGTAAAGCAGGTAAGCGCCTTCGGCAGATGAAGGGGCGTTGTTTCGGTCCCAGATTAAGAAACTGGCGCTGGTATTTTTCTGCAGGTTGGTATTAAGCCCAATGCTCAACCCGGGCACATTTTTAAAGCGGTAGCGCAGGTTGGCGTTAATGCGGCCAAGGCGGCCGTAATCGGGTCGTCGCCAGCCCGTTTCGTTAAAGAAGTAGCCGCCGGTAACCAGGTCAAACTGGTTAAATTTTTTGCGGTAGGCAAAAGAAGCGCCCGTTTCAATAGGGTAAGCGCCGCCCCACCAGCTTTTTTTAACCGTATCCATTACGGTACTGTCGGCATTATAGCGAATTACCTCATTATTGCTTGGGTTTTGGTACATGCCGGTAAAGAAGGAAATTTTACCTTCGGGCGTAGATTTGGGGTAGGCGGTGCGCAGATTTATAATACCGTTCATGGCCGATGAGCCATATAAAGCCGAAGAAGCGCCTTTTACAATTTCTACCTGCTCCAGGTTTTCAATGGGTAAAAAATCCCAGTTCGGAAAACCGGCATCGGCAGTCAGAACCGGAATGTCGTCCATCAGCAGCATAACACGGCTTCCGGCGCCGTAGGAGTAGCCGCTGCCCCCTCGTATGTTGGCCTGCCCGTCAACCACATCAACGCCGGGTGTGCGTTGCAGGGTTTGGTCTATGGCGGTACTGTTGGTATTTTCAACCAAGGAGGGTTTAATAACCTCTAAAGACACGGTTTGCTCGCCCAGTTTTTGCTCAAACTTACCGGCGGTAACCACCACCTGCTCTAGCAGTTCGGTTTGTTGCCCCATGGCAATATTGAGGGTAACCACATCGCCTGCGGCTATTTTTTGGTTAACCTTCCGGTCGGTATAACCCACATAGCTAAAGGTAATATCATAATTTCCGGCCGGCAGTTGCAGGGCAAAATTGCCGTCAAAATCGGTTTGCGTGCCTCTTGTTTCAGCATTAACGGTTGTTGAAATGTTTACAAACCCAAGCGGCTCACCACTTTCGGCATCGGTTACATTGCCTTTTAGTGTTGCTTCCTTTTGGGCATGTACAGCCAAACTTGCCAAAAAAAGCAGGAAGTAAATACAAATACGTTGAAGTTCTTTCATAAATTATTTTTTTAAGTTAAGGTTTATGCTATTGGTTTAAAACGTCGGCTTAAATTTGCCGTTAAAATATTGCTTTTCAGGCAATTCTGTTGCTTTTTGGGGTAAAAATATAGCTTTACCCCGCAAACCGCCGTTTAAGGTTGCCTTGCCGTTCTTTCGGGTTGGTTGCCTGCTGCGGTACATGCAACTTCTTTTGCTGTGCATGCTTTTCCATATCCATCATATACCCGGCTTTGTTAACACTGCTTAACACACTTTAACTTTGCCTTAACAACAACAGCCCTGTTTTTACCGTACCTTTGCAACGGCAAGCGCAAATAATAAAAAGTATATTTTTCACAAATTAAACTACCCACCACTATGACACGTTTACCCATTTTTCTGTTGGTTGCATTTGTAACTTTTTCGGCTGTTGCCAGCATTGCCGTCAGCGCACAGGAAGCGCCTTCTGTTCAAATTAAAGCGGAGAAACAAGCCTATCTGGGCGTTTTCCTTGCAGAAAGCGAAGGTGCAGATGTCAAAGGCGTTACTGTTGAAGATATTAGTTCCGACTCGCCTGCCTCAAAAGCCGGGTTGCAGGCCGGCGACATTATTACGCAACTCAACGGTGTTGCCGTGAACTCGCCCATGGAACTTCGAGATAACATTACACAAAACAAACCGGGCGACAAGGTAAGCATTACCTATTTGCGAAACGGCGAAACCAAACAAACCGAAGCAATTTTGTGGGGAAAAGCGCCCATTCAGGAAGAGCAAAGGGCTTGGGTACATAAAATGCAGCCCGAAGCAAACCAAAATCCCGATAAAGGGTTTATGGGCGTTGTGCTGAACGTAAATAAAGAAGAAACCACCGAAAACGGGCAAATCAACGCCAAATCTACCATTACCATACAGGAAGTAATGAAAGACAGCGGCGCCGAAAAAGCCGGTTTGCAGGCCGGCGACGTGGTACTGTTGCTGAATGGCGTTGATATAAACGGCGATGCCGACCTGTTGTACAAAACGCTGGAAAACAGCAAAGCCGGCGATGTGGTGCGAATTACCTACCTGCGCAACGGGCAAAAAGGCAATGCCAGTGTAACCCTTGGCAAACAACCCCAAAACATGCCCGAACAAATGCGGAAAATGGAAAAAGAAACCTGTATGGGCGGTGCGCCTAAAACCTGTGCCGGCGGCGGCAAATCTGCCGGTTGCTGCGCAGAAGGCAAAAACAGCAAAAAAGCATTTTTGGGTGTGGTAGGCGAAACCCTTACAGCCGAACTGGCCAAAGAAAATGGCATTAAAAACATAGAAGGCGTGTATATTTCGGAAGTGGTAAAAGGCAGCGCTGCTGCCGAAGCCGGTTTGCAAAGCGGCGATGTGCTTACCTATATTAACAAGGAAGACATTGAAACCATGGAAGAACTGAGCAAAGTAATGGGTTCCTACATTCCGGGCGATAAGGTGAAGGTTAAATACGTGCGCAACGGTAAAACCAAAAAAGCCGAAGCCACGCTTACCGCCAACAACAAGGCGGGCGGTTGCTGTGCCGGCGCCGGAAAAAAATCTTGCGAGGGTAAAAAACAAATGCCCGATACAAAAGACGGAAACAACATTGAAAAAATTATCATCATTGAAGGCGATGATGCCGGTTTGCCCGAAAAATTTGACGTAATAATAAACCAAGCCGAAAATGGCGAGGGCATAAAAGTAAAAGTGGTAAAAGTATTTATTACCGACCCCAATGCGGAAGAGGTGAAAATGCTGGAAAACACCCTGAAACAAGATGCTGCCGGCAGCAACGCCAAAACCGTAACCACCCAACCCGATGCACTGAAAATTAACGACTTGTCGTTTTACCCAAACCCCAACCAAGGTAAATTTACCCTTAATTTTACCGTTACCGAAACAGCTTCCACCTTGGTTCGCATTACCGATTTATCGGGCAAAATTGTTTACACCGAAGACTTGGGCAGTTTCAGCGGCAATTACAGCAAACAACTCGATATTTCCGAAAATGCCGAAGGAATTTATCTCCTTCAAATTGTGCAGGGCGACAAAGTATTGGTTAAAAAACTCCTTTTACAACAATAAACAACCTCTTTGCGGCGCAGTTTAACCGTTATTTTTGTTGCCTTACAAGTTTCTTTGTAGTTTAGTAAAGCCCCGGCAGCTCATACCTGCGGGGGCTTTTTTCTTTGGCCACTGCCGCTAAAGTCTGATGGCATAAGCCGTTCCAAGCAGCAGGCGGGTGGTGTTGGGTGTACGGTTTACCGTTTTATTCAACTGCAGATATACCGATATTTCGTTAAAATCATTCGGGTTATAGTCTATACCCAAAGTAGTGCGCCATTGGGTAACAGATGCGCTGTACTGCCCGTTGAGGGGTATAAAAACCTCTGCCGATAAGTAGGGTTGCCAGAAATAGTTGCCTTTATACTGCAAACCTGCCCTGTTGCGCAATTGCCATAAGGTGGGGCGGTAATTGTCATTCCAGGTAGCGCCGTACCATTGCCTCAGCAGGCGTCCGCGCCACGAAACGGTGAAATTGCCCACAGATTTGGCATATACAGCCTGTGTGTATAAGATTTGCCGGTTTACGGTTTGGTTGCGCAGGTTTTGCCGCCAGGTGTACCTGTACTGCCCGCTTACCTGCCAGTTGCGGGTAAAACGCACAACAAGGCCGGCATCGGCAAATGTCCAGGCCCATTCGCCCGCATTTTGTAAAAAGGCGGTAGAAGTCATTGCTTTTACCGCAAAGGTTTTTGACAGGCGCTTTTCTATCGAAATGTCATTGGAAATGCCAAAATCGTTGTTTTGCGCCCACGCCACTTCTGCAAAGAAGCATACAGACAGCAAAAAAAGCGCTTTTTTAAAACAACTCATTGCTGTACGGTTAAGGTAAAGTTTGCATACAAGTTACCGATTGCCCGCCGGTTCCTGTCCATTGCACGGTAATGGAGGGTGTACCCTGCCCCGATACAATTATGCCGCCAACTACTGTCCATTGGTAGGTGGTGCCTGCAATAGGAACTACGGTATAGGTGTAAATGCCGTTTTGGCAAACATCGTTGCCGCCGGTAATTTGTGGTTGAATGGGCGGAATTACGGTAACCGTTTTATTGACCGAAGTATTGCAAGAACCGCTTGTCCATTGCACTGTGTAGGTATGCGCACCGGTTACTCCTGCCGGAATGGTATAAACCGTGTCGGCAGCCAATACGGTTGTGCCTTCTTTCCATACAAACGCGCCCAGAGAGGCTCCTTGCACATACAGGCTGGTGCCGGCGCAAACAGTAGAACCGGCAGGGGTTATGGTAAGCGTTGGCGAGGTTTCCTGGTACAAGCTCATAAAGGCATCACCTTGTCCGGCAACGCTCTCGCTGCTTCCGGTAATGTATATTTTATTGGTGTTTCCGCTTCCTCTTACGGCCACATCATAAGCCTGGTCATACAGGTTATCGGAATAATTATACAAACTGCTCCATACCTGCTGTCCGTTTTTTCCATTGTATTTCAAAATCAGCACATCATCGGCGCTGCCGTTCAGGCTGCTGCCGGTAGTCCAAACAAAACCGGCACAGTCAACGGCAATATCATTGCCAGAATCATCGGGGCCATTGTTGTACTTTGAAAGCCATTTCAGCACACCGGCGCTGCTGTATTTGGCGGTAAGAGCATCAAAACCGGCGCCGGTAAAAGTCCGTCCCGATACGTAAATGTTCTGCAAAGAATCGGTATCTACATCATAAAACCGCTCTTCGCCTGCATCGGCAAATGTTTTAACCCATTGCTGTGTACCCAGCGCATTGTACTTCAGTAAAAGGGCATCATCATTTGTGCCGTTACTGACAAAACCGGCCGCATATATATTGTTATTATTTTGCTCAATAGCATTAATGCGGTCATTGCCAAAAATATTGTTGTAAACACCAACCCACTGCTGCACGCCCATATTGTTGTACTGAATAACAAGCGCATCTTCGGTAGCGCCTGCTGTGGTGCGCCCGCCAACAAATACGTTTCCGGCAGCATCTATTGTCATACATTCGGGGCGGTCGTTGCCGTTGGCAGCGCCGTTGTAAGTAGCTGTCCATAAAACCGCACCGGCGGCAGCGCTGTATTTAATGGTAACAACATCGTAATTTATTACTGCCGATGCATCGCGGTCGCTGCGGCCGGTTACCACCGGGTTGCCTGCCGGGTCAAGTCCGATGCTCAGCGCTTCGTCAAAGCCAAGCCCCAGTCCGTTATAGACCTGTGCCCACTGCAAAACGCCGGCGCTGTTGTATTTAAGCGTAAGATAGTCGTTATCGGCAATGCCGGCCACATATACATTGCCCGAATTATCTGCCGTAATGGCAAATCCTTCATCTACATTACTGGTATTAATGAGGCTGTTATATATTTGCGACCACAATATAGTACCAGCAGGGCTGAATTTAATGGTCATCACATCGCGGTTATTGTTGGTTTGCAATGAGTAGCCTGCAAGGTAGCTGTTGCCTGCAGCATCAACAAACAGTTTTCGGGGGCGGTCTGTGTTGTCGCCTGTGCCGTTAAACCGCTGCAACCACTGCTGCGTTCCGGCGGCTGCGTCGTATTTTATGGTGAGTACATCGTTTTGGGTAACCGTACCGGCATACCCTACGCCGGCAATTACCACCGATGAACCGGTAAGTGCAACAGAAAGTCCGCTGTCATCGAGGTTACCCGCATCATTATATACTTGTGCCCAAACCTGCGTGGTGCCGTTTGCATTACATTTCAGGGTTACCACATTATCGGTAAGACCGGCGGTAGCCACCCTGCCGGTAATGTAGCAGGCACCGGCGGCATCAACCACCATAGCAGAAGGGCGGTCGTCCAGTCCTGCACTGTAGGCATATACATTTTTCCATTGCTGTACGCCAGCGCTGTTGTATTTAAGGGTGGTAATATCGTAAAAACTACCGCCGCCGGTTTCACTTCGCCCGGTAATATAAATATTGCCACCACTGTCAACAGCAATATCTACGCCCCGGTCGGTTGCGCCATCATCAAAAAACACCGGCGACCATGCGGCAGCAGTGCCGGCAAAGTCGTATTTATAGGTAACATAGTCATAGTCGTTGCCATTAAAAGCCTCACCGGCAACATATACACCTGTTGCATCGGTTACAATAGCTTCGCCGGTATCGTCTCCAAAACCCCTGTTTTCAATTTTCACCCACTGCTGCACCCCTGTAGAGTTGTATTTAATGGTAACTGCGTCTTCGTTGGCGGGGTTAAAGCTTTGTCCGGTTACATACACATTGCCCGATGCGTCGAGCGCCAGCGCATTGGCACGGTCATCGAGGTTGCCGGTTCCGTTGTAGGTGCTTACCCATTGTTGTACGCCAGAGCTGTTGTATTTTAGGGTAGCATAATCGTAGTTTACGTTTATGAACTCATCTCTGTCACTGCGGCCGGTTACATATACATTTCCCGATGCATCAATGGCAAGGTCAACCGCTTCGTCATAGTCCTGCCCTAAGCCATTGTAAGTGGCTGTCCACAAAACAGTACCCGATGAGTTGAGTTTGAGTGTGAGGTAATTGCTGTTACCAACACCTGTTACATATACATTTCCAGCTGCATCAACGGCAATATCTTTTACCTCATCGGTTTTATCGGAGGTTACATTGTACAAAGCCGACCATTGCAGCGTGCCGGCCGAATTGTATTTGAGAATAACCGCATTGCGGCCTTCGCCTTTGGTAAAACTATATCCGCCCGTATATATATTTCCCGATGCATCTGCGGCAACAGCGTTACCACGGTCAATATTTTCTTTGGTGCCGTTATAACGGGTAATCCATTGTTGCGTTTGGGCCTGCAAGCCGCAAAAAGCAAAGGCCGTTAACAGCAAAAAAAAGCGCAATTTCATAAGCAGTTTTGGTTAAATTGTTTTGAGGTTAGTTTGATTGTTTGGGGTGTTTGCCTGCCGGTTTGCAGTATAGCGCAAACAACATTCAGTATTCAACTTTCCAGAGTTTTTCATATTGCAGGTTGCCTTCGGCATCGTAAGTGCGCCGGGCAATGAGCATTCCTTTGGCATCGTACTCATAGGTTACCCGTTTCAGCACTGTTCCATTGCCCGAAAAGGTAAGTTCTTGGGTTTTGCGGTGAAAATTGTCATAAGTGGGCACTTCTTTTTCCAATACCTGCCCGGCAGCATTTGTGGTAACGGTTTCAACCGGATGCCGGAAACGGTTGTAGCGCGTATGCATAATTTGCAAGGTATCGCCCGAAGGGGTAAGCTGTGCTTCGGAAACAATGCGCCCCTTCCGGTTATACCGGTAGCGTGTCCAGTTTTCAATGGTATTGCCGTCTTTACCGTACTCTATCAGTTCTGTTACATTACCTTTTCTGTTGTATCGGGTAAAAGTGCGCCTTACCTGCTTGCTCTTTTTGTAATCGGTAGCGGTTACATCAACCGATTTAATCTGTCTTTCCCGCACATCGGCCTGGCTTTGCGCCTGCAAAAGCAGTGCAAACACCATAAAACACCCAAAAGTTAAAAAGCGTAGCAGCATATTATTTAAAAATTTTCAGGGTATCGGTATGCACAATATCTTTGTTGCCGTTGATGGTAATATCTTTTACCACGGCAATTTTACCCGAAGGCGCTTGCAGGGTGCTGTCTAAAGAGTACACATAAATGCGGTATTGCCCCGGGTAAAGGTAATTAAATTCAAAATCGCCTTCATAGTCGGTTTTTACCCGGTCGCTGTAGCTGAAATCGTTGTCGTAAATAATATACACGTACTCATCGGCAGCAGGATAGTCGGCAATAAAAACGGTAAAGGTGCTGTTGTAGTGGTAAGCATGTACGTTTCCGCGTATGGCGGCATTTCCGCCCGGGCCGGCTTCTTTACGGCAGCCAAGGAAGCACAACAAAGCTACAAGAAGCAGGTAACGCAGGGTAAAAGCAGGCATGAAACAAGGTTTTTATAAGGTTAAAGCAAAAGCAAGGTGTTTAGCCGGCTAAGCAGATGACAACAAATGCAGGGTATTAAGGTGATAACTGGTTTGCACCTGTAATTGGGGGTGAATTTGCTCGCCGGCAATTACAATGGTATGTTTCCGGCTTAATTTGTTTAGCAGGTTTACCACCGGAATTTGCTGGTTTTCATCTAAATGGGCAAAAGGCTCGTCGAGCAGTAAAATTTTTTTATTGGCAACAAACGTTCTCGTTAATGCAATTAACTGGCGTTCGCTTTCAGAAAGTTTTTCGCCGTGGTCGCCGGGGTGGTAGTTCAGCCATTCAGATTGTGGTACCTCGTTAAGGGCAAAACCCACCTTGAGCAACATTTTTAAGACTTTGGGCTGTTTTTCTGCTTTACGGCTGTATGAAACGGCCTCAAAAATGGTTTTACCCAGCAACTTTGCATCGGGACTAAAAAGCGCTATTTGTTTGCGCAGGTTAAACGGGTGAAGTTGGGCATAACTCTTTCCGTCAATACTGATAGTGCCGCTTTGAGGCCGGTACATGGCCGCCATTAGTTCGAGTAACGTGCTTTTACCGCTGCCCGATTGTCCGGTAATGCAGGTAATGCCGCCCGCAGGAATAACCATAGAGATGCCCGAAAACAAAGGCGCAGCAGCACCCGGATAGGTAAACCATACATTGTTGAGCGCAATGCTTCCCGAAATTGGGGGCAATAATTGACCCGACGGGTATTGCAATACCGGAAAACCGGCAAGTTTCTGTAAGGAAACCAGGCCGTTTTGCCAAACCACACTGGTTTGAAGCAATCTTCGCAAAACGGGTATGGTGTAAAACATTATGAGTGTAAAAATGGCAATGTTTTCTGCCACCGCACCGGTAGTATGAGTGGCTATGTACCACAAAGATATAAGCAACGCACCATAAACCGCCACTTGCGACAAAGCAGTTTGCAATGATGATAACAACTGATATTGCATACCATCTTTGTACAATTTGTGTGAATGCTTTTTAAAGCGGTTCAATTCGGGGGTTTCGCGGTTATAGGCTTTAACGGTAAAAAAGGAGGACAACCGCTGACTGACAAAGTTGAGCATGATGCTGCGGTGGTCGCGCCGCCGCATTACCGTTTTTCGCAAAAAGTATGCTATAACAGCTACCGGCAACAAGCAAAATGCAACCCAAATGCCCATATACACAGGCAGGCGCCAACTTATAAGGCTAAGAATAAAAATACCGGCCGCCACAAAAGCAATATCTGCCGTAAACAACAAAATACCTTTGGTAAGAAAAGATTGCACTGCGCTTAAATCGCCGGTAAACCGCAACAAGTATTTGCCTTTTTCCTTTTGTAAATGAGTGACAAGGTCAAGTTGCAGGTGGCGGTAAAATTGCTGCTCGCGCAAAAAACGGGCTACCGTTTCGGAAGTTTGCCCGTTCAGCCAGGCAGAACTCCACGAAAAAAACACTTTGAGCGCTACCAACAACAACATCCCTTTGTTCATGTTTACCTGCAGGCCTATTACCTCATCCCAAAAACGGGCTTTGCCGGTACTATGGTGCAATACCTGCCCCACCCAAACTCCCACACCTGCCGAAATAACCACCCGCATAATGCCATCGGCTAAAGCGCAAAACAAAGCGCCCAACAACAGCAGTTTGTGTTGTTTTAAAACCGGCAGTAATATGGCAACAGGCAATTTTCTAAACATTATTTGCTGTTTTACGGGTGCATTCACATGTTAGTTCGGGCGGCAACAAACCCCCTCCACAAACAGAAAAACAAATCAGAAAAAAAGTTCGTTGAATTGCCCCGACATGAGTTGGTCAATATGCAGCGGCTCAATGCCCGAATGGTCTTTTACCTCCTGTATCAGCAACGGACTCATGGTAAAACGCCCGCTTACCGCAGCCGGCGTAATGCCTATGCCGCTTAATATTTCAATGCCGTGAAACGCACTCAAACTGTCGCCGCAAGAAAAAACAACTTTGTGTATGGTGCTCATAAACTTATTTGACCTGAGCAAAAACGCTGTTTCGCGCTGCATTAAACCATCGGCAATTTCCATTACAATGTAATCGGGTTTATGGCGGGCAAGTTCGTCGAGCAGCGATTGATAAACGTCCAAAATATCATTCAATGAACACATAAAGGTGGAAGGAAATCCAACATCGGAAAAATCAATGGTAATATCGGCTCCGCAATCCAGCACAAAATCTTTATCTTTGGTGTAGCAGGTTCCGGTAAGTTTGATAAAGGCAATGGTTTTACCCGATATTTTAAGTCCCCGGCAAAGCGAAGCAGCAGTGGTGGTTTTACCACTGTCCATGGTAGCGCCTACCGATAAAATTACTTTTGCCCCGCCCGTATCGCCTCTGAAAGATTTGCGGCCGGTATGGTAAAATTTGGTGTTGATAACCTGCCCGTCTGCATTTGTGGCATAACCTATAAGTTTGAGCGTTGTGGGTTCAACATCTTTTAAAGTGTCGTTCTTGCTTCTTACAATGCCCACTGCACCGCCTGCGCCCAAAATATGATAGATGTCGTAAAAAGTATCGGGCACATATCCCTCAAACTGCGAGGTGGCATAGCGGTCGGCAAATGCCGCCAAAATGCGGTCGCCCGGAAAAATGGCAACATTGCGGTTTTCATGCCCCTGTACCGACCAGTGTTTTCCACATTCAATTATCTCAAACATAGCCACATCGCCGGCTTTTGGCAAATAGGTAGTATTGATGGCTTCATTTATGTGGTAGCTGCCCACATGGCGGGTTATAAGGGTGCGTTTGAGTTTCCAGCCCATCGGGGGTTTTGCAACAGGGCTTATTACTTGTACTTCGTTTTGTTCTGCTGGTAACTGGTTCATAAAAATAAGGTTTTTTTAAGTGTTAGAATTTTTAAATTTAGTGCTTTGGCATTGTAGTTTAATGCATTAACTTTGCGAACAAAATGCATTAACTTTGTGAATAAAAATCAAAAAACATGAGTCGTC
>MTCR01000128.1 GCA_002212725.1 Sphingobacteriales bacterium TSM_CSM | reverse complement strand
TTACCAGTGGAGCAACGGACAAACAGGTTCAACAATTACGGTCAACCCGACTTCGACGACCACTTACACGGTAACGGTAACCACAGCGTTGGGCTGTACGGCTACCGATCAGGTAACGGTAACGGTAGGCACAGCTACCGCCAACGCGGGTCCCGACCAGACGATATGTTTGGGACAATCTGCCACGCTGACGGCATCGGGCGGTGGCACTTACCAATGGAGCAACGGACAAACAAGTTCAACAATCACGGTCAACCCGACTTCGACGACCACTTACACGGTAACGGTAACCACAGCGTTGGGCTGTACGGCTACCGATCAGGTAACGGTAACGGTAGGCACTGCTACTGCCAACGCGGGTCTCGACCAGACGATATGTTTGGGACAATCTGCCACGCTGACGGCATCGGGCGGTGGAATTTACCAATGGAGCAACGGACAAACAAGTTCAACAATCACGGTCAACCCGACTTCTACGACCACTTACACGGTAACAGTAACCACAGCGTTGGGCTGCACGGCTACCGATCAGGTAACGGTAACGGTAAGTACGGTTACGGCTATTGCAGGTGAAAACCAAACGATATGCCCCGGAACCTGCGTACTGCTGAGTGCCAGCGGTGGCGGCACATATGTTTGGAGTACAGGAGCCACTTCTCCGCAAATAAGTGTTGGACCCTCATCGGCAACTACTTACACTGTAACCGTAACCAATACATTAGGGTGTACAGATATAGACGTAGTTACAGTATATGTAGGCGGTGTTGTTGCAGATGCCGGAGCAGACCAAACCATATGTACCGGCGCAAATGCAGTACTTACTGCATCGGGTGGCGGAAGCTATGAATGGAGCACGGGGCAAACCGGAGCAAGCATAACGGTATCACCACAGGTTACCACAACTTACAGTGTAATGGCAGATGGCGGCAGCGGCTGCGATGCAGTAGATTATGTTACGGTTTATGTTGTTGACCAACCCACCGCCAATGCCGGCGCTAACAGCAGCATTTGCCTTGGCGAAAGTACGATGCTGACAGCATCAGGCGGCGGAACTTACCAATGGAGCAACGGTCAGACATCGGGCAGTATTACGGTTAGCCCGACATCAACTACTACTTATACGGTAACTGTAAGCAATACTTCGGGCTGTACCGATACCGATTCTGTAACGGTAACCGTTAGTCAAACCGAAGCCGATGCAGGCCCCGATGTGAGCATTTGTGCCGGTGAGTGCGTTAATTTATCGGCGAGTGGCGGTGTACAATATAGCTGGAGCAACGGTCAAACATCTGGGCATATTAATGTAAGTCCTTCGGTTACTACCACTTATACGGTAACCGTAACCGGCGCAAACGGTTGTACCGACACCGATGCCGTAACTGTAACCGTACTAACTGCTACTGCCAATGCCGGAGCCGACCAAACTATTTGTGAAGGTGGCAGTGCAGTTCTTACCGCTTCGGGTGGCGGAAGTTACCTGTGGAGTACAGGAGCAACCACATCGAGCATTACCGTTTCGCCGGGTACTACCACTACTTATGCCATTACCGTAACCAACGCCAATGGCTGCGAAGCCAGCGATTATGTAACGGTAACCGTTGCACCCGGAGTAAATGCCAATGCAGGTGCCAATATGGTAATTTGTGCCGGAAGCAGCGCTACGCTTAGTGCAACGGGTGGAAGTGTTTACCAATGGAGCAATGGACAGACCGGCGCTACCATTTCGGTAAGTCCGGTTTCAACCACCACTTATACGGTAATCGTAAGCAATGCAGGCGGTTGTAGCGCAACCGATGCGGTAACGGTAGTGGTTGGGGGTGCAATTACGGCCAATGCCGGAGACGATGAAACAACCTGTGCCGGTGAATGTGTGATGTTAAGCGCATCGGGAGGAACTATTTACCATTGGAGTACGGGCGATAGCGGCGCTTCCATCAGCGTAAGTCCTGTTGTAAGCACTACTTATATTGTTACGGTGAGCGATGCTTATGGTTGCAGCGATACCGATGCGGTATTTGTAACCGTTACCGATTGCACGCCACCGCCTCCTTGTGCTTCTGACACTACCATTTGCGGACAGCCGGTGGTAACGCAGATAGTTTGCCCTAATTTCTGTCAGTTGCAGCCCGGCTACACTATTACCGAAGCCAGCACTACCTTTAACTGCGGGTTGGTGATGTTAAGCCAATGTATTCAATACACCCCGCTGCCGGGTATGGCAGGGTTGCAAGATATTATTGTGGTAACAGCCTGCGATGCCTTCACCTGCCAAACCATAACCATAACGGCCATTATTACCGAAGACGGTAATTGCAACGAGCCGCAACCGCCGGTTGCCAACAACGACAGCGCACAAACCAACAGCGGAACACCTGTATGGATTGACATTACGGCAAATGACGTGGCAAACGGCACCACGCTCACCATTGCCTCCTTTACCCAGCCACAGTACGGAACGGTTACGGTTTCGGGCAATGGGTTGCAGTATGTACCCGATGCAGGATTTGAAGGCGTTGATTTATTTACCTACCAGATTTGTAATGAGTTTGGCTTGTGCGATGATGCTCAGGTGAGTGTACAGGTGAATGCCGGTTGTGATGAAGTACTTTATGTTTGCACCAGCCCGCTTACACCCATTACCTTCTGCCCCGAATTTTGCAATATCGGCGCTGATATTGCCATTTTAAGTGCCAGCACAACCTACAACTGCTCTATTAATATGCTGGACAATACCTGTTTCCAATATACCTCGCTGCCTTTGTTTGTGGGCGAAGAAACTATTTCGGTAATAGGCTGCAATACCGCCGGACAATGTGATACGCTGCATATAATTGTGCAGGTGGGCGATTGCGACGGCGGCGGCATGGCTCCGGGTAACAATGACGGAGGCGGAAATCTGAAACAAACTCCTCTTCAGGTTTGGCCCGATGAACCTGTGCTGAAAATTCAAACCATTGCGCCATCGCCGGCAACTGCTTTTACCACCGTTTATTTTAGCGCGGGTTACGGGCAAGTAGTTTTGGAGGTATATGACTTGTTTGGTAAACAGTATCTGCACAACAACCTGCAAACTCAGGGTGGTATGAATATGTGCCAACTGCCGGTAAATGCATTGCCATCGGGAACTTATTTGGCACACCTTAAAACACCGGGCGGCCAGCAGGCAAGCGCTAAATTTGTAAAACAATAGCGGTTATTAACAAAAGCAAAAACCAATGCTTTCTTGCACACGGACTGTTGCATTTGCAGCAGGCCGTGTGCTTTTGGCACGGCACAAACATCGGGGAAAAAAAGAAGCCCTCAAAGGGTATAAATTCTTTGAGGGCCTGAAAACTGACGACGAAAAACTATGGCTTTACTTCTGTTTATTCACCATATACAATAAACGCAGGAACACCGGTTTTGGTTGTAATTTGTTTAAAATAACCACATTAAAGTACAACTAAGGTTAACAAAAACGGGCAATTTTATTGCGGTGCGTTTTTGCAGGACGAAACTGCCTTTACCAAATCGGGTAGTTCCCATGCATTTTCGATGCTGAAATTGCCGATTTTGGTGCGGTGAAGTGAAAACAAATAAGCCCCGCTTTGGAGTTGCTTGCCAAAATCCGATGCAATGGAGCGTATGTAGGTTCCTTTGCTGCAAACAATACGCACATGTACCAGTGGCAGTTCAATGCCGCAAAGTTCAAACTCGTGTATGGTAACCGGCCGTTTTTTTACTTCTACTTCCACACCTTTTCGTGCTTTTATATACAAGGGGTTGCCATTTACTTTAATGGCCGAAAACATGGGTGGTGTTTGTTCATAACTACCCGATAAAGACAGAGCAGCTTGCTCTAATTGTGCAGGGGTAATATGTCCGATATCGAAAAAGCGGTCGGGTTCTTTTTCTCGGTCAAAGGAGGGTGTGGTTGCGCCCAGGTAAAAAGTGCCGGTATATTCTTTGTTCATTCCCTGATATTCGTCAATGCGGCGGGTAGCATTTCGGCCAATGCATATAATGAGCAGGCCGGTAGCCATAGGGTCTAAAGTGCCGGCATGTCCAATTTTTTTCACTCCGCAGGCATAGCGCAGTTTATTCACCACATCAAACGAGGTCCAGCCTAGGGGTTTGTTAACCAACAGCACTTCCCCTTCTTCAAAGTTGAACAGGTGTTCTTTTTCATGATTCATGGTGCAAAAATACGGTAATTAAATGATTGATAGCGGCGCTTGTTTGGTATTGTGCCTATTTACCCCGATGTTTGTACAAACAAACCATGCCGCCGGGCAGTTCCGGGCAGGGCATGGTTTTTTTAACATGCACTAACAAAAATGAATGGCTGCCGGTATCATAAAAGCGGGTTATTATAGTTTGCTGCTTTGTATTTTGGGGGTGCTTTCGGCAGGAACTGCTGTTTTGTGGTGGTACAACTACGATACATTTACCCTTTTAGTGGCACAGAGTTCGGGTAAAATGTCGGTATTGCCATTGGTGCGGAGCCGGTTTTTTACGCCTTCAAAATTTGAGTTTGCCCGTATAGCCGTGGTTGTATTACTTACCGCGTACCTGCTTGTACTGCCCATACTGGTAAAGAAAGTAAATGCGGCAACAAGTTCGGTAGTACAGTTGGGGCGGCAAACCGGGTTGCTTTTCGGTGCATGGTTAAAATTAGTTTGGCCATCAACAACCGGTGAGCGGTTTTGTTTTGTAATGCTTCTGTTGTTGTTATTGGGTAAAACGGTTTACTACCTGCACTACCCCATACAGTATGACGAAGCATGGACGTACAATTACTTTTTATCGGGCAATTTGTTGGTAGCATTGGCGGTGTATAACAACCACCCGTTGTATGTGGTGTTGGCCTGGTTTTTCGGGTTTTTACCCTTTGATGCGGCGGTAAATATGCGGTTACCCGTTGTGGTCTTTGGATTTTTATCGGTTTTGGCAATAATTGGATTTTTGAGGTATTTTTTTAGTTACAGTGTAGCTTTGGCGGCAACGGCTTTTTTTGCGTTTTCGGGACCGGTTACGTTTTACATGTTGTATGCCAGAGGGTATATGCTGCTTACTTTTTTTGTTATTGCATCGGTTTACTGCATGTTTAGAATGCTGGAAATAGCAAAAAGAGGAATACAACCCTATATTTGGCATCAATGGCAGTATTTATATGCTGTTTCCTGCGCTTTGGGTTTTTACAGCATGCCCACTTTTATTTACCCGTTTACCGCCCTGATATTGTATGCTGTGTTGAGTGCCTTTCGCTTCAAAAACGAGGTTTTGTTCGGCAGAATGTTTGCCGTACATATTTTGGCGGTTGTTTTTGCCCTTTTGCTGTACATGCCCATGTTATTGGGAACAGGGCTGAAGTTGGGCGCAGAAGCTGCAACCGATGCCCATAGCCGGCAATGGGTTTGGCAGCATGTGATGCACTATGTAAGCCGATGCTGGTATTTTATGTTTGGCACTGCCTTTAGTTTATGGATGCCGGCAGTTGCGGCAGTTTTGATTGCCGTTTTTTATAGGTTTGCCAATAATGTACAACAAAAATTAACCCTGTTTTCGGTTTTGAATATTGGAATAATATTTTTTAGTTATTTTTTGCAAAGAGTTTATATTCCCGAGCGTGTTTGGTCTTACCAAATGGTTTTTGTAACCTCATTGGTTGCTTTAGCGGTTAACGGACTGTACAATTATTTGCCCGCAAGAACCAAAAATACCGGCATGGTCTTTGTTGCAGGAATTTTTATTACTGTTAATGCATATTTGGCTCATAGCAACGATTTTGTAAACTGGAGCTTGCCCCGCGATACCAACAGCCGCCATATTGCCGCCATATTGATGCAACAAAATGTGCAGCGCTGTTACCTTAATTTTGATTACTACAAACCACTGCTGGAGTTTTACTGTAAAACCGCACACAAACCCCTGAAAATAGTAATGGGTAATCCAAACAGCGTTGATTATGCACCGTTTAACCCCGCTGCCAAACCATACGATGCCATTATTTGGGATAACTGCGCCGAGCCGCTTCCGCCCGAAATACAAACAACCTGCCAAACCGTTTTTACCGATGAAGAAATAGCGGTTTGGTTGTGTAAGCGGTAAGTAGCGGGGTAAACTATTATTTTAGTTTTTTTACATACTCAATAACCACCTGCCGCACATCGTTTCTTATATCGGTTTTATCGGCCGGGTCGGGTTTGGTTACTTTTACAATTTCGGGATTATCGGGTTTCAGGAAATCGAGGTTGGTTTCTACGCCGGTGAGTAAAAAATCGGGTAAAACCACATGGTACACTCGGTTGGGGTCAATTACCTTATCTTGCACCAGAAACCGGTTATCGGCCTGCCGGTAATTTATTCTGTCCCATTGCAGGTAGCCGCCTTTGGTTACATTTTTTAGTCCGGCCTGCAGTACTTTTTCCAGCAGGCTGCCATTCATTTCTACCTCTACAATATAACCGCCAAAAGGCAGGGTTCGCAAAATGTCGAACTGGGTTATATCGCCGCCCAACTGGTCATCAACCCTTATAGAGCCGCTGTTCAGTATGGCGCAATCGGAGGTAGGGTATGCGGCCGAAAAAGATTTGGTAATCATTTGTCCAAGGTTACATTGGCGGTGTCTTACGGTACTCTCTCGCCCGTCCCACGGAAAAGCGGGGTCAATATGCGTAATAACCTCGTTTACATTAAAACCCATTTGGCTAAAACTGGTAGTGGCAATGGATATCCATTTTTGCGCCACGGCATCGGTAATGCTGTCGTTGGGTATATTATTGTTAATGGGCATGAGGTTAGAAACAACAGCTGTTTTTTTAGTATTTTTGTTTATGATAACACGGTGAATATATACTGTTTTGGCATTGGCATCGGCTTTTGCCACAATGCTTTCACCCACTTTGTAGTACATGTGGTCGTGGTCGTGTCCGCCCATAAGCAGGTTAATTTTTGGATATTGTGCCACTAATTTTTTATCGTCGTCCACATCAAGGTGGGTGAGAGCAACAATGGCATCGGTATTGGCCGATAAATCGGCAACGGCTTTTCCGGCTGTTCTAAACACATCGGCGTATTCTACATAATCGGTTTTGGTATAAGGCACGGTAACGCCAAACATACCTATTTTTGCGGTAGTGCCATCGGCATCTTTTATTTCCAGCGTAAGCGTTTCGGGCACAAATTCCTCTTTTCCGTCAATGCGTTTGGAGAAGGGTACAATCTGGTCGGCCATTTTATGGCGCACATTGGCCGATACCCATTTAAATTTCGATTCGTTGAGGCGGCTTTGCAGTTCGTCTTCCTTAATATCGAACTCATGGTTGCCAAAGGTAACAATATCAAGCCCCAGTGTATTGAGTACATCAACCATTTGGCGGCCTTTAATCCGTGCACCTTCGTACTTAACCGTGCCCAGTAGCGAAGGGCTTAAAAAATCGCCGGCAAGTACGGTAAACGTGTTGGGGTTGTTTTGCAGCAGGTTTTTACGCACTGTAGCCACCCTGGCCAACCCCGCAGTTTTACCCCCTTCTAACGGAGTAACCTCATATACATCGTTCATTTGCAGAAAAACCACTTCAATAATGCCGTCGTCTTTGGTTTTTTGAACCGTTTTACCCTGTTTGCAGGCGGGCAAACCCAATGCTATGATAAAAAGCAACAAATAAAGCTGATAAAATTTTTTCATATTAAACCGTATTTACAGTAAAAATCAAACCCGACTGTAAAAATAGGTAAAATTTCCGATGCGCGGTTGACAAAAAAGACAGGAGCAGGGGAAAATGTTTGGGAACACAAAGGTTTGGGCGAAGAGCAGGTGACAGACAAGGCGGGGTAGCGTTAGGCAGTGCTCATATTTGTTTCGTTGCTGTGGCATTCCTGTAAGCCCTTAAATTTTCCAAAACGATGACTTTGCGGAATTGTTTAGTTGTTTGGACTGGTGTTGGCATTGTTGAAAATGGACTACCAATGTTACCATTTTCTTACAAATGCCCCCTTGTCGTAGGTGCTATATACCGGAATATGGAGGCTATCGGCTTGGGCAGCCCATTTTCGGGCTAACCAGCCTTTGTTTGAGCCATCAATAACCAGTGTGTCAAAGGAAAAACAGTATTGCAGTTGTTCTAACGGGGCTTTGCAGTTTTGGGTAAGTATGCCCAGTGTGAGTGCTATTTTTTGGGCAGTTGGCTGGGGGCAGTAATTGGCAGAGTCGGTAAGGAGCAGTATTTTTTGGTTAAAAAACTGCAAAAACGGTGGTTGCAAAAACAGATTTTGGGCAAACAGGGTAGGGGCTTGCGTTGTTAACAATGGGTTTTCGGGTTGCAGGGGAAGGTATTGCCGTTTATTAATGGGCGGTCTGCCGGGGGTAGTTATGGGTGTGCCGGCAAATTGCTCCATACCGGCGCTATCGGCAAGCACTACGGCATTATACCCTTTTACCAACTCAATAGCAGTGGCATTTTTGAGCTGATAGATGCAAATTTCGCGGTATTGCAAATGCCGGTACTTGGCAACCGCCCAACCCGATGTAAACAACAGCAGCGCCAGCAAAGACCATTGCATGTACTTAACTTGCCTGAAGAGGAAAAACAAAGTTGCCAGCGCTATAAACACATACATTAATAGCATTTCAATATGCGTTACCGATAACCCCTGCACTACCGAAAACGGCAGTTGCTGCACATAATACAGGTAGGTATTGAGCACCTTTATGCCCCAACCCAACAGCAAACCCAGCAATTTTGCCGCCGGTGCGAATGGTGAAATAATAAAAAAAACAAATCCAAGTTGCAAAACAATGCCCGATAAAGGAACCGCCACCAGATTAGCCAGCAAAAAATAGGTAGGAAACTGGTTAAAATAAAACAGCGTAAGCGGGGTGGTGGTTAGCTGTGCTGCCAGTGTTACAGAGCTTAGCTGCCAAAGTTTATCTAAATATTTGTTTTCAATGTTGAAAAACTGGTAAAGCCTCGGCTGATAAAAAATAATGCCCGCAACGGCGGCATACGACAATTGAAACCCGATGCGCGTAATTAAAAACGGGTCAATACACAGCAGCAGCAAGGCCGACATGGCAATGATGTTGTATGAATTGGTGCGGCGGTTAAACAATTGCGCCAGCGAAAAAAAGGTAAACATGGCAGCAGCACGACTAACCGAGGGCGGCAACCCCGATAACAGGGCGTAGAGCCAAACAATAGTAATTAACACCATAGTTTTTACCCAAACTCCCCACCGGCGGCGGCGGTCTAAAAAAAACAGCAGGCTGCCGGCAGCCAGATAAATAATGCCCACATGCAACCCCGATACCGCCAATACGTGTATGGTTCCTGTATGCGAGTAGGTTTGCTGCATATCATCTTGCAAAAACTGGGTATAACCCAGCAGCAGGGCTGCTGCCACGCCCTTCTCGGCGGTGCCGGGCACGTATTTTTCTATGGCCTGTATAAAGTAAGTACGCAACGAAAACACAAAGGTAAACAGGCGGTAGCCGGTGTTTACCGGCAGTTGGCGGTACATGCCTTGTTTTACATACGCCTGCTGGTAAATTTGCTGGTAAGCCAGGTATTGTTTGTAGTTAAACTCGCCCGGGTTTTTGGGTGGGGCAATATCGGTAAAACGGGCTTTGGCCAGCAGCACATCGCCATATTTAAGGCGGGCCGTAAGGCTGTCTTTGGCAAAATAGACCAATGCCTTGCCTTCGGTTTTTTGGGTTTGTGCACCGTTGTGTACTTCAGCAATGCTAACCTCTGTCTTGTAAGAGCGGTCTTTTTCAATAAGCGGCTCATTTAACCGCATCAGCACAAAAGCGGTGTCGGAAAGAAAGTGGCTGAAATGTCCTGGCCGCTCCAACTGCCGGTGTTGCTGTGTAAGGGTAAACCCGCTTACCAGCAACAATACCGATAACATTGCACCAAATAACCATTGCCACCCGTAATTTTGTTGCCATGTGCGCCAGTTGCCCATCAGCAGTAGCGCTATCCAAAGGCTAAGAGCAAAAAAAGGCAGGTGCGTCCAGTTTACGGGCGTGTAAATGGCCAACAATATGCCTGCCGTAAAGGGCAGCAGCAATCGCAGCGCGGGCAGTTCTTCCCAGTTTATCGGTTGCATACAAAGGAGTTTGTAAAAACGGGTAAAACAGGTTTTTTACCTGTTTGGGTTGTTAGAGCAAACAAAGCATATACCGTTTAAACGAATGTTTAAAAAAACAGCACAATGTGCATTTCCGGTGCAACAGCCTTGCTAAGTTTGCCAAAACGGCTCAAATATAAGCATCTGGTTAATTTTATTTGCGAAAAAAACCAATATTTTAATTTGTTTATCGGGAAAACAAAAGGCTATAACCGAAAAAAATCCCCGAATAAAATGTATGGGTAAACCTTAAACCGGGCATTATTCGCTACCTTTGGCTTATTGCTTCTATACATCACTCCATAACCATTTTAACATGAAACGCAAGGTTGTTTATATCATCGGGTTGTTATTGCTTGTGCAAGGGGTAAATTGGGCGCAGGTTCCGGCAAACTGGCAGCCACGCGGCGTGGGCGGCGGCGGCGCCTTGTTTTTCCCTGCCATTAACCCCGCCAACGACAACGAGTTTTACATCAGTTGCGATATGAGCGAATTGTTTCACTCTGCCGATTTTGGGAACTCCTACTCACAACTGCATTTCTCTGCTCTGCCGGTACTCAATGTATCTACCTATGAATTTACCAACAACCCGCTCATTGCATACAGCAACTACAACGATGGCAACGAAGGCTACCCGGTTAAAACCTCCAACGGCGGCGCTACCTGGAACCCGCTGCCGGGTTTCGACAACTCGCTTGGCGGCGTTTACCGCATGATTGCCAATTATGACAACCCCAACCAGTTGCTCATGAACTACTACGGCGATATTGTGATTTCCAACAATGGCGGAACCTCTTTTGCGCTGGTAAAACATGCTGCCAATATGGGCGCAGGCATTATTTTGAGCGGCGCATTTTTTGATGGCAGCAATATTTACATAGCAACCAACGAAGGGCTGTTTTATTCCTCTAACGGCGGACTCAACTTTGCGCCGTTGGCTGCATCGGGCATTGCCGCTGGGCAGGTAATCTGGCATTTTTCGGGCGCTAAAACCGGTGCAACTACCCGCTTTGTCTGCATTACCGCCAATTCTGCCGATGTGTATAATTTGGTCATGCCATGGGATTACTATGGCTTCGGAAAAGGAGTTTACACAATGGATAATGCTTCTGGAACGTGGGTAAGCGCTTCATCGGGCATTAATTTCAGTTCCGATTTTGTTATGTACACCGGTATGGCCCGAAACGACATAAACACCATATACCTTGCCGGCAGCGATAATGCCCTTAATGCACCGATGGTGTTTAAATCTGCCAACGGCGGCATTAGTTGGACAAAGGTGTTTACCTCTACCAACAACCAAAACATACAAACCGGCTGGAGCGGCTGGCAAGGCGACAAAAACTGGAGCTGGGGCGAAACTGCTTTTGGCATAGCCGTAGCGCCGAACAATTCCAATAAAGCATTATTCGGCGATTTTGGGTTTGTGCATACCACTTCCGATGGCGGGGCTACGTGGAAACAGGCGTATGTAAACCCGGCCGACCAACACCCGGCCGGCAGCCCCACTCCCAAAAATCAAACCTACCACAGCATAGGGCTGGAAAATACCACCTGTTGGCAGGTGCATTGGATGAACGCCAATACCATGATGGCCGCTTACAGCGATATTGGCGCCATACGCAGCATCGATGCCGGAACTGCCTGGGGTTTTACCTATTCGGGGTTTTCGGTCAATTCGGTCTATCGACTGGTGCAAAATCCATCGGGAACGCTGTTTGCTGCCACTTCCAATGTGCATGATATTTACCAAAGCACTTACCTTACCGATGCAAGGTTAGATGTATCGGACAGCAACGGAAAAATTGTTTTGTCTACCGATAACGGCGCTACCTGGACTACCATGCACACCTTTGGACACCCGGTGTTTTGGCTTGCCATAGACCCCAACAACTCCAACCGCATGTATGCATCGGTTATACACTACGGCGGCGGCGCTGCCAGCCAGGGCGGAATTTGGATGACCAACAACGCCAACCTGCTGGCCACCTCCACCTGGACACAACTGCCCGCCCCACCCCGAACCGAAGGACACCCCTCCTGTATTACGGTGCTGAACGACGGCAGCATGGTTTGCACCTATTCGGGCCGAAGAAATTCATCCGGCACATTTACCGCCAGTTCGGGCGTATTCATTTATAACCCCGCATCTAATTCGTGGACAGATGTGAGTCATACCGGCATGTACTACTGGACAAAAGATATTGTTATTGACCCCAACGATGCTACCCAAAATACGTGGTATGTGGGCGTATTCAGCGGTTGGGGCGGCCCGCCAAACGGGTTGGGCGGTTTGTACAAAACCACCAACCGCGGTACCAACTGGACAAAACTGACCGGCAGTCAGTTTGACCGCGTCACCTCCATAACCTTTAACCCGGGCAATACGATGCAGGCTTTTCTTACCACCGAAACACAAGGGCTATGGCATAGTACCAACATGAACGCCGCCACACCTGCATGGGCATTGGTGGATAGCTACCCTTTCAGGCAGCCCGAAAGGGTTTATTTTAACCCATACAACCAAAACGAAATTTGGGTTTCGAGTTTTGGAAACGGCATGAAGGTAGGCAATACCTGTAGTTTTACTCCGGTTATTAGCGGCAATGCCACTGCCTGTCAAAGTGCAACGGCAGTATATTCTGTGCCGGCCGGCCCGGCGGGCGCTACCTATACCTGGATAGTAACCGGCGGCACCATTACCGCCGGACAAGGCACCAACAGCATTACCGTTTTATGGAATGCAGGAGTTGCGGGTACGGTAAATGTGGTGCAGATAAACCCGTAGCTCTTATTTTGATGGTAAGAATTTAACCGCAAAGTTCGCAAAGAGCGCTATGGGGAAATGCAAACTTAAGCGCTGAAAATTGCGATAGTGTTTTCGGTTGTATAGGCGTAGAGTTTTACTCATCTTTGAGCAGGTTGCCTTGCAGATACAGCAGGGCAAGCTCGGCAAGTTTAATTTGGTACAGCGCTTCGGTTTTGCGCATGAGTACCTGTTCGTAGCTGCGCTGTGCTTCGCGAAGCTCTAATGCATTGGCTACACCGGCACGCAGCCGTTCCATAGAAATGGTCATATTTTCGGAGGCTGTAGCCAGGTTTTGGTCTTCCAATTGAACCTGCTGACGGAAAAATGCAATATTCCGGCGGGCTTGAACCCATTGGCTTTCGAGCAATTGACGGGTTTGTTCCAAGCCGGTTTGTAAAGATTGGCGGGTAATTTGGTTAATGGTTAATGCCCTTTTTAGCGTACCGCCGTTAAACAGGTTCCAGGTAAGGTTAATGCCGGCAACAGGGCCGGTGTTGAGGTTAAAGAGGCTAAACCCTGCTTGTGAGCGGTTATAGTTAAAGTTGTAGGTGCCAACAAGGTCAACTTGCGGATACTTGCCGGCTTCAATTTCCTGATATTGCAGTTGCGAAATGCCGATTTGGGTTTTGGTTAGTTGCACATTGGGGTTGTTATCGGTGTTGAGGGTGTCGGGCAGCGCCCAAACAGCATTTAGCAGGGTAGAGTCTTCTACGGTAAAACCAATGCCGGCATTTCGGCCAAGGATAACGTTCAGGTTTTCTTTGGTTTGGGCAAGGCTGTTTAGGAGTACATTTTTTTGCGAAAGTTGGGTGTTGTAATCGGTTTGTGCCTGAAGGTAATCCATTTTAGCGCTTAAACCGCTTTCAAAGCGCATTTTAAACAGTTGCACCTGCTCATTGGAAATGGACAACATGGCATCGGTATTTTTGAGTAGTTGCTGTTGTCTTACAATTTCGAGGTAGTATTCGGTAACGCTTCTTACTGTTTCCAGCATTTGCCCGTTGAGGAGTTTGGTTTGTAATCCAATTTCCTCTTTGAGGCGTTGGCGGGTGGCATACATTCTAAAACCGTCAAAAAGGGTCCACTCGGCATTTACTGCAAACTGGGCGTTAAAGGCCAGCACGCCGGCGCGTTTAATTTCGGTACCGTTGGTAAATTTTTGGCTTAGGTTGTTTACCTGCCCTGTGGTGCTGCTTTGCAGGTTTACCGTGGGCAACATGCCGGCTGCGCCCGGGTGGTCATTTACCTGTGCGGCCTGTATGTTATTGCGGCTAATTTGCAGATTATAATTATTTTCGAGCGCCAGTTTTATGGCATTTTGCAGGGTAAGGGTTTCCTGTGCGATTGCAGGCAACAACAAACAGCCCCAAAGCAGGGCAGCAAGCAAAAACCTGGGTAGTGTCATAGCGGAGAATTTTCTGCCGTTTCGGGAGGTGAAGGTTTGCGCCGGCTGATGATGGTGTACATAACCGGTATAATAAACAAGGTAAGAATTAGGGAAAACAAAATGCCGCCAACAATTACAATGCCCAACGGTATGCGGCTGGTAGCGGCATCGCCCATAGACAAGGCAATAGGCAGCGCACCCAATGACATGGCAAGACTGGTCATTACAATAGGGCGCATACGCATAACGGCGGCTTCTATGGCGGCTTCGGTTTTTGATTTGCCGCGTTCCATAAGGGTATTGGCAAATTCTACAATAAGAATACCGTTTTTGGTTACCAGACCAATAAGCATAATCATACCTATTTGGCTGAAAATGTTAATGGTTTGCCCGAAAAAGTGTAATGACAACAGCGCTCCGCAAATGGCCATGGGCACGGTAAGCATAATAATAACCGGGTCAATAAAACTCTCAAACTGGGCTGCCAGAATGAGGAAAATGAGTATGAGCGCCAGTATAAAGGCAAAGCCGGTATTGGAAGCGCTTTCGGCATAGTCTTTTGAAGCGCCGGTAAGGGCAGTGTTAAAGGAATCGTCCAATACTTTGCCGGCAATACGCTGCATTTCGGCAATGCCATCGCCAATGGTTTTACCCGGCGCCAACCCGGCCGATACCGTAGCCGATTTATAGCGGTTGAAGTGGTAAATGGTAGGCGGGCTTGTTTGCTCGCTGATTTGTACCACATTGTCTATACTTACCAAATTGCCCGATGCAGTTTTTACGTAAATGTTTTTAAGGTCGGTAGGGTCATCGCGGTAGCCGCGCTCCCATTGCCCAAGCACCTGATATTGTTTACCGTTCATGGTAAAATAGCTGATTCGGCGGTTGCTGAAAGCCATTTGCAGCGCTTCCGATACTTCGGCAACACTTATGCCCAGGTCTGCTGCTTTGCTTCGGAGAATTTCTACGCTCAGTTCGGGCTTGTTAAATTTCAAATCCACATCAATTTGTTGCAACACTTCGCTTTTAGAGGCTTCTTCCAGAAATGCAGGCAAGGCAGTTTTTAGTTTATCGAAAGATATGTTTTGCAAAACAAATGCTACGGGCAGCCCGCCTCGTTTGTTGGTGGCAATAGTTTGCTCCTGTATTGCAAAGGCGCGCCCCTGTGTAAGTTTAGAACCGAGCTTGTTTACAGCAGCCACTACATCCTGCTGTGAGCGGAGCCGCTCTTTGGGTTCTACCAGCGCAATGCGGGCAAAACCCGAATTAACCGATCCACTGCCGGCAAAAGTAGGGGCGGTAACGGTAAGCAACATGCGGTTTTCGGGAACCGAGTCTATGATGAGACGCCCAAGCGCATCCATGTATTTATCCATGGCATCAAAGGAAGTGCCCTCCGGCGCTGTTACCGACAGGCGAAACTGGCTGCGGTCTTCCATAGGGGCAAGTTCTGCCGGCAGCATTTGAAACAGGTAATAAATGCCTGCAAAACAGGCAGCCAATATTACCACGGCCAATATTTTTACTTTTGAAAAAAGGCGCAGTGTGCTGCGGTAACCGTTTTCGAGGGCGGCAAAAAACGGCTCGGTGGCATGGTAAAACCACGAGTGTTTGGGCTTGCTTTTGGTAAGCCAAACGTTTAGTACCGGCGTAAGCGATAACGATACAAAAGCCGAAATGAGCACTGCCCCCGATACCACAATGCCAAACTCCCTAAACAGCCGCCCTACAAACCCCTGCAAAAAAATAATGGGCAAAAACACCACAGCCAAGGTAACACTGGTAGCTATTACCACAAAATAAATTTCTTCGCTGCCTTCGCGGGCGGCTTTCATTTTTGGCACACCTTTTTCAAGGCGCTTAAAAATATTTTCGGTAACCACAATGCCATCATCTACCACTAAACCGGTGGCCAGCACAATGGCCAACAGGGTTAAAATATTTATGGTAAACCCGAAAACGTACATAATAAAAAACGCCCCGATGAGTGAAACCGGAATATCAATAAGTGGCCTAACGGCAATAAGCCAGTCGCGGAAAAAGAGGTAAATAATGAGAATAACCAGCAAAAAGGCAATAAGCAGGGTTTCTTCTACTTCGGAAATAGATTTTTTAATAAACTGGGTATTGTCCAGCACAATATCTAATTTAATATCTTCTGGCGCATCTTTTTTCAGTTGTTCGTAGCGTTTATAAAATTCGTCGGCAATGGCCACGTAATTTGAGCCGGGTTGCGGTACCAATGCCAGGGCAATCATAGGAATACCGCCTTCTTTTAATACGGTTTCTTCGTTTTCGGGGCCAAGAACGGCGGTAGCCACATCAGACAGACGAATAGGGTTGTTGTTTTTATTGGAAATAATGAGATTGTTAAACTCATCTTCGGAAGTAAGTTTGCCGTATGTTCTAACCGAAAGGTCGGTGCTGTTGCCGGCCAGTTTCCCCGATGGCAGTTCTATGTTTTCGCGTTGCAGTGCGGCCACAATATCCTGTGCGGTTAAGCCATACATGGTTAGTTTTACCGGGTCCATCCAAATTCGCATGGCGTAGCGTTTTTCGCCCCATATTTGCAGGGTGCTTACGCCGGGAATGGTTTGCAGTTTTTCCAGCAGTACGTTGGTGGCAAAATCGGTTACCTGCAACTGGTTGCGGGTGTTGCTGGTAACAGTCATGGAAATAATGGCATCGGAGTTGGCATCGGCTTTTGATACTACAGGCGGCGCATCTAAATCTGCGGGCAGTTGCCTTATGGTTTGCGAAACTTTGTCACGCACATCGTTGGCGGCTTCTTCCAGGTTGTTGCCCAGTTCAAACTCTACGGTAATGTTGCTAATGCCCTGGCTGCTGGAGGAGGTAATGCTTTTAATGCCCGGCACGCCGTTAATGGCTTTTTCGAGTGGTTCGGTAATTTGCGATTCAATAATTTCGGCATTAGCCCCTGCATACCCTGCCCTAACATTAATGGTTGGGGGGTCAATGGCCGGGAAATCGCGTACTCCCAAAAATTTAAACCCAATTACGCCAAACAACACAATAATGATGTTCATGACAAGGGCTAATACCGGCCTTTTAAGCGATAAACCTGGTAAGCTCATGTGTTATTTGGTTGTACTACCCGAAGGTTTGTTAACAATTTGTTTCAGTTGTACTTTACCCTTGTCGCGTGCCTGCATAATGCCGGTTACCAAAACGGTGTCGCCAAATTCCAGTCCGGTAAGTATTTCCACGTCTGCTTCGGTGCGCTCGCCGGTGGTAACTTGTTTCATTTGCACTTCGCCGGCTTTGTAAACAGCTACCTGTTTAAAGCGCGTTCCCGGTATAACGCATTGCGAGGGAATAAGCATGGCACGGGGTTGGGCATTGAGCAAAATTTCCACATTGGCAAATTGCCCGGGCGAAAGCCGGTTTTGGACATTGTTTATTTTTGCTTTTGCCAGCAGGGTGCCGGTAGCTGCATCAATGCCGGGGTTAATTACATAAATGATTCCGGATACGGTATCGGTCAGGCCGGCAAAGGTGCAGCGTATTGTTTGCCCTTTTTTAATGCTGGCAAAATATTTTTCGGGTACCGAAAATTCTAATTTCAATGGATTTACCTGCTGAAGGGTGGTAATAACCGTAGCCGGCGATACCACAGCGCCCTCACTCACATTCCTAAGCCCGATGATACCCGAAAACGGCGCTTTAATTTCGGTTTTTTCCAACTGTACTTTCAGTATTTCCAAATCGGCATCGTAAGATTTTATTTGCGTAAGCGTAAGGTCGTACTCCTGCCGGCTTATGCCATTAATGTCGAGCAGTTTTTTTTGCCGTTGTTCGGTAGTAACCTGCATTTGCCTTTGTGCAGTTACTTTTTGCATTTGCGCCAGAATATCGGCATCATCTAACTTTACCAGTAAGGCGCCTTTGGCTACAGCAACGCCTTCGGTAATGTTAAGGCGGGTAATTTTACCGTTTATTTCGGGCTGTATGTTTACCAGTTCATTGGCAGCAAGCCGCCCCTGCGCCACTATAGTATTATTTACCTGCTGCGGGGTTACTATAAATCCATCGGCAACAAATGCCATTTTTGCCTTTTGCGCTGCACCTGCCATGCCGGGTGTTGCTCCTGCCGGCGTTTCCTGTTTTTTGCACGAGGGGTAAGCCAGTAAACTAATTGCAGTTATTGTAATAAAAAAAGGTGTTGTAAAAATGCGCATGGCAGTGTAGCATTTATGCGTTGGCAGTAAACTGTAAATGGTAAACAGGGTGCAATTTGCAAAATTAGCTTAGATAAATTGTTGTTTAACCACCAAATTGTAACAAAAAAGGTTGCCCGGTGGTTGTTTTTTAGTTGTACGGAGGCAAATTTCCCCTTAAAATGTATATAAAATATACGTAACTATTTAGGTACTCTTAATTGATTGATAATCAACGCTTTGTAAAATTTTTTGTTGTCGAAATTATTAAAAACCAAGCACATTTTCGTTTTTCTGTTGCGAATCTTTCAACAAAAATACTGTTTTTTTAAACAGAAAGCATCGAAATGTTCATTTAAATGCAAAATTATCAAAAACGGCACCTAAATAGTTACAAATATACAATGAACAGTATTAGCATAATAGAATGATTTTTTATGCGTTAAAGTTGTTAACCTATGTAAACTTCAACAGAAGTTACTAACAGCCTTAACCGGTTTTGGTACAAGACAGAGAAACGCTAAACTATAATTTGTTATGAAAATATTAAAAGTTGGGTTAATTATTGCGGGCTTTTTTTGCTTATTACTTTCTTTTTGTTTCGTAATAATACCGAAACAGGCAGCCGAACAAAACAATGCAGAATTAACAAGAAACACCGCAGAGTTTAACAAAATGAAACATCCCGCCGGCACAAAGTCAATTTACCAGAAAAATTATTTTGGTAACCTTGGCGGCACGGGCAACAGTTGTTCCTTTGCCAACCTTCAAATACGCAAGTACCAACCCGAAATAACGACAGAAACCGATATAAAATCATTCTATAAAAAATACCCTTATATAATGGTTCGTTTTATAAAGACATTAGAAGATTGTTGTGAATATGATATCAACAGCTACCAACTGTATTGCATGGGTACCTATGCCAATAACCAGCCCGAAATAACACACGAAAATGCCGGTGAAATACTGCCGGTTTACACCATAGAGATGATAATAGAAGGGGGGAACACGGCCGATTGGCGATGCAACTAATAGCACACCATACTAACCCGCCTTAGCCTGAGCGCTTGTATTAGTTGCTTCGCCTTCTTTTTTAAAGTGGGCAAACATGGGTTCGTGTTCAATAACCAAATTTCTTATGCGGTTAAACACCATTTCTTTCAGGGCGGGTACGTCGTCTTGCGTTAGTCCGGCCACTTCAATAGGAGGGGTGTAAATACAGGTTATGGTGCAGGGGTGCATAGGCAATTTGTTGTTGGTTAGCAATGCACGAACATTAATAAGTACCATGGGCACAATGGGCAACTGCAAATCTACCGCAATGCGGAATGCGCCGGAATGAAACGGCAAAAGAGGTTCGGTAGGTTCATCTTTAAAAGTTCCTTCGGGAAACAGCGTAACCGATAAGCCGTGCTTGGCGCGGCGTTTTACCTCTTCCACACTTCGGCGGCGGTCTTCGGGGTCTTTACGGTCAACCAATACACAAACACGCTTAAAAAGGTAGCCTAAAAACGGCATGTTTTCTACCTCTTTTTTACCAATTGCGGTAAAAATATGCTCTATAGCTGCGGTCATAATAACCACATCGCCATTGGCAATATGGTTGGCAACAAAAACATACTCGCGGTTGGGGTCAACCAAATGGCTGTTTACAATATTGAGTTTTACACCCACCAATTTTGCCCATATATTTATCGCCCTCTGACAAAACCGGAGCAGGTACCGCAACCGGCCGCGCTCGCCAAGCGGAGCGGTAAGGAAAGCCACTAAAATGGCCGAAATTACCAGCAGTCCAAATAAAATAACTGCCCAAATGTTGTGCAGAATGCGAAGAATGAACATAGATGCGGATTTTGAGCGAAAAAACTGCCGTTTTGCAACTGTAATTAACAAAACTATCCCGAATATGGTTGCAACATATTGTTAGGGCATAACAATTTCTTCAAAAAAGCAGAAAAAAAGCGGGTGAAACAACTTCACCCGCCATATAGCTAATCTACCATGAAACTTGAGTATGAAAAAAACAATAAAAAAATCAGTCAGGTTACTGCCGTAGCAGCAATAATTCACCCGAAAAAGGTTAAAAATACCGCGGCGTAACAAACCGCTCGGCTTTCTTTTTAATGTCGTAGCCCAATGTAACTTCGTGCGAGCCGGAGGTAAAGTTTTGCAAATCGCTAAGCGTGTAGTCGTAGGCATAACCTAAGCGCAACCCGTTTTTAAACTGAAAACCAATAATGCCGTTTACCGATTCGGGGTTAAACAATTGTTCAAATCTGAACGAAGAGCCAATCCAAACCACATCTTTAATAAAGAAGCTCAAATTGGTATCAAACTGAACAGGCGCATTGCGCGGAACGGCTTTTACCAACACCGAGGGCACAATCTTAAGCGACTGACCTGCCCCAATGACCACCCCGGCACTGGCTAAGTAATGCCTGAATTGCCTGCCTACAACAGCTACATCGGGCTGACCATCTTTGAGTTTATTGTTAAGCAGATGCGGAGCCGATGCGCCGGCAAAAAAGTGCGGGGTATTAAACCAAATGCCCAAACCAAAATTTGGCAGCAAAACCGAATTATTTTCCTGAAAAACAGGGTCGGGATTGGTAATGACTTCTTCGGGGGTAATATCGGTAAAATTGGACCGAAGGTACTGCACACCACCCTGCACGCCTAAAGCCAGATACCCGATGGGCAGTTTAATGCGGTAGGCATAGGCTAAATAACCGGTAATGCGCTGATGTACGCCAATTTCGTCGTACTCAGCAATGCCGCCCAAGCCGTATTGGTCTCTTTTACCCAAAGCAGTGTTGGCGCTTAGTGATATGCTTTGCGGTGCGCCATCAATATTTACCCATTGCTTGCGGTAAAATGCCGATAGGGAAGGGGCGCCGTTGCTACCTACATAGGCAGGGTTTACATACATGCCGTTAAACATATACATACTATAACGGGCATCTTGCTGTGCTGACAACCGGTATGCCGAAAAACCTGTTAAAAACAATGAAA
This sequence comes from Sphingobacteriales bacterium TSM_CSM, assembly GCA_002212725.1. Taxonomy (GTDB): domain Bacteria; phylum Bacteroidota; class Bacteroidia; order Chitinophagales; family UBA2359; genus UBA2359. The sequence goes on along the minus strand of MTCR01000128.1, from coordinate 1,070 downwards.
ATGCAAAAATATATAGAAACTGTTTCATAAGGTTAAAGATGTTTGGGTGATGTTGAAAATACAGATTGTTTTTTTATGGCTCTGCATCGGTAAAAATACCCGATGCAGAGCCGGATTTCGGGGTTGTTAACGGCATACTTCAATAAAACCGTTTCGTTTCTGGTTGCCTTCATCGTTCAGGAGCAGTACATAAAAATACGTTCCGTCGGGTACGCGTTTGCCGCTTTGCTGGTAGGCGCCGTCCCAGGCATTTACCTGCGAGTATCCTTTTTGCCTGAAAACTTCATCACCCCAACGGTTAAAAATAACCAGTTCATTTTCGGGGAAGCAGAGTTGCAGGTTGGCAATGATAAACAGGTCGTTGATGCCATCGCCATTGGGCGAAAACCCGTTGGGAATAAACAGGTCTTCACAATCGGGACTTTCAACGGTTATGGTTACTACGGCGGTATCGGTTTGGGTGCCGTCGCTTATAACATAAACAAACGTGTCAACACCAAAGAAATCGGTATCGGGGGTATAGGTAGCTGTGCCATCGGGGTTAATTACCAGCGTTCCGTTTTGCGGCTGTACTGGTATATCCAACACAATAAGCGTATTGCCGTTGGGGTCTGAGTCGTTGTCTAAAATGGCAATATCAACCGGTGTATTGAGCGGTGTAGAGGCGGCATCATCAACAGCTAATGGCGGTTCGTTGTCGGGGTTGCCAACAATTACTACTACCTGTGCGGTATCGTTAAATTCGCCGTCAGTAATAATGTAGGTAAAGGTATCTATGCCTTCAAAACCGGTGTTGGGGGTGTAGGTGATGGTTCCGTCGGGGTTAATGGCGGTGGAGCCGTTGGCAGGTTCCACATCTATAATAACCACAGCCAGTGTATCGCCGTTGGGGTCGGTGTCATTGTCCAATACAGCAATGTCAATAGGTGCGTTAAATGCAGTAGTATCCACATCATCAACGGCAACTGGCGGGAGGTTAGGTACTTCGTTTACGGTAACAATTACCTGTGCCGTGTCGGTGAGTTCACCATCGGAAATGACATAAACAAAGGTATCAATGCCGATGAAAC